>JAKIVX010000024.1 GCA_022750335.1 Thermoplasmata archaeon | reverse complement strand
CGGGCCCGAGGGGATTCGAACCCCTGACCTTGCGGTTAAGAGCCGCCTGCTCTACCGACTGAGCTACGGGCCCACGGCTGGTTCGGGGCGACTGACCCCTCGGAGATAAAGGCTCGGAGGGCGCCGCGGCTCAGACCTTCAACCGTTCCCGCGCCGCGCCGACCATCAGCGGAAACAGGACCGTGATGTCCCCGTCCACGGTCGTGTGCCGGGCGTTCGGCTTGACCTTCCCCCAGGAGATCGCTTCTCGCGTGCGCGCGCCGGAGAGGCTGCCGTCCCACTCGACCGCAGTCGTGAGGTAGAGGGCGGCGTCGAGCCCTTCGCGGAACTGGTTCCACCAGATGGTGTGGTGCTTCGAGATCCCGCCCCCCAACATGATCGCGCCGCTCCGTTTCGCTTCGAACACGAGGTCCGAGAGGAGCTGCTCGTCGGAGAACAGGTCGAAGTAGAGCCCGCGGTGGTCCTGCCAATAGAGCCAAACCTGCGAGCCGACCGCACCGTCCGTGATCCCGGGCACGAACACGGGGACTTTCCGGTCGTACGCGGCCCGCAGGATGCTCGTCTCCCCGGCGGTCGCGGGGATCGCGGCTCCGATTGCCCGGCTCAGCTCCACCGTCGAAAGTCCGCGCGTTCCGGATTTCCAAAGGCCGTCGAGGATCGGCCGCATCTTGCGTTCGA
The DNA here is from genome assembly GCA_022750335.1 of Thermoplasmata archaeon. GTDB lineage: Archaea > Thermoplasmatota > Thermoplasmata > Lutacidiplasmatales > UBA184 > Lutacidiplasma. Next base: position 16,620 of record JAKIVX010000024.1, on the reverse strand, counting down.
TGATCGTGCCGTAGTTGGCCTCGGGGATGACGAGATTCCCGAGACGGTAGAGGTGGCGCCGGTGCAGGTCGGCGTCGTCGAGGTTCCAGGCGCCGTGAAAGTACGGGCGGAACGACCGGGCGAGGTCGTGGTCGAGCGTCCCGCACGTGGTGATGATCGCGTCCACGTACCCGTCCCGAACGAGTTCGGCCAGGACCCCTCGCGTCCCGGTCGCGACGATGTCGGCCGGGAACGACAGAAACGTCGTCATCTGCCGGTCGGCCAGGATCCGGGCGAGGAGGTCCGTCCCCTCCGCCACGCCCTTCGCGCTGAACCCGCCCCCCGCCCCGAGGCGCTGGACGAACCGGTCGAGCGAGGGGGCGTCGTCGACGCGAACGTCCTCGACCCGCCGGGGCATGCGAGGTCGGAGCCGCCGGAAGTTAAAGCGCTCCCGTGAACCCGAGGGTGTAGGAGTGGAAGATGAGCACGTACGCTACGATGTAGAACGCAAGTGCCCCCCCGTTCAAGAACGGTAGACCTGCCTGGGCATTGCCGCGGAGGACGAGGCGCATCAGGACGCCGTACCCCACGAGCGAGCCCACCATCGCGGCGAGGGCTACCACGAGGTTGGCCCCGACTCCGAGGACGAGCGGATGCACCGGGAGCCACACGAAGGCGGAGGCGACGAGGGCCCCCGGGATGACGATGTCCCCGAGGCCCATGAACAGGGCGGCCCGATCGGTGACCGGTTGACCCCGCTGTTCCTTCAACGAGGGGGCGGCGGTGTAGTCGTACCCGGCCGAGTCCGGCATCACCATGAGGATCGGGAGCTTCATGTCGACCACGACGTCGGCGAGCGAGATCATGTGCTTCGTCTGGTAGACCGCGATGGCATCGTAGACCATCAGCGCGCTCAGGAGGATGAACACGGGGAGGATCGCGAACGAGATCCCGAGGATCGCGATGAGCGCGCCCGCGGCGAGGAACCCCACGAGATCTACCACCCACCACTGCGGTTCCGTGAGCAGGGCCAGATAGAGCGCCGCGCTCACCGTCCCCGCGAGGACCAGGGCCCAGTCGAGGTTCAGTTCCGCGGCGTACGGTGGCGGCAGGTAGGCGCCGATCGGCAGCACGGAGAAGGTCGCGAACAGGGTGACGTAGAGCGCACTCGCGATGCCGACGAGGATGAGGTGCCGGAGCGTCGCCGGGCCGCCCTTCTTGCGGACGACGTAGAGGATCAGGAGCGGCGCGGCGACGATGAGCGCGATGATGAAGAGGGGGGCGGTGACGCTCTGCGGGTTCGAGTCCGAAGCGAGACCCGCCGCCCGGAACGGGTCGGCGAGGATGAGGCCGACCGTCTGGGCTCCGACGTAGAGCGCGAGAAGGCCGAGCCAGCGGACACTGCGCATCGTTGGTTACGGTTGGACCACGGCGTACGCGTTGTTCCCGAGCACCTTCGTCACTTTCGCGTTCACGGTCGTGCCGCGCTGGTTGGCGCCCGTGACGAAGATCACGAACCCTTCCTTCTTGGCCACCCCGTCGCCGCGGCGTCCCACGTCCTCGATGAGCAACCGGTAAACCTCGCCGACCTCGACCGGGGCGCGGGGCTTTTCGGGGGCGACCACGCGACGCATCGTGACCGGCCGTTGCGCACCGCATGCTTCGCAGGTGAGCAGCGTGAGGCGACCGTCCTTCGAGAGCTGGGTGTCGGGCCGCTTGCATTCCGAGCAGATGACATACTTGGCCGTGTACTCCCGGATCCGCTGGGCGATCTGTTCCTTGTTGACCCGAGATTTCAGCACGCCCCGGGGCAGGTCGAGGACGCCGGGGCAGCCGAGTTCGCGCGCGAGGTAGCCGATCACGTGGGCCGGCTCGCGGCGCAGGACGGTGCAGATCTCCTGGAAGTTGCGGATGACGGTGTTCTTCCCGTCGCTCATCACATCCGGTTCCGGCACCTGGAACCGCTCGCCGCCCGTGCGGACCGGCGGGAGCTTCGTGCGCGCGCGTTCGAGGAGAGTTTGGTAGGCTTCCATCCGAGTACAGGGGAGGAATCAGGACGCGAGGGATAAGGGTTCCCGGGGGTCTTACGGGTCCGGGAAGTCGTGGAGCAGCTCGAGGACCCGCCCCAGGTCCTTCTCGATGACGACATGGGTCGCCCCGCGTCGGACGGCATCGTCCTCGGGGAGGAAGGCGATGCCGATGCGGCTCCTCCGGAACAACCCGACGTCGATCTCGGAATTGCCGACCGAGGCGGTCTCGGCCACCGCGATCCCGAGTTGATGCTGGAGGCCCCGCAACACTTCCTCCTTCTCCTTGATGGGCACCCGGATGATCCCTTCGCCCGTCAATCGCCCGTCCGAGTCGACCCGGAACCCGTTCGCGAGCGTGAGGTCGATCCGAAGCTCCCGGGCGATGCGGTGCGCCAACAGGTCGATCCCGCCGCTGATGATCGCGGTCCGGACCCCCCGGGCCCGGAGGCCCGCGACGAGGGTCGCAGCGCCCGGCATGAGGGGGACCCGGTCGAGGATTGCCTCGAGGTCGTCGACCCGGAGGTCGGGCGCATGGCGTTGCCAGATCCGGACGTCGGTGCGGATGAACTCGTGGTCGTCGATGCGCCCGGCCAGGAAGTCCCGTAGCCCGTCGGCGTTGTGATCCTGGAAGTGGTGGTGCACCGCGGCGAACGAGCTGTCGACGTCGACAAGCGTCCCGTCCATATCGAGGGCGACCAGCTTAAGCACGGTCGCCCCGAGCGATAGCATCCGCCCGGTCGAGCACGGAGTCGTCGGGCCGGACGCGCCACGCCGCCAGGTTTCCGTCGACCTGCTCGGGTCGGGTGGCCCCCACGATGGGGGCGGCTCCGTTCCGCGCCAGCCAGTGGAGCGCGATGGAGGCGAGCGGGACCCCCGCCTCGTCCGCCAGCGTACGGAGGGCGCGAGCACGTCGCAAGAGGTCCGGCAGGAGGTCGGTTTCGGACTGGCGCTGGACGAAGCGCTTGAACTCGGCGGTGGGCTTCTCCGCGTCCAGGTACCGACCGTGCAGCAGGCCTCGCGCGAGGGGCGAGTAGGCCTCGATAAGGATCTGGTGGGCGCGGCAGTACTCCTGAACGGGGGTGGCCTCGTCCCGGTCGAACAGGTTGTATCGCACTTGGTTCACTACGATCCGCGCTTCCGAGAGGTGGCGCGTCGCCTCCTCGAGTTCCTCGACCCCGAAGTTGGACACGCCGATCGCCCCCACGCGCCCTTCCTTCCAGAGGGACTCCAGAGCGGGGATCGTGTCGGAGAGCGGGACCTTGGCATCGGGTGCGTGGATGAGGTAGAGGTCCACGGAGGTGCGCCCGAGCCGTTCGAGGCTGTTGATGAGGCTCGCCCTCACTTGGGCCGGCCGCAAGTGTTCCCAGGAGACCTTAGTCGTGATGAACACGTCCGGCGCCCCGCCGGCCGCGCGCGCGAGTACGTCGCCCAGGATTCGTTCCGAACGCCCGCCGCCGTAGACTTCCGCGGTATCGAACCAACGGAAGCCCTGCTCGTACCCCCGCCCGATCGTGGCCTTGGTGCGAGCTTCGTCGGCCGGGGTCCACCGACCTTGGGCCCAGAGTCCGAGCCCGAGGGCGGGATGCGCCTTTCGGCCTCCCGCGAGCGGGAGGGTCGCGATCTCCGGCGGTGCGCTGGCGGGCCGGTGCGGGGCGGCCTTCGGCGCGCGGGTCGGCGCCTTGCGGGTTCGTGCGGTCATGGCGGTGCGGGCATCGACCCTTCCGACTTCAAGTGCTCGTCGATGCGCAGGACGCGCTCGGACAGCTCGCGGACCTTCTCCTCGGCCTCCCGGACGACCTCGGCCGGCGCGCGTGCCCGGAAACCGGGGTCGGCGAGGCGTCCCCGGGTCTTTTCGAGCAGGGCTACGATCTTGGCCCGTTCCTTGCGCAGGGTTTCCGACTCCTCGGGAACCGACGCCGGTCGCTCCACGTAGCACTCGCCCAGCGCGGCGACCCGACTGCCGGCCCCGGTCGGTGCGGGGGTGCTGGAATCCAGGAACACGAGGGGGTGGACGTGGCCGAGTCGCTCGAGGGTTCCCCGTTCCCGCTCGAGGAGCGCGGCGACCTGGGGTCCCGCGGGTCGGATCCATCCCGGCGGGACGGAGGCTTGCGGCACGTGCTCCTCGGCCCGGAGGTTCCGCAGCAGCCGGACCGCTTCGAGCACGGTCTCCATCTCGAGCTCGGCGACCGGGTCCGCAGGAGCCTCGGTGGCGACCGGCCATCGCGCGGTCGCGAGGAGGTCTCCCTCGTGCGGCACGGCATGCCAGAGTTCCTCGGTGAGGTGGGGAGCGAACGGATGGAGGAGGCGTAGCGTCCGTTCGATGACGAACAGAAGAGTCTCCCGGGCTTCGCGTGCCGCCGGTTCCCCATGGTGACCTAGCAGGTTCTCCTTGACGATCTCGACGTACCGGTCGGCGAGGTCGTGCCAGACGAAGGCGTAGACCGCGCTGGCCGCCCGGCTCGGTTCGAAGGCGTCGAGCGCACGATCCAGCTCCTCCACCGTGCGTCGCCACCGGGAGAGGATCCATCGGGTCTCGAGGGCGGTGCTCGCGGGGGAGGCCCGGGGAGGCATCGGGGGAGGGGTTCCCGCCGGGAGGTTGAGGAGGGAGAAGCGGGTGAGATTCCAGAGCTTTGTGAGAAAGTGCGCCCCTCCTTCGAGCGTCTGGGTTCCGAACGGGCCATCCTCCTCGGTCGGGTTGGGGAACAGCAGCGCGAAGCGCATCGCGTCGACCCCCCGTTCGTGCATGACGTCGACCGGATCCGGCGAGTTGCCGAGATGTTTCGACATTCGGCGTCCGGTCTCGTCGCGGAGCATCCCGGTGAAGTAGACGTCGGAGAAGGGGGCGCGTCCGGTGAAGTGCTCGCCGGCCATCATCATGCGGGCGACCCAGAAGAACATGATGTCGCGTCCGGTTACGAGGACGCTGTTCGGGTAGTAGTGGGCGAGGTCGGCGGTCGGTTCCGGCCATCCGAAGACCGCGAATGGCCAGAGCCAGGAGGTGAACCACGTATCGAGGACGTCCGGGTCGGAAACGATCTCGGCCGAGCCGCACTGCTCGCACTTTTCCGGCACCGCGACCGACACCGTGTCGTGGTCGCACGCCGGGCAATGGTACACGGGGATGGAATGCCCCCAGAGCACCTGGCGCGAGATGCACCAATCCTGGATCGACTCCATCCAGCGGTAAAACGTAAGGGTCCAGCGGTCGGGATGGATACGGACCCGGCCCTCCCGGACCGACGCGACCGCCGGCGCCGCCAGTGGTTGGATACGCACGAACCACTGGGTCGATAACCGGGGCTCGACCACCGCTTCCGAGCGCTCGGAACGCGCCACCGAGTGGCGGTACGGTGCCTCGCGGAGGACGTACCCCTCGGCGCGCAATCGCTCGAGCGTCCGCGTGCGGCCAACGTCGCGGTCGAGCCCCCGGAGCTCTTCCGGCACCCAGTCGCTCGAGAGGCGTCCGCGCTCGTCGATCACGTCGGGGGGCATCGGAAGGCCGGGGTGGCGCTGGTACACTTCGAAGTCGACGAGGTCGTGTCGTGGGGTGACCTTGAGGGCCCCGGACCCGAACGCAGGGTCGATCGCCGGGTCGGTGATCACGGGGATCGGCCGTCGGGTGATCGGAACTAGGACCTCCCGACCGAGCGCCGAGGTGTGGCGGGGGTCCTCCGGATGGACCGCCACGGCGACGTCCCCGAAGATCGTCTCGGGGCGGACGGTCGCGACCTCGAGTCCGCCCGGGGAACCGTCGGCCCACGGGTACTGGAGATAGACCAGTGAGCCCGCCTCCTCCGTGCGAAGGACCTCGAGGTCCGAGATCGCGGTGCGGAGCCGCGGGTCCCAATTGACCATCCGTTCGGCCCGGTAGATGAGGCCCTCGTGGTAGAGCCGGACGAACACCTCCCGCGTGGCCCGGACCGCCGCCGGGTCCTTCGTGTACCGATACCGGCTCAGGTCGAGCGAGAATCCGCCGGCGGCGAGCTGCTCGAGGATACGTTGCTCGTGGGAGACCTTCCATTTCTCGATCTGGGCGAGCGCCTCCTCCCGTGGGAGGTCTTCGAACCGAACCCCTTCCTTGGAAAGGGCGCGTCGGACCGCCACCTGCGTCGAGAGTCCCGCGTGGTCGACGCTGGGCACCCAGAGGGTCGGTTCCCCCCGCATCCGGTGGTACCGGACGAGGAGGTCCATCACCGTGTCTCCCAGCATGTGTCCGAGCGTGAGCACCCCCGTCACATTCGGAGGCGGCAGGATGAGCGAGAACGGCTTGCCGGCGGGGCGCTCGGGAGCGCGGAAGGTGCCGGCGGCGGCCCAAGCGGCCTGCGAGCGAGCCTCGATCTCACGGGGCTCGAAACGGGACGGCAGCGAGGGCTCGGTCACGCGTCCCTCCGGCGCAGGACGAAGGGGGCGATGAGGGCGAGGCAGCCGAGGGCCACCAGGGCCATCGTACCGACGGCGAGCGGCTGGCTGCCCGCCCGCAGCGCCTCGAACGCCACGAGGGGGGCCGAGGCGACGAGCAGCCCTGGGATCGACACAAGCACCGCCACCCAGGCGCCCGTATAGAGGTTCACGAGCGGGAGTCCCTTCCGACGAGCCCGCTGGAGGAGGATCCCGAGTTCGAGGAACGACGCCGCCGCCACGGCGGGGAGCTCGGCCAGGACGAACCCGAGGAACACCCAGGGGTCCGAAATGCGTAGGTCGGTGATCGCGAGGACGAGCCCTCCGGCGACGAGGTAGACCATTGTGATGAGGGCGACCTTTCCCAGGACGAGGCTCCGGTCGGGAAGTGGCAGGGTGCGGCCGTAGGAGTACGCCACCACCTCGATGGCGAAGAAGGCCGGTCCGAAGAAGGTTGCGAGGAGCGCGGCGGTCGTGACCGCCCCCAGGGCCAGGGAGGTGCCGGTGCCGGGTCGGGGCCCTGAAACGAAGGTGAGGAGCCCGAGCGCGACCGCGTCCAGGATCGGCAGCAGGATGAGGAAGGCGTACCCGGGGGTTCGGCTCGCCATCCGCAGGTCCTTGACGAGAACGGCGTAGACCGCCCCGGTCGGTCGCAGGTTCCTCAGGCCGCCCTGGGCCGCCACCGGCACTGTCGGTGGGGCCAACCCGACGTCCCGGATCGCGCCCGCCATCCACACCGCGGCCCCCACCGCCAGAGCGGTATACGCCACGAACGACGCCAGTAGGATCAGGAGACCGCTGCCGCCGAGGGGGACCGCGCCCGACCCTTGGGTGAGCAGGACCGGGGCGACCGCGAGCGGGAACGGATAGGCTGTTAGCAGGAGGTTGAAGGCCGTGGACGGACCGGCTGCCGCGAGATGGGCAAGCGCTCCGAAGAACGACGGGGCGAGCGTCACGAACCCGAAGAGCCCGAAGGCGGGCACCACCCAGAGGACAAGGTACGTCCACCGGAGCAGAGAACGCCCGCCACCCCCACGAGAACCCTGGACGCGACGCACGAAGAACCGGCCGGTGACGAGGGCCAGAGCGAGTGCGTAGACCACGGCCGCGGCGACCCCGGGAAGGATCGCCACCCCCGCGAGTGGACCGAGCGCGAACCCCACCAGGAGCGGGGTCAACACCAGCAGGGTGAGGACGGGGAGGTCGAAGAGGCGGAGGTAGAGGATGGTCGCGGCCTGCCGCAGGGTCGCATCATCGATGGGAAGGGGCTCGAGCACCGGCAGCACCCCGGAGGAGAGGAAGGTCGGTAGTACCTGAAGGCCCGTCCACCAGAGGAAGGCGACATCGAGGCTCAGCAGCGCGGTCAGAACGCCCGCGTCGAACAGCGGCGGGGGGATCGGATACGGAAGGAGGTTCGCCGACACGAACGCTGCATTGTGGAGGACGAACGCGGCGCCGAAGGTCAGGAATCCCAGGAGGCCGGCGACCAGGGCCTTGCTCTGCAGGACCCGGGTGCGCGCCTGCGAGGTGAGCTTCGATCCGGCGACCGGCGGGAGCAGGTTCCCTTGCCGGAAGGCGTAGATCGCTTGGAACGAGAGTTCCGTGAACGCGACGCCGCTCAGTCGAAACGCCGCGCGCCACCCCATCCTAGGTCCTCTCGAGCGAGGCGAGGGCCGCCTTGACCCCCTCGTCCTCCTGGGTCAGGTGGAGGAAGATCTGTTCGAGCGACGCATCGCCCTCGGCCCCCCGCTCGCGGAGGGAGGCGAGCGACCCCTCCCCCCGAAGGACCCCGTGGTCGAGGATCCCGACCCGGTGGCAGAGCTGTTCGGCGATCTCCATCGCGTGGGTGGAGAACAGTACGCCGCGCGTGCCGGTACGCACGTACTGCGCGAGCAGGTCCTTCATGAGCCGCAGGGAGCGGGGGTCGAGATGGTTCAGCGGTTCGTCCAGCACGAGCAGCGGAGGCTGATGGAGCAGCGCCGCGACCAGGAGGACCTTCTGGCGGGTCCCGTTGGAGAGCGTGGCGATCGGTTCTTCGAACTCGTCGGTGAGTCGAAATGCGATCACGAGGTTTCGGGCGCGGGCGGCGGTGGCCGCGGGGTCGAGCCGCCGAACTCCGGCGACGAACTCGAGGAATTCGTGGGGCGTGAGCGCTTCGTAGAGCATCGACGTTTCGGGAACGTACCCGATGCTCGCCTTGGTCGCGAGGCTCTCGGTACGGACGTCCCGTCCGAAGACGCGGATCGTGCCGGCCTCGGGGCGAAGCAGACCGACGATCGACTTGATCGTGCTCGATTTTCCGGCCCCGTTGGAACCGAGGAGACCGTAGATCTCGCCGGGTCGCACCTCGAGGCTAAGATGATCGACCGCGGTCCGCTCCCCGTACGCGACGGAGAGGTCGTCGACCCGCAGCGGGAGGGCCGAGCGAGCGGAGGCCGAAGGGTCCATCGTTTCCCCCCCTGCGCGGGAAAGCATAACCCCGGGGGGTCAACGGCTACGTCGAACGGACCAGCGGGAAGAGGAGGACGTCCTTGATCGAGGGTGTCCCGGTGAGGGCCATCACCATCCGGTCGATCCCGATACCGATCCCCGTCGTGGGGGGCATCCCGTGTCGAAGTGCGCGGATGAAGTCGGCGTCGTACGCGTACCGGTACTCGGCGCGGGCCTCGAGCTGCTCCTGGAAGCGTCGTTCCTGTTCGTCGGGATCGGTGAGCTCGGAGTACGCATTCCCGAGCTCGTAGCCGCGATAGAAGAACTCGAAGCGCTCGACCCGCCCGGCGAGTCGACGGTGCCGCTTGGCGAGCGGCGTGGTCGAGAGGGGGTGGTCGAGGACGAAGGTCGGGCGGGAGAGCGTCGGTTCGACGTAGTGCTCGAACAGTTTGTCGAGGAAGACGCCGGGAGGCGAATCGTCCGGAACGGTCGACCCGGCCGCTCGCGCGAGGTCGCGCAGCTGCGCGGAGGACTTCTCGAGCAGCCCGGTGATCCCGCTCGTGCGCTCGAGCTCGTCCACGAAGTCGACCTTGGAGAACCCGGCGGCGAACGCCCGCGCCGACTCCTGGGCCTCCGGAACCTCGGGCAACAGGGCCGCGGCCCGTGCGGCCAACCTCTGGTAGAGGCGTTCGGTCAGGGCCTGCATGTCGTTGTAGTCGGCGTAGGCCCAGTATGCCTCGAGCATCGTGAACTCGGGGGAGTGGGTCGTGTCGAGGTCCTCGTTCCGGAAACACTTGGCGAGCTCGAACACGCGCTCGAGCCCGCCGACGATGAGGCGTTTGAGCGGCAGTTCGAGCGCGATCCGAAGTTGGACATCCTGTTCCAGGTACTTCGCGTGGGTGACGAATGGAGCGGCCGCGGCTCCGCCGGCCAGGGGGACCAGGACCGACGTCTCCACCTCGAGGAATCCAGCTTCCTCGAAGAACGACCGCGTCTCCCGGGTCAGTAAGGAACGCACCCGGAACCGTTGACGCGTCTCGGGCGAGGAGAGGAGGTCTAGGTAGCGCCGACGTAGGCGTTCCTCCGCGTCCTGGAGCCCGTGGAACTTCTCCGGCGGTGGGGCGATCGCCTTGGCCAGCAACTGGAGCTCTCGAACGACCAGGGACGGTTCTCCGCGTCGCGAGAGTGCCGGCGCGCCCTCGGCTCCCACTACGTCGCCCGAATCCAAGTCGCTGATCCACGATTGGTAGAGCGCCTCTCCGAGCACGTCCGCGCGCAGGAGGAGTTGCAACGAACCGGAGAGGTCGTCGATGTCCGCGAAGGCGGTCCGTCCGTGCACCCGCAATGCGCGGAGGCGACCGGCGACCCGGGCGGTCTCGCCGATGGCCTCGTCCCCCGAGGACAGGGTCGATGCCCGGGCCCGGACCACCTCCGAGGCCACGCGCCCCGGAAAGTTCCAGGGATACGGTTCCCGACCCTCGGAGCGCCACCGCGCCACCTTCTGGCGGCGCTCGTGCTCGAGCGGGGTCTCGTCGGTCATGCGTCGGTACCTCCGGCGGAGGAGGACCGCGCCTACAAGATGGTTCGGGCTCGGCGGCCTAGTTCGGAGTGGGCTCGAGGGAGAGCCGCTCGACGCCTCCGGGACGGAAGAGGGCGAGGTGCTCGGGAACGGCGGGCCCTTCCCCCGCGGGCCGGGCGGCTTCGTGGAGGATCAGGAAGGTCCCCAGGAAGAACTCGGAGGTGGCATCGCCGCCGCCGATTCCGTAGCTGACGTAGTCCGCGAAGTACACGTGGACCTGTCCGGAATGGCGTCGACGGAGCGTGTCGAGGAATTTCGCGAGCTCCTGGGGCCCCTTCCGGCCGAGCTCGTCGACCATGTCGCGGAGGATCGGGCGTTGGCTGACCCCCGCCAGTCCGTCATAGACGAGGTAGATCGCAGGCCGTGGGTCGAGCGCCACCACGTCGAGACGGAGGACGCCCTCGACCTGCTTTGTTCGCATGGCGAGGCGCCTACCCGCTCCCCGTTAAGAAGCCTTCGGGAGCGGGGATTGGTCGAATGCGTCGACCACCGTCGGGGCCGGGGGAAGGAAAGGGTTCCGGAGGGGCCTAGTGGTCGTGACCGCCGCCGCCACCGGGCGGTCCACCGCCGCCCTTCTTGGAGGCGATGACGTCATCGATCCGCAGCACCATCGAGGCGACCTCGGTGGCCGAGCTGAGCGCCTGACGCTTTACGCGAGCGGGCTCGACGACTCGAAGCTTCCACATGTCCGCGCCCTTGCCGTCCGCGAGGTTGACGCCGACGTTCTTGTTGGCGTTCGGGCCCTCGTGCGCGCTGCGCAACTCGATGAGCGTGTCGATCGCGTCAAAGCCGCCGTTCTCGGCCAGCGCCCACGGGATGCACTCGAGACCCTGAGCGAATGCTTCGACCGCGAGCTGTTCACGACCGCCGACAGTTCCCGCCCATTTGCGGAGCTTGACCGAAAGGTCGATCTCGGTCGCGCCGCCGCCGGGGCAGACGACCCCGTCTTCAAGGACGCTCGAAACGACCTTCAACGCATCGTTGAGAGAACGCTCGACCTCCTGGGTCACGTGCTCCGTGCCGCCGCGGATGAGGATCGAGACGGACCGAGGGTTCGCGCATCCGGTGACGAACGTCATATGATCGTCCCCGATCTTGCGTTCCTCGACCAGGGCGGCCGTTCCGAGGTCGGAGGGCGAGAGTTCCTTGATCCCCGTGACGACTTTGCCGCTGGTGGCGCGGGCCAGCTTCTGCAGGTCGGACTCCTTGACCTGCTTGATGGCGTAGATCTTCTCCTTCGAGAGATAGTGAAGGACCACGTCGTCGATCCCCTTCTGACAGACGACCACATTGGCACCGGCGGCCTTGATGGAGTCGACCATCTTGCGGAACGTCTTGTCTTCCTCGTCGAGGAAGCTCTGGATCTGGGACGGGTTCTTGATGTTGATCTTACTCTCGATCTCGGTCTTCTTGACCTCGAGCGCGCTGTTCAGCAGCGCGATCTTGGCGTTCGCGACCTGCGTGGGCATGCGCGGGTGGCCGCGCTCCTTGTCGAGGAGGATGCCGTCGAGGAGCTCCGTGTCAGCGATGGTGCCGCCGTGTCGCTTTTCGACCTTGATCTGGTCGACGTCCGCCACGACCTTTCCGCCGCGCGTCTCGGCAATCCGCTGGACCGCCTTGACCGCGATCTTGGCGAGCTGGTCGCGAGAGCCGAATACGCCCTTCGAGCCCATCGCGGTCGTGGCGCAGTCGATGAGGATCGCTTCATCGTCGGGCTTGACCGGAGTGCCGATCTCCACCTCGAGGAGCCGCTGGGCCTCTTGGAGGGCCAGTTGGAATCCGCGGGTGATGACGGTGGGGTGGACGTTCTGCTCGATGAGCGCTTCGGATCGCTTGAGAAGTTCCCCCGCGATCACGACCGCGGTGGTGGTTCCGTCGCCGCACTGCTGATCCTGGGTCTTCGCGACCTCCACGATCATCTTGGCAGCGGGGTGCTCGACGTCGACTTCCTTGAGGATCGTAACGCCGTCGTTGGTGATGGTGATGTCTCCCATCGAGTCGACCAACATCTTGTCCATTCCGCGAGGACCGAGGGTCGAGCGGACCGCATCGGCCACGGCTCGCGCCGCCGCGATGTTGTTCGCCGTCGCGCCCTTGCCGCGCTCGCGCTCTGTGCCTTCTCTCAGGACGAGGATAGGGGTACCCTGAAGCATGTGGTCACCGACCCGGGCAGACTTGCGCTTCTATATAAAGGCGCCTCAAGTTAAAATTTTGGGACGTTGGGGACCCTGGGGGCTCCCCTGTAAACTCCATGCGGGGACCCGAGATTCGAGGGCCCTATTTGGATTGGTTTCCTTCTTCGGACCCCGACCCCTTCCGGCGGGTCAAGGGACGGACGCAGCGACCGGAAACTGAGGTCGGGCGAAATCTTCTGAAGGGTTCGGTCCAGATCACCGAGCCGCCCGGTTCCCGGAGATCGTTCGATCGGGTCCTTCATTCGAATTTAGGAGCAGACTATACCCTTTCGACGCCTGCTCACTAGCATGACATCAGTATGCCCCAAGTGCGGAACGAGTTTGGTCGTCGGCGCTACCTATTGCAACGCGTGCGGCGTCAACGTCGCAAGTTTCAAGGGACAAACCTACGCCAAACAACTCACAGTTTCTTCGGACGACCTCTCCAAGAAGGTGAAGGAGCTGATTCACGAAGGTAATGTGACGAAGATCATCGTCAAGGACGACAAGGGGGTCACCCTCCTCGAGATACCGGCCACCGTCGGACTGGTGGGGGTCCTCCTCGCTCCCTGGTTGGCCGCGGTCGGAGTGATCGCCGCCCTCTTCAGCCACTGCACCCTCGTCGTCGTGAGGAACGTGGCTCCCCCGATCGTGGTCGCCTAGGAACGAGACTCCCGGCCGACCGGTCCGACGGCGCTCGCCGTGCGCCTCCGGCCGGCCGATCCTTCCCGGCTGCGCTCCCGACTTCCCTCGGCTGCCGATGGCGTCGCGCCGCGGACCGGCCCTTCCCTTCGGGAAGCCCGTCACCGCGACACGTTCGCGCCCACGTCGGACGGTGCGCCCAGGAGATACTCGGGTAGGGCCCGGACACGGTGCCGGACTACGGGACGGGGTCCGGTAAGGTGTACTGAAAATCGTAACTGTGCTGGCCGTCCGTGATGATGATCGCCATCTTCCCGGCCAAGCCAACCAACTGACCCGTTCCCGAGTCGGGGACCACGAGGATCGTGAGTTGGGGGACACCGCGAGTCATGATCCCGCCATGTTGGAGGACGAAGCTGCCCGCGCGGCCATGGAGCGTGCCGGTCACTCGTTCGATCGCGACGTATCCGGCCGAACCTTCCGTCTCGGTCATCGCCGTCATCATCCGACCTTGGCTGACGGCCACGAGGTCTCCCTCGAATCGCTTGCCGATCGACAACTGCCCGAGGGTCGAGCCGGGGGCTTGGTCGTCGGCCCCGATCGGCACGAGCGTCACCTCGAATTTTCCCGCAGCGTGGACGGTCATGTTCTTCGAACCGTTCCGGTCAGAGCGTGCGGTAGATTACGTGACCGCTCGATTCGGCGGGTCGCGGCGCTCGCGGGGTTCTCCTCGCGCGTCGGCGCCGACGACGACGCGGACGATCGCCCACCCGTCGTACCCCTTGGTTCCTACCATCTGAACCGGCGCCGTTACCAGACGGGGCTCGGCGGCCAGGAGCGTGAAGAACCGACGTATCCCTTGCACGCGAGGATCCGGGTGGTGCGCGTCGACGATCGTCCCATTCCGGATCACGTTGTCCGCAACGATGACGGTACCGGGTCGCGAGAGCCGAAGGGCCCACGTGAGGTACTCGGGGTAACTTTCCTTGTCGGCATCGATGAAGACAAGGTCGAAGGGCCGGGACCCCTCCGCATGGAGCTGCGCGAGACTGTCCACGGCCCGCCCGACACGGACCTCGACCCGGTCCGAGAGGTGGGCGCGTTCGAGGTTGGCCCGGGCGACCTCGGCATGGCGCGGTTCCAGTTCGAGAGTGATGAGTCGCCCACCCAGAGGCAAGGCTCGGGCCAGCCAGATCGAGCTGTACCCACCGAGCGTGCCGATCTCCAGGATGCGATGGGCGCCCTGCATCTGGGCGAGCAGGTAAAGGAGTCGGCCCTGGAGCGCCGAGACCTGGATCGCGGGAAGCCCCGCGGCCTCCATCGACCGTAGGGTCTCGTCCAACGCGGGATCCGTGAGGGCAAGCAGGTCGACGAAATAACGGTCCACCGCCTCCCAGATTTGCGAGTCCGGGGCGGCCGGGTCGGACCTCGGTGTCTCCGATCCACGAGTTGGCATCAACGAACTCCGGTTAGCGAGCGGTCGGGTGGGCTATCGTCAACTCCGGTAGTACTTCCCGCTTCGGGGCCGTAGGGGCCCATTCGCTCCCCGCGACGACACCCGTCTTCGCCGAGCGGTGGTTCGTCTCCCACCTCTCTCGTTCTGGATCGAAGACGGGATCACCCCGCCGTCGCGCGCCGTCCCCGCCTCCGGGTCTCCGACGGTTTTCGAACTCGCCAGATCACCTCCATGGGCCAATGGCGCGCCCACTCCGCGGCGGTCTTCGTTAGGTAGGTCGTGCGGGCGGTGCGAAGAGGTGGGAATTCGAGGAGATCCTCGACGACGAGCCCCTGGTCCCGAAACAAACGGATCCACGCTCCGTACGGGAGCTGGAAGTTGACCTCGTCCGGATATTCTATCCGATGGAGTCCGAAGTAGTCGTAGAGCAGCCGGTGTGACATACGGTCGGTCTGCCGGTTCTGGCAGAGGGACCGGAACGGGCTCGAATTCGAGAACGCGAACAAGCCGCCGGGGCGCAGGAGCCGGGCCACCTCCGGCACCGTCCGATACGGATCGGTAAACGTGACGGCCCCCCAGTCGCAGAAGACGATGTCGAAGCTCCGGGCCGGGAGCGGAACGGCCTCCGCACTCGCCTCGATGAGCGGGAAATCGACGCCGGAGGCGACCATCTGCCGTCGAGCCTGTTCCAGTCGTGCGGAGGAGAAGTCGAGCGCGACCATCCGCGCACCGCCCCGAGCGAGCTCGACCGACCATCGGGCCGCCCCGCATCCGAGCTCGAGGATGTCCTTGCCCCGCGTCACGCCCAGGACCTGGAGCTCGCGTTCCGGCCGATGCCACATTCCCCAACCCATCGCGGTACCGCGGGAGAGAGTCGCCGCATTCCGACTCTCGTACCCTGCGGCTGACTGTTCCCAGAGGGCGAGGTTCGTTCGTTCGTGGGATCGGAGGGTCGAGGGTCGGGCGCTCCGGCTCCGGCGCCCCGTGCGACGCGGCATGCCCGGCCGACCGAGGTTCCCTACCTAACCTCGTCGGGTCCACGGTTCAACGTACCGACCGTTCCGAGGGCGGCGGACCGAGGGCCCGGGCGAGGGCGAAGTACGCTTCGGGAGGAAGGGACTCGGGACGCAAGGAGGGCCAGTTCTCGGGCCACTGGGCGTTCCGGGTACACTGAACGGCCGTGATCGGTGAGGGGACGACCCGCGGCAGGAGATTCTTCAGTTGCTTCCGCCGGGAGGAGAAGAGGATGCGCACCAGCTCCTCGAACGCGGGGACCGACGGGACGGGCAGTGGACCTTCCCGCGCGACGTGGACCCCCAAACGACTGGTCACTTCCGGGACCGGCGAGAAGGCGGTGGGAGGAACGGTGCGGAACAGTTCGACCGACCCATAGAGCGACGCGATGATCGACAGGCGCCCATACTCCTTCGAACCGGGTCCGGCGGCGAGGCGGCGGGCGACCTCGTCCTGGACCAAGAATACGACCCGGGGGACCCGGAGGGCGAACAGCCGCAGGAGGATCGGCGTCGCGGCCGAGTAGGGCAGGTTCCCGACGGCCGCCTCGGCCTTCGGCCACGCCACCTCGAGAGCGTCCCCCTCTACGACAGTGATCCGGTCGCCGAAGGTGCGGCGCAAGAACCGAGCGAGACGGGCGTCCCGCTCGATCACCGTCAGAGGACCACCGCGACGCCGGAGGAGCGCGGCAGTCAGCTGACCCAGGCCTCCGCCGATCTCGACCACCGGACGACCAGCGGGCAGGTCGACCAGCGCGGCCTCCGCGTCCGCAACGAACGGGTCGGTCAGGAACGACTGGCCGAGCCCGCGCGAGGGTCGGATCGAGAGGCGCGCGAGGGTCGACCGAACTTCCTCCGCCGTCCCGGGGACCGTGGGAGGTCCCGAAGCGGTCGGCTCAGGGAGCGACGAAGAGCCGGT
>JAKIVX010000010.1 GCA_022750335.1 Thermoplasmata archaeon | reverse complement strand
TCGTCGCCAACCTCCTCCCGACGGGCCCCGTCGAGGAGAGCGCGGACTTCCTACCGGCCACCGCGGTCACCTTCGCGGAGGTCGGCCTTGCGCCGGGGACTCTGTGGAGCGTGACCGTGCGCGGGGTCGAGCAGAGCGCGACGACCGGGACGATCGATTTCTACGAGATCCCGGGCAGCTGGGCCGAACAGGCCGGCAACGTCACCGGCTACCAGTTGATCACGCCCGGACAGGGTGCCTGGTGGCAAAAGACCCTGGTCGTCGGGAGTGCCGCAATCATCCTTCCCGTGAACTACACCCCGCTCGACCCTCCCGGGACGCCGTACGCCGTCACGTTCACGGAGGCCGGACTACCCGCCCACCAGGAGTGGTGGGTGGCGGTGCGCGGAGTAACGGAATACGGGACCACGCCGGGACCGATCCCCTTCGCGGAGCTCTCCGCGGCCTACGGATTCAGCACAGGGTCTACCGGGGGGTACATCCTCGCCTCACCGCTGTTCTTCACCGTCGCGGGGGCGAATCTTTCAGTGGCCGTGGATTTCATCCCGGAGAATCGCGTCATCTGGAACGAAACCGGACTGGGGCCCGGACTCAACTGGTCGGTCCTCCTTGCCGGGAGGACCGAGCTGTCGAGCTCTGGCGGCTGGGTCACCGACCAGCTCCTCAACGGATCGTATCCCTACACGGTCTTCGGTGCGCAGGATTACGTCCCGATCCCTGGGTCCGGAACGCTGGACATTGCCGGAAGCGGTGCGATGGTGGGCGTGCAGTTCGTGCGCGCGACGTTCGGAGTAACGTTCGAGGTCACCGGTCTACCCAGCGGCGAGCAGGTCCAAATCCGGCTCTCGGATTTCAACCAGTCGACCCCCCTCTCCTCGTTCACCTTCCAGATCGCGAACAGCACCTACCTCAATGGCACCTACGAACCTACCCGGACGTACACGTTCGACGTGGTGGCTCCCAGCGGGTTCTATGCCTCCCCCGGCGGGGGCAACGTGTCGGTCAATGGCCACGCCGTTGTGATCGCGATCGCCATCCTCCCCATCGGGCCGGGGCCTGCTCCGGTGACGGCGCTGTTGATGTCGGCGGCGTCAGCTGCGATCTTCCTGAGCCTGGCCGCCGCCGGCACGTTCCTGGTCTTGAGTGCGATTCGACGCCGCACGATGAAAAGTGCGAACTGAACACTCCGGAAGGCGTCGGCGGGGCACGCCGCGCAGCTGTTCGCGACCCGCTATATTGGAGGGCAAAGTCCTCACCGCCCGGGCGACCTGGAACCCCCCGCGGGGGCTCTCAGAATGACGCGAAGCGGGCGACCGAATCGGAAGGCCTAATAGTCTAGTTGTACAGGCTGCGCCCCCGAGGCGACCCCATGAGACGGCTCTTTTCACTCTCGATTCCTCTTTCGGTCGCCACCGTCCTCCTACTCACCCTACCCGGTGCCGTGGCCAGTGGAGGGTACGGTTCGGGCGGTTCCGGGGCCCCGAGCGGGGCCCTTACGGCCTCACCGGACGTCACCGCCCGCCTGACCCTGGAAGCCGGCAACATCACCTCACCGATCCTGTGGGGTTCTACCGTCACCGCACGGGGGCTCCTCATTCCCAATGAGGCGACACTCGTGAATGCGACGCCCGCACGAACCATCGTGTGGCCGGGAGGAGACACCGGCGACTGGTTCGACCCGCTGGCGAACTTCAATGCGACCAACCGCAGCCCCTCAGGCCTCATCTTCAATCACTTCAACCCGATCAACAACCCGCCGCGGTCCGCCCTGACGGACGAGAGCCAGTTCGTCGCCTGGTGCCGCTCGATCAACTGCCAAGCGATCTTTCAGGTCCCCGGGCAGATTGACAACCCCTCGATCGCCCGGGATATCGTGGAGTACACCGTCAACCGGACCTACGTCGGCCCGGTCTGGGACGCGAACGGGAGGGAAACCAACGTCAGCATCCCCGGACTGGACTTCACCCCCGCCTACTGGGAGATCGGGAACGAGCCCGAGCTCTGGATGTGGTGGGGACAGGCGTGGGGTCACACGAGTCTCACCCAATTTACGAACGTGACGCCGGTCGAGTACGCCCAGGAGGTCAAGACCTACATCACCTCCATGGACCAGGCGAACGCGTCCTACCTTCCGAGGATCATCGGTCTCCCCGGGGCCGGTAAGGGGAACGGAGGGGTCAGTTCCTGGATCGATGCCGTCATCAACGCGACCGGAAACGAGATCTCCGGTATCGCGATCCACATTTACCCGGATGGCGTCGATCTCACTCTCGGGAACAATTCCACCGGGGGTCCCCCGGTGGGCCAGTTCTACGAGGGTCTGGTCAACAAGACCACGGCGCTCCGGTCCCGGATCCTCTCCGCGGAGTCGACCGTGGCCGCCGATTGCGCGCCCCTCGGTTGCCACATTCCGATCTTCGACACGGAGGTCGGCACCGCTCTCTCCCACGACCCGTACGGCCCCTACTCGTCAATGTTCCCAGGGGCCCTTGGCTATGCTGTCCTCGCTACCGAAATGTTGAGCCTGTCTCCCACGGCCCTCGCCACCGCCGACGTCTTCGCGACCGTTTCCGATTCGAACAACTCGTGGTTCAACCTGACCGGGGTCGTCCAACCGTCGTACGTCACGTACAGCGACATCCTGAGTCACCTCGGCAACGACGCGTTCCCCGTCGACGTCTCCAAGGGAGTGAACGCCTCGGCGGTCGCCACGGTCGACCAGAACGACAGCGATCGACGGGACCTCCTGGTGGTGAACACCGACGTGAACAACAGCCTCTCGTTTAGCACCGCGTTCATCAACGGGTCCAACACCTCCCTCAAGACCTCGGTGCAGCCGGCGGCGTTCGCTTCGGGGTCTCCGGTGGAGGTCTGGACGTGGAACGGGACGAACATCTCGGTGGTCGCGACGGTGAAGCCGAGCGTGGGGGGCAAGGACATGACCCTCACGTACAACAGCTCGATCCCGAGCACGGCGGCCCCGGTGCCTCGCTACTATCCCAACGGCCTCCCCGCCAGCTTCACGCTCCCACCCCAGTCGTTGGCCCTCTTCGAGACCTACAACTCGCCCGCGTACCCGGTGGAGTTCACCGAGTCCGGCCTCACCCTGGGCTGGACGAGCACGACGCCCCATTGGTTTCTCGATGTCAACGGCACCCACACCGCTTCGAATTCGACCAACTTGACGCTCCTCTTGCTGCCGGGGGACTACTCGACTTCCGGGACCCCCCTGCCGCTGCCCGCCAACGGGACGGACCCCAAGGAGCGACGCGAGCCGTTTGCCCCCGCGACCGTCACGGTGGGCGCCGCACTGCTGGGTGTCCGGGTGCCCTATAATCTGCAATGGGCGATCAACGTCACTTGGAACGACACGTACGGCTCGGTGGTCAGCGGGGGCGGGTCCGAGCCTCCCCCCTCGTGGTGGAACGCGTCGCAACCTCTCATCCTGAACGCCGCTCCGCGGACGGGATATGCGTTCAACGGCTGGTCGGGAGAGGGCTCCGGCAGTTTCGGAGGATACAACTTCACGGCCACCCTCCTGCCGACCGGGCCGATCGATGAGCAGGCCATTTTCCTCGCCAACGTCTCCACGATCGTCTTCGCCGAGCAGGGCCTCACGACGGGCACCCCGTGGTTCGTGACGCTGCGCGGTCTCGACGTCCCGACCACCCAGAGCATGGTGACGTTCTCCGAGATCAACGGCAACTGGAGCTACCAAGTTCCGAACATCACGGGCTATCACCTCGATCAAAACGTCTCTGGGTTCGGGTCGGTGCATGTGACGGGGACCGGTACGATCGTCGTGCCGGTGATCTACGACCGGTTCTACTCGGTATCCTTCCAGGAGACGGGGCTGGCGCCGGGGACGGCTTGGTCCCTCGGGGTGCTCGGTGTCAACGGGAGCGCGTGGATCAACTCGAGTGCGAGCGCGAAGACCTTCTTCGAAATCAACGGAACCTGGGGGTACGCCGCCGGAGCGGCCGGCTACCACGTGAATGAGTCCCTGAACTACGGATCGATCTACGTGAACGGTCCCAACCTCGTGGTCCAGGTCACCTTTGAGAAGATCTACTCGGTCACGTTCGAGCAGAACGGGCTGCCCACCGGGACGAACTGGTCGCTCGAGGTGACCGGCGTCAATGGGAGCTTCTGGAGCAACTCGAGTTCGAACTCGAAAGTCTTCTACGAGATCTTCGGCGTCTGGGCCTACCAATCCTCCAGTCCGGGTTACCACGTCAACGAATTGTTCAACTACGGGTCCGTGAATGTCACGGACACCGATATGGTGGTCCCGGTCACTTTTGAGTTCCTGTATTCAGTCGTCTTCGACGAGTCCGGACTGGCTGCGGGAACTCCCTGGAATCTCACCGTGACCGGTGTCGACGGCCCGGTCTCGATCAATTCAAGCGCCGCGGCCAAGACCTTCTTCGAGGTCGATAGTATCTACAATGCCCACGACAGTCCCTGGGGGTACCGCGTCGGAAACATCACCGGATACCATCTAGAGAATGGGCCGGGGTTCGGATCCGTCAACGTATCGAACGCCGACCAGTCGGTCCCGATCGTCTTTGACTTCCTTTACACGGTAGTCTTCAACGAAGTAGGGCTTCCTTCCGGAACGAATTGGTCGGTCGAGATCTTCGGGGTCAGCGGACCGGCCCGGAATTCCACGAGCACCACCGCGATGACCTTCACCCAACCAGACGGCAGTTGGGGATTCGAGGTCGGCGCGATCCCCGGTTTCTACATCGAGGGAACGCCCGGGTTCGGGTTCGTCCCGGTCACCAACTCCAACACGACGTTCACGATCGTCTTCGAGAAGCTCTACGCGGTCGCTTTTCACGAAACCGGTCTGCCCTCCGGGGTGCGCTGGGACGTCACCACACGGCTGGGATCGGAGACCCTCTCAGGGTCGGACCTCGCCCCGTCGTCCATCCCCCTCGCGGAGGTCAACGGGTCGTACGGATTCCGGGCGTACGCGGTCGGGAACAGCACGATCAGCTGGCGGGTGACCTCCCCGCTCTACTTCACGGTCGCAAACGCGTCCGAGACGATCACTGTGACGTTCGTCCCGGGCTACCTGGTCCTGTGGGAGGAGACCGGTCTTGGGAAGAACGTGACCTGGTCGGTGGAAATTCACGGCCAGACCAACGTATCCAACCTGAGTCACCCGGGCTGGATCCACACGAACTACACCAACGGGACCGACCCGTTCGTCATCACGGGGGGCCAGGACTACGTCGCGAACCCGCGAATCGGAAACCTCGTAGTAGCCGGATCCAATGAGACGATCTTCGTGCACTTCGTCCGAGCCACGTTCGCCGTCACGTTCACCCTCTCCGGCCTTCCGGGAGGAGATGCCGTGTCCATCCGGCTGGCGAGTTTCAACTATTCGGACGCCCTCTCCTCCTTCACGTTCCAGATCCCCAACAGCACCTACCAGGACGACCACTACTACCCCCACGGGATCTACACGTTCAGCCTCACGTCGCCGAGCGGCTACTACGCCAGTCCCGACGGCGGTAACGTGTCGGTCAATGGCCACACCGTCAACATCGCGATCTCCATCCTCCTGATCGGTCGGGGACCGACCCCTCCGTTCTGGACCCTCGTGCTCCCGGCCGCCGGAGCCGCTTCCGCCGTGGCGGTTTCGGGAATGGCCATGTTCGCGCTCCTCGGAGCGATCCGGAGGCTACGGACGGGAGCCTCGCCCAGGACGGGAGCGCCCCTCTGACGGGCGCCCTCGCCGGCGGAAGCGCCGGTGCGTCGGGCGTCGCGCGAACCTCCTGGCCCACGTGGTTCCAAGCCTTCCTCACTTGGCTCGCCGGGGTCGAACACGCCTTCACGCTCTGGCTCGCGCCCGTGCTCGGTCCTCTCTCCAAGTTCGGGCGTGACTACAACCTCCCGCTCGGAGCGATCTTCTGCGGTCTCGTGTTCGGGGTCCTCGTCTTTCTCGGTGTGACCTGGCTCTCCGAGCGACCGACCACGGACGGCCCCGGCACGGTCCGGATGTCCGCGCGTTGGCCTTGGGAAGAGGCCCCTGCGCCGGAGAGCCCAGCGCCCCCCACCGAGGCGGTGGCCATGGTGCGCGTCTACCGGAAGGAGGGGGTCGTGGAGATCCCGATGGAGGGCGCCGGAGAAGCGCCGTCGCTCCCTCTCCCCCGGGCCCGTGCGTTCGTGATCGCGCTGGTCGCGATCTTCGCGGCCGTGGCCTTCCTCCTGCTGTACTACTACGGCCAGATTTTCAACCACTACGACCACCTCGTGGCGCTCGCCGGGGTGTTCCTCTACTGGCCCCTCCGTTGGCCCGGCATCTACACGGTGGGGGCGTTCGCGTTGGACGTGCCGGACTACATCTTCCCGATGTACCTCGCCGCGATGATCGCGTTCGTCGCGGCGAGCGGTCTCCTCTTCGGTCGCCCGCACCACTCGGCTAAGCGCCGCGCCTTCGCGCTCGGGTTGATCCTGTTCTACGTCGCGATGGAGGTTTTCTTTGATGCCCTCCTCTTCACGGTGCCGGGGCGCGAGGTCCGCGACTTCGGCCTCCTCGTCCGGACACTTACGGGCGGCCTGTTCATGGTCATGCTCACGTTCTGCGCGACCTACCTCCCGAAGCCGCAACTTCTGCCAGCCCGATTCCCCCGTGACAAGGGGGCGATCCGGCTCTTCGTCGCGACCGGCCTTCTTTCCGTCCTCGTCTCCCTCGTGCTCGTCGTCACGGTTTCCGAGCTGTTGAACGTGGGCGGGATCCTGCTTCCCTTCACGCTCCTCCTGCTCGTTCCGCTGCTCGCCCTCACCCTGTTCGGGGCGATCGCGCATCCGCTCTATGCCCGCGACGTGCGGCGGAGCCACCTCCCGCCGCTCTCCGCGTACCACCCATCGGTCTCGATCGTAATGCCGGCCTACAACGAGGAGGAGTGGATCACGGAGACGGTGGCCGCCGCCGACAAGGCGGTCGGACACTATCCGGGTCCCGTCGAGATCATCGTCGGGTGCGACGGCTCCACCGACCGGACCCTCGAGCTGGCCCGGGCGGCGATCGCGAAGCTCCAGCACGCGACCGGGTCCGTGGTCGACCTGCCGCACGGCGGAAAATCCAACGCACTCAACGGCGCCCTCGCGCTCGCCCGGCACGAGATCGTCCTCCGGATCGACGCCGACACCCACCTCTCCGAGACGCCAGGGTTTGGAGAGATGATGCGCCACTTCGCCGACCCCACGGTCGGCGGGGTCCAGGGCGCCCTGCACCCCTACCAGCGCGGAGGGTGGACGCGAAAGCTACGGGCGCTCGAGGTCGCGTGGATGCACTACCTGCTCCGCCCGGCGAACATGGGCACCCGCTCCGCCGAAGTCATCGACGGCCTGTTCTCGGCCTTCCGCCGCACGGACCTCGTCGAACTGGGCGGGTGGGTACCGTGGAACGGCGAGGACACCGAGATCGCGATGCGGGTCCAGCGGCTCGGCTACCGGATCCGGATCGAGTTCGGCTCGCTCGCCTTCGAGGACGTACCGAAGGATTACGACGCGCTGCGCAAGCAGCGGGTCCGCTGGGGCCGGGGCATCCTGATGGCCAACGGCCAGCACTACGTTTCGCTCTTCGGTCCGACGCCGGAGTACTGTGGCATGTCGGTGTTCTTCTGGTTCCTGCTGCTGATGCGCTCCGGGGTCCGCAGCCTGGTCTACCTCTACCTCGCGGTCCTGATCGTCGTCCTCGGGGTTCCGGCGCTCGCGTTCACCGCGGCGCTCTTCCTGGTCGCGATCCTGATCCGGGCGATCCCGATCGGCTACTATCTCGCCAAGATCGGACGGAAGGACGTCTGGCTCTGGATCCCGTTCTTCCCGATCGCGAACATCATCAAGCAGTCGTTCCGCTTCGAGGCGTACGGCACGCTCGGCCCCGGCGCCGCGCAAGAATACATATAGACGGACGCCCGCGCGGGCCGGTTCGGACGCGATGGGACCGCTACGTCCGCCGGCTCGTGAAGAACGTCTGGTGGTGGTGCGGGCCCTCGTACCGGGCCGCCGCGAACTTGCACAACCCCTCTGCGTTCGGCTCGCAGCCGCCGCAGTTGCGCTCGGCGGGGACGGGGGCGCGCTCCGCGTCCTCACGGATCTGGCGCAGGGCCACCCGGAGCCAGCTCTGCTCCGCTTCCCCGTACGGGATCCGGACCCAGCCTTCGCGCTGACCGTTGCCCGCCTGGTCGCCGTAAAGGACGATCCCGTAGGGGACTTTCTTTCCGAACGCCGCCTCGACGAGCCGGCACTCCGCCACGACCTGGACGGTGTCGAACATCCGTCCGTGCGCCTCGTGGTACCCCACGAAAAGGTGCGTCTCCTTGTACTCGACCGGTACGAGCGAGCCGTCCGCGCGCTGGATGATGAGGTCCGGCCGTCCGCGCAGCCCGAGCTCGGGGTCGGCGAGCGTGGAGCGGGGACCCGAGAATCGGATATCGGGACGGACCCGTTCCGGAGGGAACAGCACCGGGAGGTCGTCCTCGCCGGAGTCCTCGTAGACGAGGATGTCCTTCTCCGTGAGGTCGAGCCGGCCCTCGTTGACGATGAGGTGGCCGAGGGGAGGGGCAAAGAGGGGTGAGTGCCGGAGGGGCACGACGTGCTCAGGAGTTCGGATGTTGCCGAGCGCTCCATCCGGTTGTCGGTGGTGGTTCGCCCGAGAGAGTTCCATCTCGTGCGGGCAGCGGAAGTAGGTCACGAGGTCATGCGGCGTAAGCGCCTCGGTCACCGGCGTCGTCTGGGGTGCGAGCATCGGGGCTCGCTCGGCCGGAGGGGGCTATGAAGCTAGGGCTCGACCGGCACGTCGTTCGTGCCCGGGTTATACCTCGACCGACCGTACGAGCGCGTCGCGCTCCGCCGACCCGAGGGAGGAGGTCGCGAGAACGCGGCGTAGCAGCTCGAGGTCCGGCCCGACCTTTCGGATGAGCTCGGTGACCGCCGTCACGCGGGCGGTCGCGCGGTGCTCGGCACTCCGGACGAGGCCATACTCGGGGCGGCTCACTCGCAACGTGATCCCTTCCAGCAGGACCTCGAGCGTCCGAACCCCGGTGGGACCCTCCCCCCACTCGTCCGAGCGGACCGCCGAGTTCGGTTCGATCGGAACGGACCACTCCACTCTCGCACCGTCTCGGAACGTACCGACGAACGCGCGGGCCCCTCGAACGATCCCGTGCGGGGGCCAGTCCGTCGGCGCGAGCGGCTCGATAAGATACTCCGGGATCAGCTGGGCGATCCGGTCCACGCCCGCCCGGGTAGTTCCGAGGTCGATATCGTTCGGTGAGAGCGTCGCTCCCAAGAGGCGCGAGGCGGTCGAGCCGCCGATGAACCACTCTATTCCTTCGGTCCTCAACGTCGGGCCGATACGCCGGACCAGTTCGGCTAGCGCGGCGTCGATCCCGACGGGAGCGCCCCCATGGACCTGGTTCAGCATCGTCTCGAGGACGAACCGGAACCGGTTGTACGCGAGACGCACCTTGGGCAGGTCGGTGAACGGAAGGAGGAAGCGACGATGCCAGCATCGGGGGCCTCCGAACTGGCACGCGTCGGCCGGGTGAGCGAAACCGAGTCTGTCGAGGGAGCCGATCGGCGGACCCCCCGCGTCCTGGCCTCCCTCCTGCGCGTGGTAGGTATAGGTGGTCGCTTCCCCGTTTCGGTCGAGGGTCAACTGGTGGAGGTAGCCTCCACCCAGGTCGGGGCCGGAGAGCATCTCGCTCGGCACGATCGGCTCCTCGACCGCGGGAGGAAGCTAAACTACGCGTGTGCGAGCGATGGGGTGGGTAAGGTGAATTCCGGGAGCGGAGCGACTTCGACCACGACGCGCTCGGCGACCTTCCTCGCGTGGAGGTAGGTGCCCGAGGGAAGAGGCTTCCAGTACCCCCCGGGCATCCCGTCGAACGGTTCGCTGCCGACGATCAGGCGGTGGGGCTCGTCGTGGTAGGTCATCTCGTAGTACGGACGCCCCGTATCCAGGAGGCCGCAACCGTGGTCCCCCCGCGCGAGGCAGAACGCCCACAGTTCGTTCGGGCTCGTGGAGTAGAGGACATTGAGCCCGGAATAGGGGGCTTCGAGGGGCCGGCCCACGGCCACCCAGATCCGGATGAGGTCTTCGACCGCGCGAACATACGCGCGATGCGGGTCGTTCATCTCCTGGTTG
This sequence comes from Thermoplasmata archaeon, assembly GCA_022750335.1. Lineage (GTDB taxonomy): Archaea > Thermoplasmatota > Thermoplasmata > Lutacidiplasmatales > UBA184 > Lutacidiplasma. Next base: position 46,293 of record JAKIVX010000010.1, on the reverse strand, counting down.
TGGCGCTGGATGAGGTGGAACAGGACCTCGCTGTCGTTGACGCCTTTCACTTCCTTCTCATGGACTCCGAGGAAGGGACGGGTCTCGTTCGGGAACGGGATGGCCCCGTTGTGGACGAAGAGGGAGGTATGGGTGTCAAACGGTTGGGAGTTGAGGGCCCCGATGAGCTGCTCCCGGGTCAGGTTCAGAGGGTTACTCGCATGACGCAGGTGACCGAGGACCAGAGTACCGTTCGCGACCGCCGCTGTTCGGACGAACCGCTCCCGCTCCCCGTCCTCGAACGCCCCTCCGGTGCCCCGCTCCACGCGGGAGCGTCCGTGCTCGTCAAACCATCCGACGCCCCAGCCGTCCTTCTGGGCGGTCTCGGGCGAGGCGTTGGATTGGGCTAGGAGGGAACGGTCGGATCGGACCAACCAGTGCTCCGCGCTCTGAGGTTCGGCCGCCAGCATTCCCAAAAGTCGACACATGGCCCCCGCCCACCCCGACCCCGTAAATAAGCCCCGGGGGAGGGCCGTGATACGGTTTCCACCGCGTCAGCAAGTCTTTTACTGGATTCGGGGCCTAGTTGGGTCGAGAATCTCATGGGGCTCATCGAAGTTACTCCCGCGGCGCGGGACCAGGTCGTCAAGATCATGGAGAAGCAGCACGCCGCCCCCGGCGCGGCCCTGCGTCTGTTCGTCCAGGGGGGCGGTTGCTCCGGCCTTACCTACGGCATGTCGTTCGACAAGCAAGAGACGGGAGACGAGGTCGCCTTCCAGGACCCCCAACTGACGGTCGTGGTCGACAAGGCCAGTGCGCCCCTCCTCCAGGGAGTGAAGGTCGATTTCCTGCTCGGCCTGGAAGCCTCCGGGTTCAAGATCTACAACCCGAACGCGAAAGAATCCTGCTCCTGCGGGAAGTCCTTCTCCGCCTAGTTTCCGCAACCCACCCGCCCGCAACCGGGTCTTTATACATGCGTCGGCGTGTGCAATTTGGGGTTGTCCAAGGAGGGCCCCTGGTATGACGGATAGTTCGATAAAATTGGAAGTGTCGAAAGAAGCGCAGGACCAGGTCCGGGACCTCATCAAGAGCCAGAAGGCCGGCACAGCGGTCCGCGTTTTCGTCCAGTCCGGTGGAGGCGGCGGCTGCGGTGGTGGCTGCGGCTCGGGATCGGAGGGCGGAGGCTGCGGATGCGGCAGTGGCGGCGGTCATGGCGGCCCCGCGTTCGCGATGGCCTTCGACCAAGTTCGCAACGGAGATCAGATCATCTCCGAGAACGGGTTCAAGATCGTCGTCGACGACCTGAGCGCCGAGCTGTTGAACGGCGCGCGGATCGACTACGTCACCGAGCTCAATGCTTCCGGATTCAAGATCACCGCCTCCGACGCTCCCTCGACCGGCCACGGTGGCCACGAGGAGAGCGCGGGGGGCTGTGGATGCGGCTCCGGCGGTTGCGGCTGCGGATAGACGCGCCGGTCGGTCCGGTCCAACCTTTTCCCCAAATTCTCAGTCGTCCGAAAGTCGGTGCGTCGGCTCTCCGGGTGGGACGGCAAACGCACCTCCCTTCCCCGACCGAATCAGGGACCATCGCCCGTGGTCGATTCCACGTGCGAAATCGCGGTTTCCCCGGACCAAGGCGACGAGTTCGACCGCGGCCAAGAGCGGAATCCGGACGGCATTCTTGGGCCGATCGGCGACCGCCCGGCCCAGCACACCCAGGCACAGGTCGGGCCGCACCCAAATGAGCCGGTCGAGCGTCGATGGGTCACGTCCCCCGGCAGATAGCTGGCGGTGGCCATAGTTCACCCGCCGCCGTTGGCGGAGCAGGTCGGAAAAGGTCTCGGGAACCGTGTTGTAGACGACGGCCTCGCGGTCGTACATTACTCGGTAGCCGCGTTCGAGGGCGCGAAGGCACAGATAGGCGTCCTCGTTGATAACGCCCTCGATGGGCTCGAGAAGCGAGCGGCGTACAGCCTGGAGTTCGCCACCGTGGATCGGGAGGCCGGCTCGGGAGCAGGCGAGGATCTGTCGGTCGTGCAGGTCCCACAGTGCGTTCCCGAGTTGACTCACCGTGTTTTGCACATTCGTCGGAACGACGCGGGGGAAGACGACTCCGACCTCCGGGGTGAATCGGGATCGCAGGAGGTCGAGGACCGAGGGCCGGAAGGAGATGTCCCCCGAGATGAGGAAAACGATGTCGCCTCGGGCGCGCTCGATCGCCCGGTTATAGGCCCTCCACTTACCGGCCCGCGAGGCTTCGCGCTCGAGACGGAGGCGCGGGTCCCGCAGCGACTCGAGGTAACTCTGCGAGCCATCATCTCCGCCGTACATGACGAGGATTTCGTCGACCGAACTTTGGAGGAGGGCGGGGAGGCACCGCCGGAGCGCAGCTTCCTCTTCATACGCAAACACCACCGCGCTCGTTCGAATGCTCGAGTCGACTGGGCCGGGCTCACCGGGAACCTCAGACGGGGGAGATCCCGGTCCTAGAATCGTCCCGGTTGCCACGTTCGCACCGGATGTACACAGCCGGGAGTTCGCCAAATACCCCTAGCCGTCGCGCCTCGGCCCCCGGGCGCCTCGCGCCCGCCGACGGCGACGAGCCTTTGGACGGAACAGGGTGGTGGGGGGGAGAGGTAGCGTGGGGCGAACGCTCACGAGGTTCTGCCACCGGCCCCTGCCCACGGCGGGTACGATCCTCCTCCTGGGGCTCTTGATTCGAGAGGCGTTCTCGTTCTGGACGGGACACCCCTACGACTTTGAGATATGGATCCGCACAGGGTACGTGGTCGCCCACGGGGCCAATCCCTACACCCAACCCTGGCCTCCAGTCCCAGGGGTCAGCTTCGGCTACACCTCCCAGGACCTTCCCTCGGCCGCCTACCTGCCGTTCTGGCCCGACCTCTTCGGGGGTACTTACCTGGTCTGGGAGCACATCGGGGGACAGAACCGGTTCTTCCTCTACTTCCTCCTGAAGCAGGGCCCCATTGCCGGGGACATCGCGACAGCGTGGTTGCTCTACCGCTTTGTGCTTCGCGAAACGGGTGACCTCCGTGCGGCGGTCGGGGCGCTCGCGTTCTGGTCGTTTTTCCCCTACGACATCGTCATCGGGTCCATCTGGGGGCAGCTCGACCCGGTCACGAACGCCTTGCTCCTCGCGGTACTCCTTCTGGCGGAAGCCCGAGCGGCCACGCGGAGCATCGCTTGGGGGCTCGGTGTCTTCATCAAGTGGATCACGGCGATCTTTCTCCCGTTCGAACTGTTCCGCCAAAGGGGCTGGCGACGTCTGTGGCCGCTCGTTGCCCTTCCGCTCGCCGCGGCGCTGACCGTACTCGCGTTCGTGGTGGCGGGATGGGGGTTCGGTGGGGTCGTTGCCACCTCGACCTCGGAAGCGGGGGGTGGGGGCGGTGGGATGAATTACGCCCGCCTGTTCGGTCTCGCAGTCATCTCCAATCCCCTCCGTCCAATCCCTTTCCTTTACACGGCCCTCAACGACCTATGGATCCCGGCGTGCGTGCTCGCCGGTTGGGTTGCCGCCCGGTGGGTCCGAACCGGCTCCCCCGGCCAAGAGCTGCGCGCTCTCCTACTCATCATGGCTGCCTTCCTACTCGTCCGGTGGGGCCTCAATGAGCAGTACTTCCTCTACCCGTTCGCGCTGTTGGTGGCCGACGTCTATACTCTCCATCCCCAGCGCCGTCGATTCCTCTACTACCTGGTGGGGGTGGCCTCCGCGTTCCTTCTGATCAACAACATGTTCGGGATTTGGTTCGCGGCCCCAGCGGACCCCCAAGCGTTCACGATCGTGCAAGCATTCGACCTCTCACCGGTCGGCGGCCAGATCCGCTACGACCTTCTGGACATCCTCTCGGTTCTCGTGACGGTCGCCCTGGCGCAATTGGTATGGCTCCTGGTGCGCGACGATCCGAATCCGAAGCCCTGGTTGTTCTACCTTTGGCCCTCGAGAACGAGCCCGCCGCCGCCGCTCGGAGCTGCGGCCGCCAAAAACTAGGCGACGCATTCTACTCATGCGGGTCGTGGAGGTAACACAGCGCTACCCACCGGCGCTCGGCGGGGTAGAGATCCATGTGGACGCGATCGCCCATCGCCTGCATGCACGTGGTCACTCGGTTCAAATTGTGACCACCGACCTCGCTCGGGAACGACCGTTCACTCGACTTTCGACTCCGCAGCCCGAAGAGATCTTTCCGGTCCGGCGTCACCGGGCGTTCCGAACCATTCCTGCCCCGCACGGCCTCGGGATCGTCGCTCCGGGAATGGCCCTCGACCTGCTCACGGTCCGGGCCGACGTGATACACGCGCACGCGTTCGGGGTCTCGCCGACCTGGTTCGCTTCGTTCGCACGCCGCCTGCGGCCCATCCCTCTCGTGATCGAGACGCACGCGGACGCCGGGCGCGGTACCTCCGGGTCACGGGCGTACGCCCGCGCGGTCGCGAGTCTCACCCTGCGCGCCGCCGATCGCGTCGTAGTACAGACTCACCTCGAGGAGGGGGTATTGCGCTCCTTGGGGGTCGACCCGAGCCACCTCGCACTGATTCCCGACGGCATCGACCTTTCCGAATTCTCAGGATGGCCCGAACGGCCCCGGTCCGAGGGAGGGCCCACCCTCCTGTTCGTAGGCCGTCTCTCGATCGAACAGAAGGGTCTCGAACCGCTCGTCCGCGGACTGGCCGGCGTGCCGTCGGAACTTGGGCTGCGGCTCCGGCTCGTCGGTCCGGATTGGGGAGGCAAGTCGCCCGTCGAGGCGCTCGCCCGCAAGCTCGGCGTGGAAGACCGGGTCACCGTGACCGGGCCCCTGCCACGCGCCGAACTATTGCAGGAATATGCGCGGGCCGATCTCTTCGTTCTCCCTTCGCTCTTTGAGCCATACGGGATTGTTCTCACCGAGGCGATGGCCGCCGGACTTCCCATCGTGGCGTCTCGAGTCGGCGGGATTCCCGAGGTCGTGGCCGAAGGTGAGAACGCGCTCCTATGCTCGCCCAACGATTCTGAGGCTCTGACGGCCGCCTTTGTGCGGCTCGCAACGGACGCGCCCCTTCGGGCCCGATTCGCTCGGGCCGGCGTCGAGCGAGTCCAACGATTCTCCTGGTCGGTGGTCCTCCCGCAGTGGATCGCACTGTTCGAGAGCATCATCTCCCGCCGCGGGGCCTGAATTCGGCCTACCACCGCCCCGTCCCAGGGGCGACTCACCCGGTAGACGGCGCGCTTGGCCCCCGGTGGTGGCGAAGTTCAACATGGTGACCATCCGAACTTCGCGGACCGGATCCCGGCGCAAATCGATGATCTGCGCTCTGTGCGCCGCCAGGATTCGCTGGAAGGAGGCGGGCGGGGTCTAGTGGGGCTGCCATCTCGACTTTGTCCCGTGCATACGGGCCTAGGCCGGACTCGAGGCTGATCGTAAATCCCCACCACCGAAGGGCGAGGGAACTTTCGGATGAGGGGGTTGGGAGCGCCCCGTCGTCCTGGAAAACCTTGAGACCGCCCAGGTCGCGGATTTGAACGGGCTCGCCGAGGTACCGCCACGATACGGGTTCGGGAAGGCGATGGAGCTCGGTGGGGTCTGAAGTCGGGCCGTGTACCGGTGCTTATCACCGCCTCGACGCTTGGACCCAATCGGGACTCACCTGCCCGCCCAACCTGCGAGTCCACGGACACCCCCCGTGATCGAGCCCGCCCCGCTCGTGGGAAGCACGACACGCCGGCTCGGCATGAAGCCGCTCGCGCTCGTGTTGCTCGTCGGACTTCTCGTGCGGGAGGCATTCTCCTTCTGGACCGGACAGCCGTACGATTTCGAGGTTTGGATTCGTACGGGGTATGTGGTCGGTCACGGCACCGACCCCTACTCTTCCTTCTGGCCCCCCGTCCCCGGGCTTAGTATCGCGTACTTCAATCGGAATCTTACGGCGGCGGCGTACCTTCCGTTTTGGTCGCTGTACACCGGGGGGGCGTACCAGACTTACGTAGCCATTGGCGGAGGAAACCGGTTCGTCTACTACTTCCTCCTGAAGCAGGGCCCGATCCTGGCGGACGTGGCCACGGCCGGACTCCTGTACCAGATCGTGTACCGAGGCAGCAGCGATCGTGGCCTCGCGCTCCGGGCGGCCGCGTTCTGGTCGATCTTTCCCTACGCGATCCTGATCTCGGCGGTGTGGGGGCAGTTTGACTCGATCGCGGTCGTCGTGGTACTCGCTTCCCTGCTGGTGGTCGAACCCTCCCGCAAGAACTTGAGCTACGGGCTCGGAATTTTTGTCAAGTGGGTGACGGCGATGTTCCTCCCCTTCGAAATCTTTCGCCGCCGGGGACGGGACCGGCTGTGGGTGGTCGTCGCCCTTCTCGTGCCGCTGATCCTGAGCGGCCTTGTGTTCTGGGCGCTCCGTTGGAACCTCACCGGCGTCGGTGGGCTGGTCGCGTCGGAGTCCGGGGGGATCGGCGGCGGGATGAACTGGGCCCGGCTCGTCAGTCCGTTCGGCCCCGCTGCGTTCGTGGGAAATCTCCCGTTCGCCACGACGCTCTTCGAGTTGCTGTGGATCCCGGGGGTCGTCGCTGCGGGATGGTTCGCCGCGAAACACGTCGAGGGCCGAGCGCTCGGCGGGGAGGTGGACGCGATCGTCGGGATCGTCACCGTCTTCCTGCTTCTCCGCTGGGGATTGAACGAGCAGTACATGCTCTACCTGTTCGCGCCGCTCCTCGTGGACGTGATGGTGTTCCACCGGGAACGCGCCGAGCTGTTCGCCACGCTCACGGGATTGGCGCTCGGCTTTCTCTTGATCAACAACACGCTCCTCATGCCGTTCCTCTCCCCGCTCGGGCCCCAATACCAAGCCTGGGCCTACACGGCGAACAACGCTCCGTTCTGGGATCCGCTCCGCCTGTGGTCCTTGGATCTGCTGGCCGTCCTGGTCACGATCACGTTGGCCCAGCTCGCCTACGTGGTCCTCGCTCGAAGTGACCGGACCGCGCCCTGGTTCGTCCAGCTTGGCCGATACCTCTTCGGACGAACGACGCCCGGAGCATCCCCCGTGCATGACGGGTAGCTGACCACACCCGCGCGGAGCGATCTGGCCCGCATCCGACTACGGCGGGGGAGGGCCAAGGCCGGTGCCACTCGGCGACACCGCACCGTCGAGCGTTGGGGGTGCTTTCCGCCTCCGGCGGGACCATAGCATCACCGAGACCCCCACCAGAACGAGGACTCCAAGGAGCAGGTACCCGACGTCGTCGGAGAGAGTCCAGCCCTGGATCGGTGGGCCACCACAATTTGGCTGGCACGTCGACACGGTGGAGAAGGAAATCGATTGATGGACGGACCCTCCCTCGACGGTCACGATGCCGTCGCCGGGGCTGGCGGCCCATTTCGTAACCGATCCGACGCTGAATGCGTACACCCCATCCCCGAGGTCGACCAGGATTGTGGTCGTCGTCGACCAGTGTTCGGATCCGTTGATCGTGACGGACCAGTTCGAGCCCGCGCTCAAACCGGTCTCGGTGAAGGTCACCGCATATTTCGAAAGGTTGGAAAAGTCGATGGCCACGAGGAGCGGTACCCCGCTCACGTTGACGGTACCGGAGCTCGGCGACGCCGAGTAGCCGGGGAGGGAGACGACTTCGTAGGGATACGACCCGTTCGGCTCGACGAAGAGGATATCGGCCCCGGTCGAGGACAGGACTGCCCCGTCCAGGGTGACAGACCAATTGGTCCCCGGCGGAATCCCAGCGGACCCGAACGTGACGTCGACGCCGGGCTTGACCGTCACGACCAGACGGCTGACGGAGACGTTGCCCGCCAAGTCCTGGACCGAAACGGTCACGTTGTAGGAACCGACCGCGGCGTAGGTGTGGCTCGGATGGGACAGGTTCGAGGCTTGGCCATCTCCAAACGTCCAAGCGTAGCTGTACGGAGGGATCCCGCCGGACGGGGTCACCCCGAACGAATCCGTTAGCGGGGCCGCTCCGACCGGCCGGGATTGCGAAGCGCTCGAATTGAGCGCGAGGTCAAACGCGTACACGTGGGCGTTGTCGGAGGCTGCGAAGATCTCGCCGCGGGAGACGGAGGCCGGTGCTTCGAACGTTCCGGGGACGGTGTCCTGGTAGAGAGTGGCCCCATTGTTCGCGTTGAGCACGAGCAGCGTCCCTTGGTCCGGGACGATGAGGAGTTGGTTGACCCACAACGGGGCCGCGTAGCCGTCCTCCGACGTTTGGGAGAACCCACGGACCCACATGGTGGCCCCCGTGAGTGGGTCGATCTCCCAGACCGAACTGTTGTACACGACGCTCCCGATCGTGGTCAGCGCGCCGACCGCGTAGACGTATCCTCCGCCCCAGGCCGTCGAGATGTGTTCGATCTGGGTGTGGTTCTGACAACAGATCGTCCGGTTCCACACGAGGGTCAGGTTCGATTGGTCGAACGCGTAGAGGACGCCGTTCTTGTTCGCGGCCGTCACCATGGGAACGCCGGAGGACGGCGTGAAGAGCGTCGGCGTCACTCCGAAGTCCCCGTCCACGGTCACGGCCTGCGGGGGAAGCTGCCAAGTCGCCCGCACCGCGAGAGTGGAGGCGTTCAGGGCGATGACGGACTCGCTGTAATTCGATTGGTATCCGGTGTACGCATTTCCGGTCGTTACGAAGATCGTGTTGGTCGCGGTGTCGATCGAGGGGGATCCCCAGATGCTCGAGCCGTTCAACTCGGGCACGCTGGAGTTGAAGGAGGCGACGAGCGCGTGGGTGGAAAGGGAGTACTCCGCCAACCCTGCGCCGACCAGTGGTTGGTCGCAATCGCTCGAGACTCCGATGTAGGCGCTCCCGTCATAGATCAGCGGACTCGACCAGTCGTAGTAGCCGGAATTGTCCGAACCCCCGATCAGCGCCCGCCACTCGATCGCCCCGGTCGTGGAGTTGAGGTCGTAGAGGTAAGGAGACCCCCCGTCCACGTAGAGGTCGGCGCCGGCCACCGTCGCGGTGGACGTCACCCCGAGGCCGCCGTAGCAACCGGAGTCGTTCGAGTCCTGGCCGAGATACGTTTGCCACAGCACCGTTCCGTTGATCGCGTCCAAGGCGTACTCGTAGCCCGTCCTTCCACCGACGTACGTGATGCCGTTCTGCTCGACCGGCTGGGACTGCAGGCCTTCGCCTCCAGCGTAGAAGTTCCAGAGGGGGTGGAGGGAGGAAGCGTTGGAGGGCCCGACGAAACGCTCGGAGGAGGAGGAGGTCCGTTCGATGTTCCCGAGGAAGGTCGGGAAGTCGACCCCCGGGGCGACGAGGACCGATGAAACGGAGGGCCTCACCGAGAGAGAGGGATGGGCCGATGCGGACCCTGTCGGGACCGCGGGGACCAGGAACAGGAGGGCCAGCGCAACCGACAGGAGGATCGTCCGGCGAGCGTCCGAACTTCGAACGGTCGCCGGGTGCGACGGGACCCCGAACGACCTCGGATCGGACGGCACCTTCGCGGGACCCCGACCCCGGGTTAAAAGGGCTGGCGGGCCGTTCTTTCCGTGCACCGGCCCCGGCGCCTAGGGAGGTGCTCCGAGGAGAGAGATGATATTCTCGGGGGTGAAGGAGAAGGGAGCGCGGACGGGGACGGCCGTGCCGGACCGGAGGAGGGAGTGAATCTTGGAGACATCGAGCGCGCCGGTGATCCTGGTCACCGACCAACACCCGCTCAGCGGGGTCGGGGTCTACGTGACGCGGCTCTACGAACTCCTACGCGAGTCCTTTCCAGGGATCGAGGTCCGCAACCTTCACTATTTTCGGTTCCCGGAGTCCCTTCCGCACCGCTCCCTTCCGGGCCAGGCATTCGCTCGTTCCCGATTCGGGGCGGTCCAAGCTCGGGGACGCAACGAACGGGCTCTCGCGCGAAATCTCGAGGGGACGAAAGCGCTCGTCCATTTGTGCGGAGCCAGCTACGACCTGGCGACCCGTCTCGACCGACCGATCGCTACGGTCCACGATTTTGGGTTGCGAACGTGGGGCACTTTCCTGAGCTCACGCCCCCAGCTTCTCCTCGTGGAGGGGTACTCCCTGGTCGACTGGTTGCGGATGCCGCATTTTCTCCGGCGGTGCCGGCAGATCGTCTCGGTGAGCGACTACACGCGTTCTCGGCTCCTCGCGTGGACGGGTCTCGACTCGATCGCGATCCCCCACTGGATGGACCAGGAACGCTTCCGACCCCGATCGCCGACCGAGGCCCGAACCCTCCTCGGTCTCCCCCTCGACCGCAAGCTGGTGCTCTCGGTTGGCAGCGGGGCCGCGTACAAGAACCACGCGCTGCTTCGTAGGGTCGCTTCCATCCTTCCGCCCGAGTACCTGCTGGTCAAGGTGGGGTACCCGCTCGCCGGAACTCCCCTCCGGGTACGCAACGAAGGGGTCGTTCCCTCCGACCAGTACGCGCTCTACTTCGACGCGGCCGACGCGTATCTCCACCTTTCCCATCGGGAAGGGTTCGGAATCCCGCTCCTGGAAGCGCTGGCGTCGGAGACGCCGGTCGTCGCGCTCGCGAACCCCCCGGCGCCCGAGGTGCTCGGCGACGCCGCCGCGTGGGTTCCTTCCAGCGCGGGCCCCGCCGAGGTCGTGGAGACCCTCCGTCGCGTCGTGGGTTCGCCGGATCGGTCCGCGCAGCTCCGGTCCGCCGGCCTCGTACGGCTGCGCCAGTTCGAACCCTCCCGCGTACGATCCATGTACCGGGAAGTGTACCTCAACGCCCTTCGCGCGTGAGCCCGGCCCGCGACCCGGTCGACCTCAGGTGCTCGGACCGATCTTGCGAGAGGTCCGAGCACGTCGCCGACGGACCCACAGCTCGACCGCGAACCAACCGACCGTGGCCAGCAAGGAAGCACCCGCCCCGATGTAGAAGGCCCCGATCGACGTCGGGGTGACGGAGACCGCCGTCGCGTTCGACGGATTCCAGACGAGCGTGTCCAGCGACCCCAGCGACGGGCCCAGGTTCGCGCCCTGGTCCGGTAACAGGCCGGGATAGACGGCCACCCGCAGCAGGACCAGAGGCACTCCGTCGGTGGTCACCTGGTAGCCGGAGGAGGTCGCCGAAACGGGAAGGGGAGGACCGGCGGCGAAATCCGTGATGTTCCAGACGAGAGGCAACTCGACGTAGGCGAAACGGGCCGTGATGGAAAACGTGGTGCCCGCCTCGGGAAAGTCCCGGTACGCTGCGACCGAGAACGTCAGGACGTTCGAGTGCAGGCCGGCTGCGTTCTGCAAAAGCGCTCCGAAGTTCGTGAAGTCCCCAGCCGGGGTGGCGCCGATGGCCGCGCCGTTCGCCGAAACCCACAGCCCCGGCGTCACGTTCGCGGTGAGTGCGAGCGCGTACCCCGGTGCGACCGACGTCGAGAAACTGAGGGTCAGGAGGCTCTGGCCGAACGTGGGGGCCGGCCCGAAGGTGCCATTGAGGGAGAGCGAGATGAATCCGGACGGGTCGACGTGGTAAGACCAGCTGGAGACGACGGTGTCCGCCGCGGGAGCGAGAGTGTCCGGGCCCAGCGAGGGGTGGGCGGCCGGCGCGGGCGGCGAGGCGCCGAGGATCGACTGCGGCTCGAACCACACCTCGGCGAGCCACAGTGAGCCGCTCAGCACGCTGAGGGTCACCCCCGACCCGAGGTCCGATTCGGATTGGTTCCACGGAATGAGGATCACTTGCCACGGGTTGAGGTTCGACAGGTTCGCCCCGGGATCGAATCCGAAGAGTTCGGTCGGGGCACCGCTCCCGAGCGTCACGTTCACATATCCGGCCACCGCGGAACGGACGAGCAACGCCACCGACCCCGGCCCGAGGGGTTCGACCATCGGGAAATGGAAGGTCTTCGGTACGCCCCCCGCGTCGATCGCCTGGACGCCTTGGTTGGCGGGAATGGCGTTGTTGGCTTCCGGGGCGGGGAAACCGAAGTACTCGAGCAGGCCGAAGCGCCCATTGACCGGGGTCAGGTTGAATTGGGAGGCGAGGCTCGCCTGGACGACCGTGGTTCGCGCGAACGTGCTGTTCAGCCAATCGAGGGGGGAAAAGTACTGGGACGCTGAACCGCCCGCGAAGACGTAGATCGAGCCGACCGCGTTCCATCCCCCGCGCGCCGTGATGGTGAGCGAACCCGGACCGGTGACCGGAAACGGCAGCGCGATCCACACCATCGTGTTGTTCGCTCCGGACATCCCGGTCGCGGTGGCCACGGTCCAGGAGGCGGATCCCCAGTCGAACGTCAGGGTGCCCCCATCCCCCTGGAATCGGACGGGCAGCCAGATCCGACAGTTCCCCGCGCACCCGTTCGCGGTGAGGGGAATGTGGATCGTAGTGGAGATCCCGTCGGTCGCCGCGAGGGTCGCCGGCGAGGACTCCAGCACGGGCACGCCCAGGACGTTCGAAGAGGGCACCCACACCTGTCGCGGGTTGCCGGAGGGGATCGTCTCGGCCACCGGGCTCGCCACGGAAACGTGGTCGCACTCGAGCGCCACTCCGATGAGCGCGTTGAGACTCGAGGTGTAGACCCGATCAACGCGCCCCAACTCGGCCGAACAGCCGTTCGACGGGAGGTCGCCCGGGAACAACCAGGACTGGTTCTCGAGGTCGATACCCGCGTAGGCCAACGCGTTCAACTCGTCGTACCCCGGCCCCGCGACGAGCGAGAAGTTTGAATCCGCCAGTGCGACCCCGTTGAACGCGAGGTCGCGATAGATGGCGAACGATCGCTCCTGGACTACGGGCACGACCTGCTCCTGGAACTGCATCAACTGGCTCGCGTTCTTCCCCTCGGAGAACGGAAGGAAATTCGGGTAGAAGGACGCCGACTGGGTCCCGTAGAACACGAGGAAATATTCCACCCCGGCGAGAGCGAACAGTTGGGCCGCGTAGCGGGTCTCGTTCGAATAGAACTGGTCGTAGAGCCAGTAGAAGTAGGCGTTCGACTGCAGGTCGGGGGCGAGGTAGAACGGGAGGCCGGGAGTTCGAACGGTGGGATAGAGGAAGAACGCATTCGGGATCGACTGGGTCGAGTTGGGGGTGAGCCAGCTCAGGTCGGGGTTGAACAGGGCGACGCCGGCGTAGCTGCCACCGATGAGTTGTTTCAACAACGTGGGGATCTGGGCGTAGTCGCTCGGATAGTTCGCCTCGTGAATGCCGTCGGGGGCGGTGTAGTAGGCTCCGTTGGCCAGCGGAAGGAGGATGGTCGCGCCCAAGAGGACCGCCACGGCGACCGTCACGCCCTTCATCGCGGGCGACCAGGCGGGCCGGTTCCGGAGGGTCCGAAGGGTGCGGATCGCCTTCGGCAGTCGCGAACGGGGCGCCGGCACCGGTGCCGGGACCGACGGCGGAGCGGGCACGGGTCGCAACAACCCCTCGATGAGGAGCCCGAGCATCAGGGCGTCAAGAGGGCCGATGACGAACCAGCCCCAGTAGTAGGAAGTGTTGAGGGCGGCGTAGCCCGGGAATTGAAGGTAGAGGAATGTCGTGAGGCCCGCGAAGGGTCCCGAAGGGCCCGAGCCGATCAACGCCGCGGCGACCGTGACCGCGAGGAGGTAGACCAACCGTCGGTCCCGGGTGAACAGGTAGCCGACCCAAACCAAAATCAGCAGACCCAGAACGACGGCCGTCCATACGTCCAGGGCGAGGGTCCCGCCCGACCCGGAGCGCACCATCACCGGACCGAAATTGAAGTACCCGTTGAGGACCATCAGGGCCGCCGGACTCCGACTGTACGCCGAAAAGGTCGCGAGCGGAACCGCGAGGCTCGAAGAGTAGGCCGTCGCCCCCGTCCCGAGGACGTAGAAGGTCACATACGAGGGCACGAAGATGATCGCCCCGACGGCGATCAGGCCCGGCAATCGGGCGACCATCGACCCGAGGTCACGGCCGTATCCACCGCGTCCAACACCCCGGCGTACGGAGTCGAGGGCGCGGCCCGTCCAGAAGGCCCACCGCGAGGATCCCGCCGTAGGTCCGATCACCGCCGCGACCTCGCCGGCACGCCGGTCGGAGCGTCGCCAATCATGGACGTAGACCGGCAGGAGGGCGGCGATGAGGAGGAGACCGAGGAAGAACGCCTGGACCACTTGGAACGAGAGGATCAACAGCCATACCGAGACGGGCAGCCAGAGCCAGCGTTGGGAGGGGTGATGGACCCCCCGCCACAGGGTGTACAACGAGAAGAAAACGAGGCCTTCGGCGATGAACGCCTGATAGTCCCCCTGCCCGTAGAGAACGAGCTGTACGGGTCCGGCAAGCACGAACACCGCGGCGGCGAGTTGGCCGACCGGTCGAACGATGAGCGTCCGGGCGAGAAAAAGTGCCGCGACCCCGACGAAGAGCGTGGAGAGGACGATGTAGACCTTCGCGCCTCCGGTCGGCCCGAACGCGGAGACGAGGAGGTAGATCGGTCCCGAGGCCTCGACGTAGTTCGAGAGGATCCCGAACGGGAGCCCGACCGGGTTCCCGTTGTACTGGTAGGGACTCCAGAACAGCACCGGGCCGCTCGTCAGTTGGGACGCGGTGTAGGGCGTGTTGAAATTCCCCCAGGCCAGGTACCCACTGAACTGGGTGAGGAGCGTCCAATGGATCGCGAGGTCGAACGCGAGCAGGACCAGGACCTGGCTCAGGAACGGGTGGGAGGAGACCGCCTTCCGAAGGCGACCCCAAACGATCGGGAGGTCCATGGGCTAGTCGGGGCGACGACCGTCGCGCCGGGGCCTCATCTCGGGTCGAACTCGGAACTGGGGCATAAGGTTAGACTTCCACCGTCGTCGCCCGGCTGGCGAGGAGATACGCCTCGGCGAGCTCCCGGTACGAGCGGAGTTTCGATTGGGCTCCATGAGCGACTCTCTGCCGTTCCGAGGCGTCGCCCAGTAGGCCCCGGAGCTGCCGCGCGAGGTCGGAAGCGTCTCCGGCGGGCGCGACCCACCATCCCATCTCGATGGCGTCCGGGCCGCAGGGCACGTCCGTCGTGACGACGGGGATCCCGAACCCGGTGGCCTCGTACTTCACCTGGCCCGCGGTCTCCGAGTGGATCGAAGGGAGGCAGAACACCGACGCCCGGGTGAATTCTCGGTCGACCTCGGCCTGATCGAGGAAGCCCGCTATGACGACGCGGTTCGCTAGCCCATGCTCCGCCGCGAAGGCGAGGAGCTCGTCGCGGTAGGCGGGATCGTCCACGGGCCCGACCAATCGAACCGACCACTCCGGAAACTGGGCCGCGAGCTGTTCGAACGCCTGCAGGAGGATGGCCTGCCCCTTCATCCGGGCGATCCGAGCCACACAAAGGATCACCGGACCACGGGGACCGTGTTCGTACGGGACCCGCTCCATCGTTCCCTGGGGGAACCCCAAGGGAATCCGCTTCAGTCGCTCTCGACGGAGCAACGGCAACGCTTGGGCCCTTCCGACACCGCACGACGTCTCGATGCTGACCAGGTCCAGGACGTGCGTCGAGGCGACGAGCAGCGTCCGCGAGAGCGCGAATTCCAAGGGGCTCAGCCCGGTGGGGTCGAGATTCCAATCGGCCTTGAGTACGAACCGGGTGCGCGAGGAGCGGCCGCGGCGCCGGAGAAGCCGGTAAAGGCCGACCAGGGGGAGGAGCGAGAAGAGGGAGGAGCGCAGGGGGCCGACGATCACGAGGTCGGGCTGCTGCCGACGGATCTCTCCGAACGCGAGCCAGGGCTCTACCAAGGATCGGAGGGCCCCTCCGCGCCTCGGGTCGTTCACCACGAGGCCGGTCTCCACGACGCGAACCTGGGGAGGAAGCCCACCCGACATCCGCCCACAGATCAGGGTCGAACGGTATCCCAGCTCATGGAACGAACGGGGCAGCATGAGCCAGGGGGATCGTGCGTGGAACGGATTGAGGTTCGAATTGGGGACGTACATCACGAACCGTCGTTCCACGGGATTCCGCTCGACCTCCGCCACGTTCACCTCCAGAGGCCCCGTGGCCGGCTCACTCACCGCGGGAGTGGGAGGACCCCCCGTTCCCGGAGCGGGAGAGAAGGCCACCGACGAATTGATCCCAGGAAAATCTCCGGACGAATTCCGCCTGCCGGCGTGAAAGCTCGAGCCACTGTTCCCGATCGTTCAGCAGCCCCTCCACGGCGGAGGTAAACCCGTCTAGGGTCGGAGAAGCGACACGAATGCCGGCGCCTTGGCTTTCGAGGTACCGGAACTCGGGTAGGTCCGTGGCGACGACCGGAACGCCCCGATCCGCGAAGAGGTTGAAGCTCGCACTCGCCCCGCTGACCGAAGTGTAGGGCAAGAGGCCCACCGTCGACCCCGTTAACTCGAGGTCCAACTGCTCCGGGGTGAGATACCCGGTCATTCGTACGCCGGCCTCGGTCGCCTGCTTCGTCCAGTGCTGCACTTTCTGGCGGAAGCCGTCGTCCGTGCTCAGAGCGGCATGGGGTCGTCCGCCCAACAGGAACTCAGCTCGTCCTTTCATCCGCTCGGCCACCTGGACGAATCGTTCAATGCCCTTGTACGGCGCCCAGTACCCGGCGTGCACCACCTTGGGGGGTCCGGCCGGCAAACTCGTCACCTGCGTCAGCCCCAGCTCGCCCGGGAGGGGGACGAGCCACACGCGCCGAGCACCGTAGCGATCCGTCATGATTTCGGAGAGTCGAGGCGAGAAGACCACGAGGTCACATTTCCGAACGCGACGCAGGGCCGCATGGGCTCCGGCCTCGACCAGTCGAGAAACCTCGTATCCGGTTTCGTGGAGGTCGAAGATCTCGATGGCGTGGTGCACGATGACGGTGGTGGGGGGCGAAAGGCTCTGATGCACCCCGACGGCGGTGAAGCCGAGGAAATTCCGAACGCCCGACCGTCCCCAGGCCGTCAGGCCCAGGTTGGCGAAGAGCGGCCCCCGGTGCGTGGCCGAATGGAGGGCCTGACGAAGGCTCCCCCGACCGTCGAGGGAGGTCTCCTCGGTTTCCAACTCCCCGAGTCTCGATTTGAGGTGCGTCTCGAGGCTCAGTCCGAAGTCGCCGATCCCGCCGCCCCGATAATTGGTGAGGAGGAGGGACCTACCGGACGAAACCACTTCCCTTTTCCTTTGGGACCGTGAGGTCTACGGATCCGGTCGAAGATCCCATCGGAGGACTGAGACGGTTGAGCCGTATGGTCTCTTCGAGTCCGCTCTTCAAACGGAGGATCGACGTTCCGTGCAGATAGACGTCCGAGAGCAAGCGCCGAATCGGGGTTCTCGTCCAGCGGTACTCCGACCATTCCACCGGGACCTCCGCGACCCTCATGCCCGACCGTTCGGCTAGCACCAGGACCTCCGTGTCCCAAGCCCAGCTGTCTTCCCGGGACATGGCGAACAGCCGGGTCTTGGCCTCTCGCGTGAACGCTTTCAGGCCACACTGATGGTCCCGAATGCTCTCCCCGAAGGTCATCCGGACGAATCGGTTGTAGGCACGGGAGACGATCTGACGCAGGGGAGGTCTCCGAACCTGGGCGCCCTCGCAGTAGCGGGAACCGGTCGCGACGTCGGCTCCGTTTTGGACCTCTCGGATCACCTGGAGCAGCGCCGGGGGTCCGGCCGGCAGGTCCGCGTCCACGAATGCATAGATCTCTGCGTCGACCTCCGACCACAATTCGCGCAGCGCCAAGCCCCTCCCTCGGCGTGCGGGGCTGGAACTTACCAATAACTTCGGAAACTCCGCCTTGAGGCGTTGAATGACCTCCGGAGTCCCGTCCGTGGAGCCGTCCTCCGCGATCGACAGTCGATAAGTGAGTCCCGAAGCATCCAAGTCGTGCACCAGTCGGCGGACCGAGGCGTCCAGCATGGCTGCCTCGTTGCGGACGGGAATGGTGACCAGGACGGATCTCTTCATTCGGGGGGGCCCAATTTTTCGATTTCTTTCGCGCGTCGAGAGGATGGGCGTTTCATCCCCTCGAAACCTCAGCCGGGAGGGCGGATATATACTCCGGTTCGGAGGGGCAGATACATTCTAGCACTCCGCACAGGGTCGTTCGAAGCGAGTACTTTCGATTTAGCGGAGCGGCGGCTTGATTCTCGCAAGATACTCTCAAGTTTCAATAGGCCCACGAGAGTTCCTTGGAAACTGCCCCCTACCGCTCCCAAGGGGGATTCGGGCGATGGTCGGCGGCGGCCTCCAAAGACTGCGAGGGAACGAGTCGATACGGGCAGTACCGGCGCAGTAGGCGGCCTTCAAGTAGCAGGAATCCTACGGGGGTTATCCGCCATCGGGTGACGGATAACAATGGTGAACTCAATGATCGGCAAGATGGGAATTTGGGCTGGATTGATGGCGGTCGTCGTCGTGGCACTGATGTTCGGGACGGTTGCGAATTCGGTGGCCCACCCGGCTCCGCCAACGACCACGTATACGGTGAAGATTACGGAAACAGGTATTCCGTCCGGAACGTCATGGACGGTTTATTTCGACGGGGTCTATGAACCGACCCAGACGGCTTCCACGATGACCATTACCGGAGTCGCTGCCGGTTCGAGTTACGTCTACACCTACGACATCGCGGGCACGAGCAATATTCAGTACGTCCCGTACTACAATGGATACACCTACTTCACGGTGCCAAATCAGGAGAACTTCACGATGTCGTACCACACCCAATACTACACGACGTTCGATGCCTCCCCGTCCGGTTCGGGCACCGCCTACCCCGGCACGAGCTGGCAGAACGCCGGATCGGAAGTCGCTCTATCCGCCGCCGCCGCTTCTGGGTACACGTTCTCTAAGTGGAGCGGGTCCCCCAAGGGAGACTTCACTTTCTCGTCCACGAAGACCGCGCAGAGCGAGGTCGCGATTAGCGGCGTGGGCACCATCACCGCTACCTTCAAGTCGAAATCGACCTCCGAGACCTTCGATCAGGTCGGATTACCTTCCGCTACCTCCTGGAGCGTCACCTTCGACTCCGCCTCGTCAAGCGGCACCGGCGCCTCGATCACGACGGGGGCCCACCCGGCAGGCGGGTACTCCTGGAGCGTCGCTCCCGTGACTATCAGTTCCACCGTTCAGTACGCGGCGCAGCCCGCCAGCGGGTACCTGACGCTGCCGACCCAGGCGAGCCAGGAGATCGTCTTCGTGAAGCAGTTCTCGGTGACCTTCACGGCCACTCCCACATCGACCGGCACGGTCTCCCCCAGCGGGACGTCCTACTACACTAACGGCTCGGTCTTCCCGCTCCTCGCAGCCGGAACGTCGTCCTATGTCTTCAGCAAGTGGAGCGGCAACGAGACCAAGGTTGGGCTCGGCAACACGGCGAACGCCGGGACGAACGCGACCGTAAAGGGCTCGACGACCATCACCGCGACGTTCAAGTCCGGCACCACGTGCACGACTTGCTCGCTGACCTTCAATGAGGTCGGGCTGCCCTCCGGAGCCGGTTGGGGGGTTACCTTCAACAGCATCAACTACGCCTCGTCCACTGGGTCGCTCACCATCTCGGGGATTACGGCGGGCGAGTCCTACCAGGCGTTCGAGCCCGTGAGCGCGGGCGTGTTCGGGGAGGCTTACATCCCAGCGTACATCGGTACCGCGTACACGGGCAATGGATACTACACCCTCGGAGCCACGACCTCGATCGAGATCGTGTACACCGAGTATGCCTACGTCACCGTGGCGATCAACCCGTACCAGGCGAACGGTGCGATCAACGCGTTCTCCACCGGCTGGTATTCGTTGGGTGACACGTATGCCATCTCCGCCGTCGGCAGCACAACGTGGACGTTCGCTTCGTGGTCCTCAAGCGGGTCGAACCTGACGATCGGGTCCACCAGTTCGTCCTCGACGACGCTCACCGTGACGGGCTCGGGAACGATCACGCTGAACATGAAGCAGGCGACCTCGGCGCTCCACTTCTACGAGTACGGACTGGTCGCCCACACCACCTGGGGCGTCACCTTCAACTCCGTCTTGTACACGGGTAGCGGCAATGAGATCAACGTGACCGGGGTCGCGTACAACTCCTACAGTTGGAGTCCCTTGACATCGATCGCGGGGACGGCGAGCGGCACTCTCTATACGCCGCTCTCCTACAGCTCGTCCGTCGACGCGCCCTACCAGACAGTGGCCACCGTCGTCTATGCGGAGCAGGTGTACGTCTCGTTCGCCACGAGCTCGAACACAGGCGGCGGCACTACCAGCCCTTCGACGCCGGGGTGGTACTGGGTCGGCACCGTCCTCCCGATTAATGTGGAGAATGGAACCACACCGTTCTTCACCTCGTGGAGCGATACGGCCGGCACGGGGACGATCACCACTCCCACGTTGGGGTCCACCTTCGTGACGATCGCGGGCACGGGAACGGTGACCGCGAAGTTCTAGGGGCTCCCGTCGACGAACCTTTTCTGGGCGCGGGGGGCCACACGGCCCCGCGCGCCTCCTTCGTTTTCGACCGCGGTGTTCCTGCAACGCGGGTGGTTGAGTCGGGGCCGTTCAGGACGAGACGACGGTGACCAACATCGAGAGCGCCCCGCTGAACGTGGAGTCTGGCACGGTTACGTTCACGAATAGTTGCCCGTCCTCGCCGGGTCGGACTGTGAGCGGACAATTCGACCCCTCCAAGGTGAATCCAGCCGTGACCACCTGGACCGATTGGGCCGTACAATTCGGGCCCGTCAACCCTCCGGGGTAGGGGAGCGAGACCGAACCCTCGAAGGTGCCGCTCTGAAGGACGGTTCCTCCGAATGCGAACAGCGGCTCCTGCCAGCAGGCGGACGGGCCGTGGAACGTCCAGTTGGTGGCGCTGAGGTAGACGAAGGACTCGGAGGGCGGGGGATTGTTCGGTTGGAACGCGCCGTCCCACTGGGGGGCCGTCACGTACAGGACGACCAGCACCAGGATCAGGATCGTGAATCCAGCGATCAGGTAGTTGTTGGCTTTCGCCCGAACAGGCGGGAGTCGGGTCGGCGGGGATGGATCATCTCCGATGAGGGTCCCCCACCTCCAACACGTTGGGGTTGTATTGTTAATCTTTCCCTGAACTCGGAGCCCCGATTCGGGTCTCCCGACACCCCCCAGCGTCTGTTTTCTCGATAGGAGGGGCCTACCGGGACGAGCCAAGATTTAAGCCCGGAGGGGCGGCTAGACTGTCCACCCACCAGGCCACGCGCGGACTTCGAGGGAGTCCCTCGTGGGGTCCGAAGGGAGAGATGGCGTCGGGCGGACCAACGGTGATCGACCACGTGGCGACTGTAGGGGGAACGGCCCCATCCGTTTCGGCTGAATCCCGGACCGCGTCCCGACGTCGGGTATCGGACTTCGAACAGTGGCGCGTCGTCACGGTCAACCAGCTGGAGCACTACGTCCGAACCTACCGGTTCCTGGGGCTCCTTGGGTTCGTCGTCCTGATCTCGGTGCTGACCCTCGCGTTCGAGATCGATGCCGGGACCGGCGCGGTCCGGGTGGCGCAACTCTTCCGCAGCTCCGAATACCTCAGCAACTTCCTCGCCAATACCGGGCTCTGGGTCGTCCTCGCCGCCGCATTCTTCGGGGGGGACGCGCTGAGCGTCGACTTCTCGACGGGCGCGGGCTACTACATCCTGGTCCTTCCCGTCCGACGGTCGGTGCTGCTCGCGGGGCGGTACACGGCGGCGACGCTCCTCGCCGTCGCGATCGTCGGGGTCTACTATCTCATCGGCACGATCGGGGCGATCTACTTCTTCGGGGCCGGAACGATCCCGTGGGGCGCCCTGGTCGAATCGCTCGGGGCAGCCGCGCTCTTCACCCTGGCCGCGTTGAGCGTCGCCTTTTGCGTGAGTGCCTTCGTCCGCTCCCCGTCCGCGGGCGTCCTGATCACCGTCCTCGTCCTCTACGTCGGGTTCACCACCCTCCAATCAGTCGTCGAGCTCGCGGGGGTCGAGCCCTGGTGGTCGCTGAGCTATGCGGGCGGGACGATGGCCGCGATCCTCGACACCGACTTCGTCCACGTGCAGCTCATCCCGCTCGGCGAGGACCAGTTCTACACCATCTGGTCGGCCACCGCGAGCGAAGGGCTGGCCATCATGGTCGCGTACCTCGCCGTGTTCCTGCCGTTCAGCGCCTACCTCTACCAGCGCCAGGAGTCCACCGGGTGATCCATGGGTTCGATCGAGGTCTCCTCCCTATCCAAATCCTTCCGCACCGGGCCCCCGGTCCTCGACTCCCTCTCGTTCCGCTTCGATGGCGCGGGCGCGGTCGGCTACCTCGGGCCCAACGGCGCCGGCAAGACCACGACGTTGAAGTTGCTCGTCGGGCTCCTGCGACCGTCCCGTGGGCACGCCTTCCTCAACGGGGTCGACCCGATGGTCGACCGGAAGGGCGCCCTGTGGGACGTCGGGGCCCTCATCGAGACCCCAGAGCCGTACCCCACGCTGAACGTCCTCGAGGCGCTGGACGCGGTCGGCCGGCTCCGGGGTCTCACCCGGGACGACGTCGACCGGGAGGTCGACCGATGCCACGAGCTCCTCGACCTCCCGCCGCTCGGCCAGCGCATCGGCGGCCTATCGAAGGGACAGCGGCAGCGGGTGGCCCTCGCCGCCACGTTGATGGGGGACCCGTCGGTGCTGCTCCTGGACGAACCGACCAGCGGACTCGACCCGGCCGAGCGTGTGCTCGTCCGTCACCTCCTGAATCGACTGAAGCGGGATCACCTCGTGCTGCTGAGCTCGCACCAGATGCTCGAAGTGACCGAGGTCTGCGACCGGGTGGTCTTCCTCGATCGGGGCCGCATCCTGCTCGACGACCGGGTCGACCGGGTCGCGGGACGGATCCGTTCCCGGCAGGTCGATGTCGAGTTCGCCCGGCCGGTCGCCCCCGAGTCGGCCACGGCGCTCGCCGACGTCGGCGGGGCCGTCACTCCGATCTCCGAGCGCCGGTGGAGGATCTCCTTCGACGGGAGCGATGCGACCCGGATCCGGCTGTTGGAACGGTGTCAGGGCCTGGCGCCGGTGGTCCAGTTCGCCCCGACTACCCTCGTCCTCGAGGACGCCTACCTCGAACTGATCCCCCCGACCGCGGACAACGCATGAGCGCCCCGAACCCAAGTAACCCCTCCGCCGCCCGCCCCCCACCGCCCGCCGGTCCCCCCGGCTCCCCGGTCGCTCCGCCTCGGACCGGCGGTGCGCCGGCTCCCGGCGGCCTCGGAGGCCGCGCCCGATCCTTTCGGGAAGCGCAGTCCCAGCGCCGGAGCGATCGGCGCGAGCGGCTGGGGGTCTTCCTGGTCGTGGTCATCCTGGTCGGGGCGTTGCTCACGGTCGCGACCTATCATCCGTTCGGCTCCTCCCCGTACAACTTCCCGCCCCCGGGTCCGACCATCGTCGTGCATCTCGGAACCTCCTCGACGGGTGAGGTGACGTGCGGCTTGGGAGGGACGGCGTACACCGAGCGCATCCCGTGGACCAACTCTACCCGACCGCTCACGTCCGGCGAGGTCTACGTGCGGCTCTACGAGATCGGGGACGGCGACGCCATCGGCGACCCGTCGGCCGTGGCGAATGCGACGCCCACGAACCCGTGCGGGGGGGCCCCGCCGGATACAGGGGCGCTCTGGTACCTGGTCCTTGCCGCACCGAGCGGAACGAACCTGCTCACGTTCACGGTGGACGGGGGGTGGGCCTCGGTGGCTCCGGGACCGTCCAATATTCCGATCGAGAACGCGTCCGCGCTGATCCTGGTCACCAACGAGTCGCTCGCCGGCACCGGTCGGGGTCTGGGCGTGTACGGCTTCGTCAACGACACCTCGATCACCGGCTCGACGCTCCTCTAACAGGGACCCGTCGAACGCGGACGATCGCGGCGGACCTCCTCACCGCCAGGTCGGTAAGACGGTCCTCCGCCCCGGGGGTTCGTACGTCTTGCCATTAACCCCCCGGTCGGTCCAATTCCGATTGCCCAGAGGCCTCCCTTGACCGCTATTGCATCCTCAGATCCCAGCAGAACGGAGGCAGTTTCGGACCGGGCCAGCACGCCCCTCGCGGCCGAGCCCGTCCCTTCCCCGCTCCTCTTGGCAGGGATCGCCTCGAGCCTCGGAAACAACTCGCTCGACGAGCTGGAAGTTCGGGCGCGCTCGCTCACCCGGGACCAGCTCCGGGCCTGGTTAGCCGGATTCGAGGGGACTGAAGAAGCGACCCTACTCACGACCTGTCATCGCGTCGAGCTCCTCCTCCTGGTGCGTTCGACCGCCGAGGTCGAGCGGTGGCTGGAAATCCTCCCGGGCCCACCCGATTCGTGGCAGGTACGGAGTGGCGGGGAGCTCGTCCACCATCTCTTCCGGGTGGCCGCGGGCCGGGAATCCCTTGCGCTCGGAGAGGTCGAAGTCCGCCAGCAGGTACGCACGGCCCAGCGATCCGTCCAAGGTCGCCACCCACGGCCGGTCCTGTCCGCGCTGTTGTCGGCGGCGGTCGAGGCGGCTGAACAGGTGGCCCCCTCGGGTTCCCCGACGCAATCGGTGGCCTCTGTGGCCGTCGCGGCGCTGTTGGAGACGATCGATCGACCGAACCCCCGGGTCCTCATTGTCGGCGCGGGGGCGGTCGGCCGTCAGGTGGCGGAAGGTCTTGCCACCGCCGCCGAGGTGACGGTACTGTTCCATCACCGGGCCCCGCCGGGGGAGTTCCTGCGCGCCACGGGGGCCCACCCGGTGCCGTGGGAGCGACTCGCCGAAGAGTTGCAGGTCGCCGACGCGGTCGTCACGGCGGTGAAATCCGGGGTCGCGTGCCTGGACGCCGCCCAACTCCCACGCGACCGCCCGTTGGTTCTGGTCGACCTCGGCGTGCCGCGCAACATCGACCCCGACGTCCGCGGGCTCCCCAACGTCCGGCTCATCGACCTCGCCTCGTTGCACGCACGATCGCACCCGTCCCGGTCTGACGTGGAGCAGGAGGCCCGAGTGGAGACGTTGGCTCGCACGTTCTCTGACGAGCTCGACCGAGACCTACAAAGGTCGTGGGTCGACGCGTGGCTTCGGTCCGCGGAAGATGTGCGACAGGCCGAGCTCGCGAACGCCCGCCGGTACTGGGGGAACCTCACCTCGGATCAGGAGCAGGCCATTGACCGCCTCACGCACCGCCTCGTTACCCGCCTGCTGGTACCACCGGCGCGTCGCATCCGGTCGCTTCCCTCGGGACCGGACGGCGACCAGGAGCGGCGGCTCGCCTTCGAGCTCCTCCGGCCCGAACCCGACGACCCGTGACGACGCCGGTCCGGGTCGGCACCCGGCGAAGCCCCCTCGCCCGAGCCCAGACCGACCTCGTGCTCCAACTCCTCCGCCAGGTCATGCCGACCCGCCGGTTCGTTCCCACTCCGATCGATACGAGCGGGGATCGGAACCGCGGACCCGGAGGGTCGACGGACTACACCGACGCGATCGACCGCGCCCTGGCCACCGGCGCGATCGACCTCGCCGTGCACAGCGCGAAGGACCTGCCCGCCGAGCTCGACCCACGCTTCGTGCTCGCCGCGTGCCCTCCCCGAGCGGACCCCCGAGACTGTCTGGTCGTGGGGGGACACCTCCGGCCGGAACGCCTCCCTCCGGGTGCCCGGGTCGGGTCGAGCAGCCTGCGGCGGCGCGCCCAGCTGTTGCGTTGGCGCCCGGACCTTTCGGTGGTGGAGATCCGGGGGAACGTCGACACGCGCCTCGGGCTCGTGCGCTCGGGAACGATTGACGCGGCCATTCTAGCTGTCGCCGGGATCTCCCGGCTCGGCCGGGCCTCCGAGATCGGTCGGGTGCTGCCGCCCACGAGCTTCCTACCCGCTCCGGCCCAGGGAGCCCTGGCCGTCCTGGCCCGCGCGGACGAACCCTCGATCGTGCGCGCCGTCCGCCACATCGATCACGCTCCCACACACTGGTGCGTCGACGCAGAGCGGACGTTCTCCGCCGAGCTCGGAGGGGATTGCCAAGTCCCGCTCGCAGCGCTCGCGACGCTGCGGGGCCGAACACTCTCGGTGACCGGTGAGGTCCTCACTCTCGACGGGTCGATCCGCCTGCGGGGCCGCCGCTCCGGACCCGTGGCCCGCGCGGCGGGCATCGGCCAGTCGCTGGGTCGCGGGCTGCTGGAGCGGGGGGCGCTCGCGCTCCGCTCGCCCGCGCGGACGTAGGGCCATGGCGCCCGTTCGACCGAACCGGACCATCGCCCTGCTGTCGGCCGCCGGCACATTGGCGGGGATCGATACGCAACTCGAGCGTGCCGGGGTGCGCGTGGCCCGGATTTCCACGCTCGAGTTCTCGCCGGTTCCCCCCGAACACTGGCGTTCGCGCATAATGCGAGGCCGGACGTTCGACACGGTGGTGGCGACCAGCCGGACCGGCGTCGCGGCGGGCGTCGTTCCATGGCTCCGGACCTCGGGACCCAGGGTCCGGTCCTGCGAGTTCTGGGCCGTCGGCCCGGGCACGGCCGCTGCCCTGCGAGAGGCCGGAGTCCGCGTAGTCCGACGGCCGCGCCTGGCGGGGACGCCGGCCCTCGCGCGAGCGCTCCGCCGGACCGAACCCCGCACCATCCTCTATTTCCGGTCCGACCGGGCCGGACCGGGGTTGGCGCGCTCGCTTCGCCGAATGGGACATCGCGTGTCCGACGTCGTGGTCTATCGCGTCGCATCGGCGACCCTTCTGACGGCTCGGGATCGTCGGCGTCTGGCCGCCGCCACGCTATGGGTCGCCACCAGTCCGTCCTCCCTGGCCTCCCTCTCCCACGGGCTCCCGGCCCCGACGTGGAACCGCTTGCGGGACACGGCCACCCTGGTAGTCCTGGGCGAGCGATCCCGGCGAGCGGCCATCGGCCTCGGTGTTCGGCGGGTGTCGGTCGTGCCGGTCACGACGACACAACGATTTACCCGACGCCTGCTGAGAGAGCTGGACCATGTCGGGCCGTAGGATTCGGTACGCGGAGGACGACTCCGCCGGGACGTTCCGCGCCCGCCCGCGACGGCTCCGGCGGACCGCGGCGCTGCGCGAGTGGGTGGCGGAGACCGACCTCGAGGTCCGACGACTGACCTACCCCCTCTTTGTCCGACCGGGTCGGGGGGAACCCCGGCCTGTTCCCTCGATGCCCGGGATCGAGCAGTACACGGTCGGGAACCTCGCCGCCCTGGGGCGCGACCTCGAGGCGGAGGGGATCCGTTCCGTGCTCTTGTTCGGCCTCGCGCGGAAGAAGTTCCCGGATGGGCGGGAGGCTTGGGCCCGCGACGGCCTGATCCCCGAGGCCGTGCGCGCACTGAAGCGGACTGCTCCAGGGCTCGTAGTGGCGACCGACGTTTGCCTCTGCGCCTACACGTCGCACGGACACTGCGGTGTGGTCCGCAACGGGGAGATCGCGAACGACGCCACCTGCGAGCGGCTGGGCCAAGTGGCGCTCGCCCATGCAGAGGCGGGGGCCGACGTCGTCGCCCCGAGCGCGATGATGGACGGACAAGTCGGACGGATCCGGGCCACCCTCGACGCGACCGGGCACGAAGCGACCGTCCTATGGGCGTACTCGACCAAGCACGCGTCGGCGTTCTACGGACCGTTCCGCGACGTGGAGCGATCGACCCCGGCGTTCGGAGACCGGCGCAGTTACCAGATGGACCCACGGAACGGACGCGAGGCACTTCGCGAGATGGCCCTGGATCTGGCCGAGGGCGCGGACCTCCTCATGGTGAAACCGGCCCTCACCAGCCTCGACCTGCTCGCCCGGGCCCGGGAGCGATTCTCCCTCCCGCTGGCGGCCTTCCAGGTCAGCGGGGAGTATGCCCTCCTGAAGGCCGGGGCGGACCGCGGGATCATCGACGAGGACGCGGCGGTCCGGGAGACCCTCGGAGCGATCCGACGGGCCGGCGCCGACGTGATCGTCACCTACTTCGCTCGCGACGTTGCCCGTCGGACTCGGGAGGGTCGATGACGACCCACCCCCCCGGGCCGACCGGGGAGTCCGTCGGCGAGACGGCGGAGCCGCGGGATTTTGTGAAGTACACCTTCTTCCACCTCCGTCCCGAGTGGAGGAACCTACCGGTCGATCAGCGAAAGGTCGCGAAGGAGCGATTCGTCGACGTCCTCGACCATCCGCCGACCGACGTCCTGGTGCGAACCTACTCGCTGGTCGGTCTGAAGGCCGGAACCGACTTCCTGGTGTGGTCGATCGGTCCCGACCTCCGGGGGATCCAGGAATTCCATGCCCGCCTCTTCGGCACCCCGCTCGGAGGATACCTCGACACGGCCTACTCCTACCTCGGTCTCGCGCGACGATCCGAGTACCTGGGGGACCATGCGCACGGCGGCGAGGGGGCGACCGGCCAACGTCGACCGTTCGACCTGCCGTACCTGTTCGTCTACCCCTTCGTGAAGAAACGGGAGTGGTACGGCCTCCCCTTCGAGGAGCGACGCCGGATCATGGGGGAGCACTTCCGGATCGGCCACAAGTACCCGAAGGTCCAGATCCACACCGGCTACTCGTTCGGGATCGACAATATGGAGTTCATTCTTTCCTTCGAGGCGGAGACCCCCGCTGAGTTCCTCGATCTCGTCAACGACCTCCGTCCGACCGAGGCGAGTCGGTACACCGCGCTGGAGACCCCGATCTTCACCTGCATCCTCACGTCCCCGCGCCGCATGCTCGACCTTGCCGAAGGGCTGCCGTGAGCCCCACCGCCCCCGGACCCCGCTCGCGGGCCGAGTGGCGTACGGCGGCCCGGGTCCTGGTCGGCGGGGTCGACAGCCCGGTCCGCTCGTTCCGGGGGGTGGGTGGGACGCCCGTATTCTTCGCGGGGGGCCGCGGGGCGTACCTCGTAGACGTCGACGGGCGGCCGTACCTCGACCTCGTCAGCTCCTGGGGAGCGAATCTCCTGGGGAATGCCCCGCCGTCGGTCGTCTCCGCCGTGCGCCAGAGCGCGAGCCGAGGGCTCACGTTCGGCGCCCCGTCGCCACTCGAGCACGAACTGGCCGAGCGCATACGTCGGGCCGCACCCGAGCTCGAGCGTCTTCGGTTCGTCAGCTCGGGCACCGAGGCGGTGATGAGCGCGGTCCGGGTCGCCCGGGGGTTCACCGGCCGCGACAAGGTCGTGAAGTTCGAAGGCGGTTACCACGGGCACTCGGACGGCTTGCTCGCCCGGGCCGGCTCCGGAGTCGCGACCCACTCCCTGCCTGACTCCGCCGGTGTTCCTTCGTCGATCGTGAAGGAGACCCTCGTCGCACGCTACAACGACGTGGAGGGGCTCTCGGAACTGTTCGAGCGCCAAGGCGGGTCCATCGCTGCGGTCGTCGTCGAACCCGTCGCCGGCAACATGGGGGTCGTTTCCCCGCTGGAGGGGTTCCTCCCCGCCGTCTCCGCCGTCGCGCACCGTCACGGGTCCCTCGTGATCGCGGACGAGGTGATCACCGGCTTCCGGCTCCGGCGCGGGACGGTCCACGGCGCCCTCGGACTCTCCGCGGACCTGGTGACGCTCGGTAAGGTCGTGGGAGGCGGGATGCCGGTGGGCGTCTACGGGGGTCGCCGGAAGGTGATGGAGATGGTCGCCCCGATGGGTCCGGTCTATCAAGCCGGCACGCTGTCGGGCCATCCCGTAGCGATGGCCGCAGGGGCTGCGATGCTCGACCGGCTGACCCCGTCGGTCTATCGACGCCTCGAGTCGACGGGCGCCGCGCTGGAGGAGGAACTCCTAGGACTCGCCGAGGAAGCCCACGTCCACCGGTTCCGCATCCAGCGGATGGGCTCGATGTTGGGGCTCTTCTTCACGCCCGGGCCGGTCGTGGACTATCCGACTGCGCTCGCGACCGACCGGACCCGCTACGCCCGATTCTTCCACGCCGCCCTCGACAGGGGCGTCTACCTGCCCCCCTCCGCTCTCGAAACGACGTTCGTCTCGGCCGCCATGCGGCCGGCCGACCTCGCCCGGGCGCGGGGGGCCTTCCGGGCCGGCTTCGCGCGGGCCGGGCGAGGTCGAGGATGAGACGCGAGCGCCTTGTGCGCGCCCTGCGCGGGGAACCGACGGACACGACGCCCATCTGGATCATGCGGCAAGCCGGGCGCCACCTCCCCGGCTACCGGAAGCTCCGGGAAGCGCACCCGATCCTCGAGATCGCGCGCACTCCAGAGCTGGCGGCGGAGGTCAGCCTCGAGCCGGTCCGGCGGTACGACGTCGACGCCGGGGTCGTGTTCGCGGACATCTCGCTGCCGTTCGCGGGGCTCGGGGTCGAGTTCTCGATCGACCCGGGCCTCGGTCCCGTCGTCCGGCACCCGATCCGCTCGCGTGCGGACGTGGAGGCGCTGACCGATTTCGACGCGCGCGCCTCGGTCCCGTTCGTCGGCCGAGCGATCGAGCGGTTCCTGGAGCAGGAACTGGAGCGCCCGATCATCGGGTTCGCGGGCGGACCGTTCACCCTCGCGGCTTACCTCATTGAGGGAGGGCCGTCCCGGGAGTACGTGGAGACCAAGCGGCTCATCTACGGGGACCCGGGCACCTTTGACCTGCTCCTCGGCCGCTTGACGGACATGACGATCGACTACCTGCGGCTCCAGGCGGAGAGCGGGGCGGCGGTGCTCCAGCTGTTCGACACCTGGGCCGGGGCGCTCGGCCCGGCCGCCTTCGAGCGCCACCTCCTCGGGCCCTTGCGCACGATCTTCGACGCCGTCCGGCCCTTCCACCGGCCGACCATCTACTTCTCGACCGGCTCGTCACACCTGGTCGAGCTCCTCGCGACGACCGGCGCGGATGCCCTCGGCGTGGACTGGAGGGAACCGCTCGGCCGCGTGCGCCGGCGCATCGGTCCCGCCATGGCACTCCAGGGGAACCTCGACCCGGGGGCCCTCCTCGGAACCGAGGCGGCGCTGCTCCGCGAGGCGCGCGCGGTGCTGGACGAGGTGCCGGACGGAAGTTCGCACGTCTTCAATTTGGGTCACGGCGTCCTCCCTCAGACCGACCCCGACCGCGTCCGGGCCCTGGTCGACTTCGTCCACGAGGCCGGTCGCGCACGAAAAACCGCATGAACGAAACGAACGGACCCGAGACAAACGCCGTCCTACTGATGGGGTACGGGAGCCCGAACGGCGCGGCCGACCTGCCCGAGTATCTGGCCGAGGTGCTCCACGGTCGCCCCCCGTCGTCCGAAATGATCGCCGAGTACGTGCGGCGCTACGACTTGATCGGCGGCTCGCCCCAGAACCGGATCCTGGCCTCCCTGCGGACCAAGCTCGAGCGCCGCGTCGGACGGGAGCGCCCCGGGACCCGCGTCTTTCTCGGCGTGAAGCACGGCCATCCGGCCCTTCGCGACGTCATTCCCGAGGCGGCGAAGGCGGGGATCCGGCATCTCACAGCGGTCCCGCTCTCTCCGTACGCCTCGACCTGGATCAGCGAACCGTACCAGGAGGGGGTCGCCGATGGGATCCGAGCTTCGGCCAGCCCCATCGACGTCGACGTGCGGCTTGACTGGCACCTCGACCCGAATTGGATCGCGTACTGGAACCGCACGATCCGGGCCGAGCTTGCGCACTCCACGACGGCCGAGGCGCCGGTGCTCCTGTCGGCCCATAGCCTACCGCAGCGCATGCGGGACCTCGGCGACCCGTATCCGGAGATCCTCCAGGCTACTTCCGCCGCGATCGCACGGGCCGCCGGCCTCGCGCGGTGGAGCTTCACGTTCCAAAGCGCCGGGAACACGACCGAGGCCTGGCTCGGACCCGACATCACCGACGTCATGCTGGATTGGAAGTCCCGCGGGGCCCCGGCGCCGGTGATCGCCTCGTTCGGATTCGTCTTCGACCACTTGGAAGTGCTCTACGACCTGGACGTCGTGGTGCGGGAGTTCGCCGAGCAGCACGGGATCGAGTATCATCGGGTCCCGATGCCGAACGACGCCGATGAGGTGGTCGAGGCGCTCGCGCACCGGGTCGCTCCGGACCCGAGCGTTCAGTGATCTCCGCGGAACTCTACTCGGGCAAGGCCGCGCGGGCAGTGAACCAATTCCTCCACCCGAGTCGGCCCTCGATGGCGAGAGCATCGACCGAGAAGTAGCGCTCTGCGTGACCGACCGCGAGGGCGAAGTAGACCGCGAGGTAGATTGGCATCGGCCCGACGTCGGTGCCCCCGGGGATGAGGAACGTGGCCCCCCACTGCGAGCAGAGGAGAGCGAGGGCGAACCCGGCGCCCACCACACACGCCACCCGGGTCGTGATCCCGAAGAGGAACGCGATCGCCAGATAGAGTGTGATGCCGGCGATCAGGAAGGAGAACAACGTCGGGTACGCAGCGACGAAAATGGGGAAGCCGGACCCGCCGAGGGAAACACTCGCGTACGAACTCGCCGTGGAGGCGAAGGTCGAGAAGAATTGGTTCTTCGGGTCGAAGATAAAGATCAGGTTGAGGGACCAGACCACCCCGATCGCGAGCCGGAGCGCGACGAGCCCCCGATGCGCCGAGCGACCCGGATCCGACCGGGCCGGTTCGGCGTTCGGTGCGGTCACCACCGTAGTAGTCTCGGGGATCAACGTCGTCAACGGTTCCACCCAGCTCCCGACCCGGGGGCCGGGATATCAACAGTTGTTGTACGGGCCACCTACCACGACGGTGTCGCTCACCCTCCCAATCGGTTGAACCTTGGCTCAGCCCCGGACTCCGTCTCGTCCGTGGATCGAACAGAAGAAGGAAAGGGTTGGGCGCGGGTCGGTTTCGCGCCGACCCGGAGCGTTCGGTTCCCCTACACCACGTAGAAGTTGAGGAACAGATTCGTCGGCAGGTCCGACGACGCTTCACCATGAGCCTGGGCGTGGTGCAGGGCACCGATCGAGACGATTCCCGATTCCCCGAACGCCGAGATCGTGGGCCAGGCCGAGGCGTTGGTCACGAGGACGACGACCACGTTCCACCAGATGTCCTTGTGACCGGCGTTGGTCCCGATCAAGTGGTCGTGGCCCGGCAGCGGCACGGTCCCGAGACCCGGCACGATGATCGTGGCGGGGTGGTCCCAACAGACCTGGACGTTCGCGGGCGCGCAGTCCAACTGGATCCCGTACGCGTAGGGGTTGTAAGCCGGGGCGTACGGAGCCGAGGACGGACCCCACCAGGGCACCAGGACGTAGAACGGCTCGATGCTGCTGCGGGGCGCTGGGTAAGTTGTGGGGGAAGTGCCCACCGCGTCGGCCCCGAACAGGGGTTGCGACCCGAACGAGGAGTTGTACGTCGCGTTGGTGCCGACGTAGTAGCCCTGCTCATAGACGGTCTGGACGACCCGGCCGCCGTAGAACGAGGGCATCATCTCGAGCCCCTGGAGCAGCGGCGAGGCCGGGACCGAGACCGTCGAGGGGGTCGACGTGACCACCTTGAAGTTGAGGAATACGTTCGTCGGCAGGTCGTTCGACGAGGTGCCGGCGAGCTGAGCCGCTTGCAGCTTGGCGAGCGAAGTGATGCCCGTTGCGCCGTGGGCGGTCATCGTCGGCCACGCGCTCTGGTTGTAGATCAGGTCCACCGCGATGTTCCACCAGATGTCGGTCCCGCTGGCTTGGAAGCCGAGCAGGTGGTCATGGCCAGGCAGAGGTACGACCCCGAGACCGGGCACGTAGATGGTCGCCGGGTGGTCGTAACAGATCTGGATGTTGGCCGGGGCGCACTGTTCCTGGATTCCGTAGGTTGCCGGGTCATAGGCAGGGGCGTAGGGGGAACCCGAAGGTCCCCACCACGGCACCAGGACCCAGAGGGTGGCGCCCTTGTGCGTGGGGGAGGGGTAGGTCGAGGGGTTGACCCCGACGGCCGCCTGACCCTGCAGTGGTTCGGGACCGTACGTCGAGTTGTACGTTGCTTTGGTCCCGACGAAGTAGCCTTGTTCGTAGACGGTCTGGACGATGTGCCCGTCGTACCACGCTGGCATGGTCTCCGACATACGGAGGGGGCCCGACGCGGTGACCGCGCTCGAGGGGTACCCGGCCGCTGTCGACAGGCCGGAGATCATGAGCGCGACGACGGCCAATGCCGCCAAAGTGCCCATGCCCAGCCCCAATTGCTCGCCGATTCGCCGCTTGGGGGATGACATGGTCCCCGACCCCGCAAATCAGGTATGAAGGTCCGTTGTATACTGAAGGTACCACACCGCGAGACGAGACCGCAGCAGGGTTTCGGGCCAAGGCCGTGCCGGCGACGCGGCGTCGGGCGCCCACACTCTCGATTCGGGAACTGCCCTCAGTGCATCGCGTAGTATTCGGCCACCGCTCGGAAGGATTCCTTTGGCTCCCACGGCATGTCGGGATAGTCGGCCCCGGTTTGACTGTCGATATGCGTCTTTACGAGACCATACCGGGCGATGTCAAAATCGAACGGCAATTGCCGGATTTGCTTTCGATTTCCTTCCTCGAGTCCGGCCTGATCTTGGAACGTGAACACGAAAGCGGAGTCCACGCCGGCCGCGTCATTGATTCGAAGCAACTCTGCAACCTCTTGCGCTTGCGTCCTCTGGTCGTAGACGTAACTGCCCTTGAGCTGAGGGGGCACCTGGCTCCAATCGACGATGTCCCAGCCCCGACCTCCGAGATCCTCTGCGCCTTTGAACGTGCAACAGCCGAACTCCATGTTTGCGACGGGCTTGCCGAAACCCATGTACCGCTCGATCAGTTTCGGATACATCTCTCGCGTGCGCTTGTCGCGGTACAGGTCCACGCCCACGAAGTCGAACGGGGTCCAATCGACGGTTTCGAGCCCGACCGAAGCGTAGGTGACGGGTCCACGAAACACCTCTCGAACTTGGGCGGTCGTGGCGCCCAGAAACGCGTTGAGTGGAGGATTGTGTTTCCCCGCCTTCAGGGTCTCCCAGAGTGACGGATGCGCCAATCGTTCTAGTACGTTGTTGCCCGGGAGAAATCCTTGGGTGAAGAGAGTCACCTCACTTCCCACGCTGAAGACGACGCGATCCGGCCATCGCGCGCGCAGCTCTTCGGCTCGCATTGCGCCCTTGACGACGTGGGTCCGTGTCTCCTCAGGCCCCCTGTCCCACATTTCTGGGGAGAACCACACCGCGAGGCCCTGCTCCAAGGCGTCCTCCGCAGCGAGCGCGAGCCGATCGAGGTCCAATCCCTGGATACGCACCGTGTTGCAGTGGAGGTCAGTCTGAATGATCTCGAGCTCCCGGTGGACGACCTTCGGGTCGAACTCGGGCCGCCAATTGTGTCCCAGCATCTCGCGCCCTACGTCGTAGCAAACTCCCTTGGTCTTCAATCCGTTCGCCTCCGCAGAGACCTCTTACAGATTGATCGCGGCAGGGACCTCCAGCACATTAGGTGCGACCGGCCGTGAATTGGGCCCGGACGGATTTGAACCGCCGATCGACCGGTTATGAGCCGGACGCTCTAGGCCGGACTAAGCTACGGGCCCGCGGAGAGGAGCGTCGAGGCGCCGCCGAGCGGAGTTTGGGGAGCCGGGGGAATGCCCCGTTTCCTTTCGAACCGCTGACCTTTCGGTTAACAGCCGATCGCTCTACCGCTGAGCTACGGCGGCACCAAGGCGTCCGAGCCGGCATCGCTCTAATAGCCTTTCCGGCCGGGCGGGGGCGGCGAGCGGTGCGCGGACGCCCGTTCCTTGAGGTGATCGACGCGCCGGGTCATCTCATTGAGGGATTTGTCGAGCGTGGCCCAGAACTCCCGCGCGGCGTCGGTCACGACCGCCCCGTCCGCACTCGGCTGGATGACACCCTCTCGCTCGAGCAGGTGGAGGGAGTAGCGGACCTTGTGGATCGGCAGGTGCAGCGCCTCGCTGAGCCGTATGATGCCCTTCGGGGTTCGGCCGGAGAGTTGCTCCAAGATGTCCACGTTCCGGGCCAGGAGTTCGAGCTCTTCCGAAATCCGATCGACCAGTTTGGCCCCATCCGCCGGCGCCAGGAGATCGGTCGGCTCGGGTCGAGGAGGTTGTTTTTCGTTCACCATCGACGCCCCCCGGAGCCGCTTGAGTTACTTCAACCTTCGCGGCTCGATGGAAGGGCCATGGGGGGAGGGCTCCTCGGCTCTCCCTCAGCCCGACCCCGATCGACAGATTGCCAGTGAGGAGCCCCCGCCGGGCCCCACTCCTCAGACCGGGCAGGTCGAGGACCCGGGTTCAGTGGGAGTAATCGACCGATGGGCGGCCGTTTTCGACCCGGGTACCGGCGCGACCCGCCAACGCCTCGGGGAGCGAACGAATGTCGGTGATGAGGAACCTTCGCCCCCCGGACCGGAGGAAGCGAAGGCCGGCCTCCACTTTGGGACCCATGCTACCCTCCTCGAATTCACCCCGCCTCCAGGATCGGGTCAGCTCCTCGAGACTGACCTGCCCCAACCACCGGAGATCGTCGGTCCCGTACCCCAGGGCGGCCCCGGGCACGTCCGTCACGATCGCCAGCGTGTCGACCCCCAGGTGACGGCCGACTAGTGCGGCCGCAAGATCCTTGTCGATGACTGCGTCCACTCCCTCCCATCGGCCCCGACGTCGGACGACGGGGATCCCTCCTCCGCCGGTGACCACGAAGACGCACCGGGCGCCGAAGCCAGCGTTCAACATCGAGCGCACCGCGTCTCCCTCGAGCCATCGGATCGGATGGGGCGACGGTACGAGGCGGCGCCAACCGCCCCGCTGCCGGTCCTCGCGCAGGGTCCATCCGAGGGTCCGATGCAGCTTCCGCGCCTCGGAGGCCGAGTAAAAGCGTCCGACCGGTTTTGAGGGAGAGCGGAAGGCCGGATCTCGAGCCGACACCACCATCCGACTCACGATAGGAACGACCGACCGATCGGAGCGGGCGCGCCTG
Source organism: Thermoplasmata archaeon (assembly GCA_022750335.1). Classification (GTDB taxonomy): domain Archaea; phylum Thermoplasmatota; class Thermoplasmata; order Lutacidiplasmatales; family UBA184; genus Lutacidiplasma. The sequence continues at coordinate 9,631 of JAKIVX010000010.1, read as the reverse complement.
AGGGCCCCGCCTAGTTCTTGGGCGATGAGGAAGCCGAGCTGCCCCTGGGTCTCCGCGCCCAGCACGTAGAGCGGCGGGGCCGGAACCTCGCCCGCTCCCAGTTCCGCTTCTCGTAGGAGACTACCCACCTGAGGGCCGTTCCCGTGGGTCACCACGAGCTCCCGGTCGGGGGTCGCGACGGCCGCGAGTGCCGAGGCGGTCCGCCGCATCTGTCGAACGGCCTCCCTCCAGGTGCCGTGGTCATGGGCCCGTTGGATCGCGTTCCCGCCGAGGGCGAGGAGAACTCGGCCGGAGCGACCCGTCCGATGCCGCGCGGTCGACCGGGGAGCGGTCACGTGGCGGAGCGACGGAGGACGCACGTCATGCAGTGGGCCCCACCGTACCCCCCCGTGATCGCCCGGAGACTCAAGGGGACGACGTCGATGCCGCGGTCCCGAAGGGCTGCCGTGTGCGGGAAGAATCCCCCGCCCTCGCGGAGTTGGCGGCGTTCGCGTTGGGCCAAGGCCAGGAGCGCGCCGTACCGGTAGGGGTTGCGCCGCGCGGCCAGCGCAAGGCCCGCCAGCACCCCATCGAGTTCCTGCTCCACCTCGACCGCGATGATCCTGCGGTCCTTCACGCACAGGAAGTTCGAGGCGTAGCTCATCTGCTCGAGCGAAGAGAGCGGGAGAACCTCGAATTTCTTTTCGGCCAGGTACTCGCTCAGCGACCGGGTCTTCGGGGTCCGGACGAGGCGCCCACCGCCCATCCGTCGGTAGACGTCGACGCGGGCCGCACGCAGGAGGACGTCGGAGCCCACCGCGATCCCATCGCCGGCGACGTTGAGGTAGGTATCGAGATGCATGTCGATCATCGGGTCCGGAGCGTCGTCGGGGATCGCCGGGTGCGAAGGTTGGTGGACGACCCCTACTTCGTCGACCCCCAGATCCATGGCCAGGATCTGGCGGACCCCGCTCGCGTTGGTTCGGTCGCCCGTGCCGAGCAGCGCGAAACGACCGAGGGGCATGAAGTCACCTCCCTCGAACGTGCCGGGCGCTCGCACCTCCCCCGCGATGGTCGCACCGGAGGAACGAAGGAGCGTTCCCGTGAGGAAGGGCTCGTTGCGCCGCTGGGGCTTGGACATCCGCCCGAGGATGAACCCGCGGGCGCTCAGGGCCTGCTGGTCCCGCATGAAGTAGAGGTTGGCGAGCGGGCAATCGAGCTCGACCTTCGGCAAGATCACCCGCTCGCCGGGGTGCCGTTCCAACCGGACCGAGGGCCGGAGCAGCAGGATGTTGAAGAGCGTCTCGGCGTCGAACTCCCGGAGGTTGCGCCGGAGGGCGGCCCGGGAACGGGCGACCATTTCCTTGGGACCGGTGTACTGGACGAGACGGTCGGCGTGCCGCCGCACGCGGTCGGCGAGCTCGGGATGGAGCTGGTTGACCTCGACGGCGAATCGCTTCAGCCGATGGACGGTGATGCCGGCCTCCGTGAGGGCGTGTTCGAGCAGGGTGTGTTCGTAGACCGCTTCATCGATGCTGAACGCGCGCTCGTACAGGAACGAGTACGGCTCCATCAGCCCGAAGAACATCTCGATGCCCGGTCGGTGGATGAGGACCTCTCGGAGCGGGTTCCATTCCGCGCGCGCCCGGTTCGTCATCGATATCCGCCGCCGTACAACTCTGCCCTAGGGCGTCCCCACCGTCGGGAGGGTTTCGGCCGGGGTTCCCGGCGACCGATCGGAAGCGAGTTCTGGGCGCGCGCGGCCGCGCGGCACGGCGGAGTAGAACCCCCAGAAGAACATCGCGAGCGCAAACGCGACGAGGACGACCAGGTCGTACGGGGTGGTGATGATCCCGATTGGCTGCACCGTGATCGGGTACCCCTGGGACGGCTGGAGGAAGTTGTCGTAGATGAAGAACTGGTCCCCCAAGTACGAGATGAGTCCCAGTCCGCCGAGATAGGTCACGATCCACAGGATGGCCTTTGACTCGGGATAGGTCGAGCGTCGGAGCAGGAGCGTCACGAAGTACGCCGGGATCCCCACGAAGAGGAGGGTCGTGCCGATCAAGGGGGCTGCCGCCACCCCGAGCAGGATCCCACCGGTCGGGGCGAGGTAGATGAGATAGAGGGCAACCGCCGCGAGCCCCCCGACCGCCCCGAGCAGCTCGGTCACCTTGGTCCAGACTCGGAACGCGGGTTTGGTGAAGAGGAAGTAGAGTGGCACTCCCACGAGCATGAGGAAGACGCCGAGGAGCGTCCACGGCCAGGAAGCCCAGTAGATGAGTACAGTGGCGAAGATGAACGCCAGCGGCGTGAGGATCGTGGCATACGGGAGGCGGTACGGTCGCTCGGTGTTCGGGTCGGTCCGCCGGAGCACGAGGAGGGCGAGGGCTGCCGCGCCGTACGGAAGGAGCGTGGTGATGGACGCCACGAGCGCCACCTCGGGGAAGCTCGGCAAGGCGACCAAGATGACCCCGGTCAGCACGCTGGCGAAGACCAACGCGACGACCGGTGTCCCGAATCGGGGACTGACCTTCGCGAGCGACTTGAAGAAGAGATGGTCCTTCGCCATCGCGTACGGCATCCGTCCTTGGAGCAACACCCAGTCGCCACCTGCCCCAAGGGTCGAGACGATGGCTCCGACGACCACGATCGTCCCGAGCAGGGGAAGGCCCCACCCGTCCGCGACGTTGTTGAGAAGAAGCCCACCGGTCGCGCCCCAGTCGCCGGGGGTCACGCCGACGGCGAACCAGTGGAGGCCCCCGAGGAACGCCACAGCGACCAGCGCGTAGATCGCGGTCACGATCCCGACGCTGAGGATAGTGGCCCGCGGGAGGGTTCGCTTCGGGTTCCGGACCTCCTCCGCTGGAATCGAGGCCGCCTCAAAGCCGGTGAACGCGAAGAACCCGAGGGACATCGCGAACGCGACGCCGGTCCACCCGAACGGGGTCAATCCGAAGGCCGTGAAATTCCCCACCCGCAGGAACAGAAGACCGATGACCCCGAACAGGACCAGGGGGATGATCTTCGAGAAGGTTGTGACGATGGCGAAGGCCGACCCCCACTTCACCCCGGCGATGTTGAGCAGGGTGAAGAGGGCGAGGAACACGAGACCAACCCCGACCCCAAGGGGGGTGATGCTGATGGCCCCGTAGGAGTTCGTGGCCGTGGTCGTGAGACCCCCGACGTAGGTGCCGAGGTACTCGACGAACACGTCGATGATCGCCGCCGTTCCGATGAAAGCGTACAGGAAGTACCCCCAACCGATGAGGAACCCCCCAAAGTCGCCGAGGGCGCGGCGGGGGAGTGAGTACGGCCCCCCGGTGATGGGGTAGGTCGACGATAACTCCGCGTACGGGAGGGCCAGGAGGATGACGATCCCGCCCAGGAGGATCAGCGCGATGAGGGCCGCCGGTCCGGCCGTCGAGCCCATCGTCGCCGCGAGGGCGAAGATCCCCGATCCGATGATCCCACCCACCGTGATCGAGGTGAGGCCGAGCATCCCGACCTCGCGCTTGAGCTTCGGGGAACTGGCCGACACGCCCTACCTCGTTGCCGAACGAAGTCGGTTCACTAGTCGAGAGAGAAGTGGAACAGGATTCACTCCCCCCGGGGACGGGCCCGCGGGAGCGGCCTCTCGAAGTGAATTGCATTCTACTCTCGGTCTAAGTAGGCGCTCCGCGTGAAAGAAGTGAGGCTCTCCATGAGTACACCCACGTCGAGCGCCAGGATGACGGTCGACGGGAAATCGGGCCGGCTTCGGGACGGTACGGTCGTCCAGCTCCTACCGGTGCAGTCGACCGACCGCGATCGGATCTTCGAATTTCTCAGACACTTATCGAAGGACTCGCTCTCGCTCCGGTTCTTGCGGCCGGTCGGCCCCGAGACCGCCGCCGCCGAGATCCTTCTCCCTTCCGCCGCGCGGCAACGGCTCTCCCTCCTGGTCGAAACGGACCAACCCCACCCGGGCACCATCCTGGCCCACGGGGAGTACATCAGTGCCGACTCCGAGCCGACGCGCGCCGAGGTCGCGTTCCTAGTCGCGGATGATCACCAGGGAGTGGGGGTCGCGACCCTGTTGCTGCTCCACCTCGCGCGACACGCGCGGAACGTGGGCGTACAGTTCTTCGACGCGATTGTCCTACCCGAGAACAGCTCGATGATCGACGTCTTCGTCGGGGCCGGCTTTCCGTGTTCCGTCGTGATGCGCGACGGCCTCGAACAGGTCTCCCTGGACATTACCCGTGAACCGAGGACCGAGATCCTTCCGTACGAGTCCGAGGGACCGCGGGCGCGTCTCCGGGCATAGGTCCCCGACGGGCGCGCGAACCCCCAAGCGGAGCGAGCCGTTCAGGGTACTCGTGCGCCGGAGCCGATCCGGGTCGTCGGCGTCTCAAGGAGATCCCGCACCATCGCGAGAAATTTCGCCGGGAGCAGCGGGAGCTCCACCAAGTGGAGGCGAGCTCCCCCAATTACCCCCGGGTCGCGGGCTCCCACCACGACCAGTTCGACGTTCGAGAGCTCACCTCGGGCCCATTGGCGCGCGGTCGCGCAGTACGGACCGTTGCAGGCTGCAACGACCACGCGATACCGACCGGCCAGGTCGGCGAGCGGTTCCTCGCTCGCGAGGTCGAGGACATAGTGCGCCGGAACTGCCCCGGACTCCAGCAGGTCGGCGATCGAACGCCCCAGGCTCGGGGTTTCGCCGACCACCAAGACCCCCGGTCGCTCCATGCGCTGTTCCAAGCGTCCGCACGAACTATAATCCGAAGGTCATCTCGGCTTGACGAGGAATCGATCTGCGTCTCTCCCACCGGCGTCCCTCGCCTGAGGGGGGCCGACCCGTAGGTCCGAGGGCCAACAGCGAGATGAGCCGACGACGATTCACCGTCCGGGAGGGAGTGTCGTGGAACCCGGTTCGATCGAGGGCGAACTCTCCGTCGCCGCCTTCCTGAACCTTCCGATCGGTCTCGCGGTCATCACAGCGCCCGGCGCAATCACCTGGGCGAACCCGGCATACTTCGAACTGTCCGGGCGGGACCCGGGAATCGTCGGCCAGAACTATCATCAGATCCTGGAGGAGAGCGGAAGTTGGTCGAGCGAAATCGGTGCGGCGGTGGACGCCGCCCTTCGGTCGGGGACTCCCGCGAGCTTTCGCTCGGTCCGGGCGCGGTACCGTCACGCCCCCGGTGGAGTCTTCCTGGACGTGGACGTGCGGCCCTTCCCTCCGCGTCCCGGTGTGTCGGCGCAGGCCGTCCTCATGATCCGGGACGTCACCGAGAGGGTCGAGGAGGAGCGCCGGTCGCGGCTTTTCTACGAGTCGTTCCGCTCCTCGACGAATGCGATGCAACTCACCGACTCCAAGGGAGTCATGGTCGATGTGAATCCGGCGTTCGAACGGATCTATGGGTACTCCCGCGCGGAGTGCATTGGTCGGAAACCCAACCTGGTCCGGAGCAAACACACCCCGCCCGACGTCTACGAGAAGATGTGGGCGGACCTGCGGGACCCGCAGCGGGGCTACTGGTCCGGGGAGATCTTGAACCGGGACCGGAAGGGCCGGGAGCGGCCGGTGCTCCTGAGCATCACCGCGATCCGGATCGGGACCGGGGAGGTGAGCCACTACCTCGGCGTGGCCGTCGACCTCTCCGAACAGCGCGGCTGGGAGCTCCGGGCCGCGCACGCGGACAAGCTCGCCTCGGTCGGCCAGCTCGCCGCGGGAGTGGCGCACGAGATCAACACGCCGCTCGCGAACGTGATGCTCGTCGCGGAGAGCATTCGACGGCGGAACGCGGACCCGTGGGTCGCGGCACGCCTCGAGACGATGACCCAACAGGTCGACGTCGCTGCCCGCATCGTGCGGAGCCTCCTCGACTTCGCCCGTCGGGAGGAACCGCACGTCGACCAGCTCGACCTCGTGGCCGTCGCGAAGGACTCCGTCAACTTCCTGAAGGGCAAGCAGTCGGCCGATGTGGAAATCACGGAGGTGTATCCGGCCGGTCCGGTGCCGATCACGGGGGATCGTGGGCAGCTCATGCAGGTGCTGACGAACATCCTCAACAACGCCTACGATGCGATGGAGGGGAGGGGAACCCTCCGGATCTCTGTGCGGCGCCAGGGCACCCGGGCGGAGATCGAGATCGTGGACCACGGCCCGGGGATATCGGGGGAGGCTCTCCCCCACATCTTCGAACCGTTCTACACGACGAAGGCGGAGGGAGCGGGGACGGGCCTCGGCCTCGCCATCTGCCACGGCATCGTCCAGTCCCACCACGGGTCGATCACGGCCCGGAACGTGCCCGGGGCCGGCGCCGGGTTCTTGGTGTCGTTGCCGATTCTCGAAACAACGATTTCGGCTGCCTGAGCGGGTTCCCCCACACCGGTCCTCGGATGTGTCCACCCGAGGGCCCCGACCATCGAACTAACTCCGGCCTTGCGACTCGTTCGAAGGAAAACTAAGCTGGCGTGTGGTTCCTCCCCGACGCCCCGGGGTAACGGCTCGCTGGCTTCCCCCCGCCGACAGCGGCTCGACCCGTTCCAGCTGCCCGAATGACCTCACTCGTCGGGCCCCCGCACCACCTCAGGAAAACCATTAACCCCGCGGAACGTCGTGGAGCCGCCGTGCGAATTCTGGTTGTGGACGACGACACGGTCTTCCGCGATGAGCTGTCCGACCTCCTTCGAGACGACGGGCACACGGTCGCCCCCGCCCCCTCGGTCGTGAAGGCCCTCGAAGCCCTCGAGCAGGACGAGGTCGATGTCGTCCTGACCGACCTGAAGATGCCACGCCAGGGCGGGCTGGAGCTCCTGCGCGAGGTCCGCAAACGCTGGCCCCGCACGCTCGTGGTCATGGTCACCGGGTACGCGACCGTCGAGACGGCGCTCGAGGCGATGAAGCTCGGCGCGTTCGACTACCTCCGAAAACCGTTCCGGATCGACCAGGTCCGGGAGACGCTCCAGCTGGTCGCCCAGGAGCGGGAATTCGAGTCGCCTCCGGAAGCCTACCGGGACCCGCTCCGGGAGGCTCGTGCCCTCGCCGCCGGAGGACGCCATGAGGTGCTCTTCTTCACGGAAGAGCGGGTCCCCGACGAACCGCACCTGCACGTCGAACCCCTGGACCCGGAGAACCCCCACCGGCTCGCAGACCGAACCGAGGCTTACCTCGACGAGCACCCGAGCACCGCGGTCGTCCTGGCCAACGGCGAGCGGCTCCTCGAACATCACCGGCTCGAGGACATCGTGGGCGTTCTCGACCGATTGCGCACGGACCTCTCCGGTCACGGTCCCTTGCGGGTCGGGTTCAACCCGCGACGGGTCCCCCCGGCGGCGGCGGTCGCCCTCGGAAGCGCGGTCTCCGCCGAAGAGACCCACGCCACCCTCGAAGCCCTCGCGAACCCGATCCGGCGCAAGGCGCTCCTCCGCCTCTCGGAGGGTCCCGCCTCGTTCGGGGAGGCGATGCAGGCCGCCGGCCTCGACGATTCTCCGAAGATGTCCTTCCACCTGCGCAAGCTGGTCGAGGCGGGTCTCGCCCGACACGAGGGCGAATCGTACCGCCTCACCTCGCGGGGGGAGGCCGGAGCTCGCCTCTTGCGGGACGCGACCTTCCTCCCCCCCACGGGGGATTCCGGAAACCTCGCGTTCCCCGGACGGCGCACCGGCGCGAACCGCGACCACCACTGATCGACGGACCGGAAGGCCCTCGCACGACGCGAGGTCGCTGCGACGACCGGCCCTTTAGACCTCGTTGAGAACCTGTTTCGACTTGATGAAGTCGCCGCGGCGCAACTCCGAGAAGGCCTGGGTGATCTCTTCGCGAGTGTTCATCACGATCGGCCCGTACCACGCGACCGGTTCGTGGAGGGGCTTGCCCGAGACCAGGAGGAACCGGAGGCCTTTCGACCCGCTCGCGATCTTGACGCGGTCGCCGTCGCCGTAGAGGATGGTCTCCCCCTTTCCCGTCGTAGCCTCGTTCGAGGGAGGCATCTTGGAGGTGTAGAGGCGCTTCTGGTCCTCGTCGATCGCCGGGACGCCGACCGGGTCGAACGTCCCCGAACCCTCCACCACCTGAGCGAACGCCGTGTGGCCCCGCGGCACCTCCTGTTCGAAAGCCGCGTTCGGAGGCAGCCGTACGTCGAGGTAGAGGGGGTCCACGGGAATGTGTCGTACCGGCCCTTCCACCGTGTGGTATTCTCCCGCGATGACGTTCACGACCCGCCCGTCCTCTTCCTTGAGGGTCGGGATCTCCGCGGCCGTCACCCCGCGGTAGGCCGGCGTTTCCATCTTCCGTCCTCGGGGGAGGTTGACCCACAATTGGAACCCCGAAAGCAACCCCTCCGTCCGGCGCGGCATCTCCTGGTGCATGATCCCGCTCCCCGCGCTCATCCACTGGACATCTCCCGAGTCGATGACGCCCTTGTTCCCGAGGGAATCCTCGTGTTCGGTCCGGCCGCTCATCATGTAGGTCACCGTCTCGAGGCCGCGGTGGGGATGCCACGGGAACCCGGCCACGTAATCCGCCGGGTTCGTGGATCCGAAGTTGTCCAGCAACAGGAACGGGTCGAGAAGGGGGACTTCGGAGTTCCCGAACATGCGTCGGAGCTTCACGCCCGCACCCTCCATCGTCTCGGCGCCCGCGAACCTCCGCTCGACTTCCCTCACCTTCGTCGCCATCGGCTCCCTCGAGCCCCGAGGGATGGAGATGCGGATTACCTTGCCCCGCCGACGTCCGAACTTCCCCCCCAGAACGGGGGCGCGTGGAGGGCGGCGGAAGCCGTTCGTCCCGGAGAGTGAGGATGGGCCCGTCGGGATTCGAACTCTATTCCCGCGCGTCAACCCGCGGTGGTTGGCAGGAGGTCGAACCCCGCCTGACGGAAGTCGGAGTCGAACCCGAAGGCGGACCTGATTCCGAGTGCCTCCATCGTCACGAAGCTGAGACAATCGGTGAGGCTCCAACGCTTGTCGTTGCGTTCCTGGAGCCGATTCCATGCCTCCCAAAACCGGTCGGGCGGAGTCCATACCACTTGGACACTCTCACTCTCCTCCAAGATTCGACGAAATTCCCGGACCGCATCGCCCGTGGCATGAAGTCGAAGATAGGTGACCGCCTCGTCGAGCACATAGTCGGTGGTCACGAGTCGGCCGTGCGCGCCACGGCGAAGTTCCCCCTGGAATCGAACGGACCGATCGTGGAATTGGTCCCGCTGGTCGAGCAACGCGATCCAGGCCCCGGAGTCGACGAAGATCATGGCCGTGAGTAGAGCATACGGTCGTGATTGACCGACCCAGTCGTTCGGCGGCCTTTTCGTCGAATGAGGGGAAACGCCCGGAAGATCGGATCTTCCGGATTTACGCGGTCCGGCAGCAGGTGGGCCCGCAGCGCCTCGCGGGCGACCTGCTTCATGCTTTTCCTCTCCTTGCTCGCTCGCTCTCGCAGCAATCGGTACTCATCATCGGCCACGGCGGTTTGAACCAGCCTCATGCTCCATGGAACATGGAACATGACTTATATCACCCTTGGGAACCCTGGACGCTCCCCCGCCGCACCGATTACGTTCCCGGGCGGTTCGGCCGGCCATGCGGAGGTACCGAGGTGGGTTACGGGCCCGCCGGGACTCGCTCGATGATTTCCTCCCCAGGATGCGCGGCACTATCG
>JAKIVX010000023.1 GCA_022750335.1 Thermoplasmata archaeon | reverse complement strand
CAAACAACATGCGCCGAATGAGGGGCGGAGGCCTTCGAAACGGAGGCGCCCCTAGGGAGCTTCGGGGCGGGCCCGGCGGAGAGCGTACCTCACTCGGCGAATCGGGGCGGGACCGGGAGAGCGGTCGCCTCGAGGACAGGGCCCGAAGCCTCGGTCGGGGCGAAGCGGTAGTTCCGTAAGAACGCCGCGAGCACCCCGCAGGTCGCGGCCAGGACGGCCCCGACCCCGAACATCCAGTGGAACGCGGCCAAAGTCGGCAACACGACCGGAACTTGCACCGTGCCGGACGGGGTGGTCACGGCGGCGTAGAACGTTCCGGTGAAGCTGGCGAGCACGGTCGCGGCCACGACCGGTCCGATGCTCGCTCCGAGGTCCTGGAACATCTCAGCCATCCCGGTCTGGATCCCCGTCTCCCCCCGATGGGAGGAAAGGACGACGATGTTCGTGATTGCGATGATCATCATGACGAGCCCGACGAAGGTCGGAACGGGGGCGACCAGAAGCTCATCGTAGGTGTGGTCGAACGTCAACATGAGCAGGAAACCGACGGTCGAGACCCCCGCCCCCAGGATCATGACCGGCTTCGGACCGAAGCGCGAGATGGCCTGGCCCGCGAACGGGGCGACGATGAGCATGGACACCGTCGTCGGGAGGCTCAGGACGCCCAGCTCGAACACGGTTCGGCCGAGCCCGACGATCGGCGTCTCCACGAGGATGGTGATCCCGACAAACCCAAGGAAGAGGGCCGTCCCTACCAATAGGGCTCCGAGGTAGCTGATCGCGAGGTTCCGTTCCCGGAAACGCTCGAGGTGGACCATCGGGAACTCGGCGGTCTTCTCCCGAATGTAGAACAGCACCGCGGCGATCGCCGCGAGGATGAAGAGCTCAGGGACCCCGAAGGGGAGCCCCAGCGGACGGACCGCCGCCCATTGGCCCCATCCCCACGACGGACCCTGCGAGAGCCCGAGGAGGAAGGTCGCGAGCGCGCCGCCCAGCAGGCCGGCACCCGGGAGGTCGAGTCGGACCGGGAGCCGATGCCGAGATTCCGGCAACGCCCAAATTGCGAGCCCCAGGAGGACCAGCGCGAACGGGATGACCGTGTGGTAGGCGAACTGCCAACCGAAGTTCTGGATGAGCCAAGCTCCTCCGAACAGACCGAGGGCGGCCCCGATCGCGAACATCGCCGCGATCAGGCCTTGGGCCTGCCCGACGCGGGCCGGCGGAAGTTCCTCTCCCACCATGGCGAATGCGATCGGGAACATCGCAAGGCCCACACCCTGGAGACCCCGCAAGGCGATGAGGAGGTAGACGGCGTTGTACCGCGACAGGCCCAAGAGCGTCGCGAGCTGGGGCGTGAACCCCGTGACGGCGACGGCGGCTGTGTAGATCGCGATGACGATGACGAGGACCCGCTTTTTCCCGTAAATGTCGCCGAGCTTGGCGATGATCGGGGTAGTGGATACGCCGACCAGCAGGTAGGCGGACACGACCCAGGCGATGGTGGTGTACGGGACGCCGTCGAAGAAGGTCACGAGGGTCGGGAGCGCCGGGACGAGCATCGTCTCGACGTAGTTGATCATGAGGGCCACGGCGGCGAGCACGACCAGGATGATGGTGCCGCGTCGGGCGCTCTGCTCCGGCGTGTGCTCTGTCGAGACGACCTGGGCCGAGACGTTCGCCGTCTCCGTCATGACCCACCGAACGCCCGGCAGGAAGTCAAACCAGCGCTCTCGCCCCGGACCGGGACCCGCCCCGTAGCGGTCGAATTGTCCGATTCGGTCCGCCCGTCGGCCAAAACCGGAACCCTCATGGGGCCGGCGGGCTCTATCGCCGACCGGTGACCGCGCCTCCGATCAGCCCCTCGAAACTGGACATCGACATGATCCGCGAGCTGTATCGTGACGGCGCCGTGAACATCGCGGGGGTGGACCCCCGCCTGAATGCGACGCGCATCGCCCACCGCCTGCACGTGGGGCGTCGTCGCGTCGCCGCTCGGCTCCGGGTGTGGAAGGAGGTGGGGTTCCTCCTGCGGTACGACGTCTGGCTGAATCCGGCCCTGCTCGGGGTGCAGGGGGCGTGGCTGAACGTGCGCGTGGAGCACCCCCGGGTCAAGCCCGACCTCTTCCGTCGTCTCGGGCTGATCGACGGAGTCGTCTCCGCCCTCGACTTCGTGGGAGAGTGGGTCTCCGTCGGTCTGGTCGGCCCGGACGAACCATCGATCCTTCGGAAGATGGGCCTCATACGGGGTCTCGCCGGAGTCGCCGACGTCGAAGGGCCGGGGGCCTGGAGTGCCCCGGCTCCCAAGCGACGGCTGACGAGCCTCGACCTGCGAATCGTCCGAGCCTTGCGGGAACGGCCCGACGGGAGCCTCAGCGACACCGCCCGACGGGTCGGGATCTCGACCCGAACGATGACGCGGCGCTACTCCGAGCTCGTCGGCGACTGGGCGGTCTGGTTTGTCCCGGTGTTCGACTTCACGGCCCTCGTGCCTCCGATCATCTCGCTGAACCTCGAGGTCCGTCCGGGGACCTCCCAGGAATTGATTGCGCGGGCCATTCGCAAGCGGTTCCCTCTGGTACTCGAGTCGCGCCTGCTCGCCGGCGTCCCGGACGGCCCGCCACCGGTCATCCTCGTGTTCGTCACCCTCCCTTCGGCGGCCAGCTTCGAGGAACTCCATCGACTCGCGGAGACGCTCGAGGGGGTCAAGTCCGTGGAACAACTTACGATGGTCCGGATGCACGTATACCCCGAGGGGTTCGACCGGGAGCTGACCGCGCTGGTGAACGCGGCCAGTCGACCGAACTCGCTCTCCCGCCGTACGAAACTGGCGTAGACACCGACCGTGCCGGTCAGTGGATTGCGCCTCGAACACCCGGGTTTATGTACGACATGCGTCCGACATGAGCCGAGGGACCGTGTCGGACATTTACGACCGCGGAGCGTTGTTGGCCGCTGCCCCCATCCAGGCACGCTGGGACGACCTCCCCGAGATCCCCCTCACCGCGGCTCCCTGCGCCCTCCCGCTCTCCCGTTGGGTCGGGTTGCCTCTTCTCGAGGGACTGTGAGCGGTCCGCGTCCCCGACCGTTCGAACCCAGCGTCCCAGGGGCTCCCGCGCCCAAGGTGATGCTCGGGATCGGCACTCCCCGCGGCTACGGGGAGCGCCCAAAGCTCTCGCCCGAAGCCGCCGCGGCGTTCGCCACCTATGTGGACACGGCCCGGGCCCGGGCGGCCATCGAAGGTCGGACCCTCGTGTACACGGTCCGCTGGGGTTAGCCCGGCGGGACGTCCTCGTCCGGCACCCGGACGACCGTTCGCGGCGCGAGGCGTCGAGCCTCCTCGGCGTTGTCGGCGAGTGCCTGCTTTGAAAGAGCGTCCGCCCGCCGGTTCTGCTCGCGAGGGATCCAGACCCACCGGACGCTCGAGAACATGTTCGCTAACCGACTCAACCAAGCGTGGTACTCGCGGAGATGGGTCGCCCGGACCGCGTACTCGCCCTTCATCTGCTGGATCACGAGCTGACTGTCTCCCCGGATCTCAAGCGGACCCACCCAACCGAGCCCGTGCAGGCGCTCGAGCGCCTGGATCGCCGCCGCATACTCGGCCACGTTGTTCGTCGCGTGCTCCGAATGGGGGCGCACGGCAAGACCGCAATCCTCGAGGTCCCAACCCCCTCCCTCGATCGTATAGCCGAACGTCGCGACCCCGCCGCCGCGGGCGGGTTCGCAGGCTCCGTCGAAATGGATGACCACCGGCTCGTCAGGCGCGGCGGCAATCCCTCGCGGTATCTCTTGGTCCTCCATCCCCGCCCTCACGCGATCCGTCGACCCCGGGTGCTCGCGGCCGGCACCACGGCCGCACGAGGAATCGGGCGACAGTTACACAAGGCTTCCGCCCGGGCGCAGGTTGGACAGGTGGGCCGCGAGAGCACAACGCCCAGCGGTCGGGCGCAACTCCGGCACGGGCGGGCGCGTCCGCACCGGGGGCATTGGCTCAGGTCGGCCGTGATGATCGAGCGGCAGAATCGACAGTTGACCTCCTCCCTCGGGTCGTAGGAAAGGCGGTGTCTCGAGGGTACCGGAGCCGGCTTGGACCGGGCGGGGTCGAAGTCGGTGTTCCCGAACGCGCCCCCGACCGTGGTCGACGTCGGGTCGATCGCCGTGAGCCCGACCAACAGCACGCCGAGGGTGACGGGTAGGAAGAGGATCCCGAACTCCTGCTCGAAATCGAACTGCTCCGTCCCGAGGGCCCAGAGGGGGAAGGTGACCAATCCGGCGGCGGCGAGCAAGAGCACGAGAGCGACCCCCACCATCTGGCGATTCATGTTCGGATCTCGCGACGTTCCCCCCGGAAACTCGACCAGCGAGGTCCCCTCCATAAACCGGGGGGTCGAGCGGTCGCGGAGGAGTGCGCATTATAGCCCTCGCCGGTGTCGGTCGGGCATGGCGAACCCCACCGTCACACTCCGGACGACCCTCGGCGACGTGCGGATCGAGCTGTTTCGGGACAAGGCACCGAAGACCGTGGAGAATTTCGTCACGCTCGTTCGTAAGGGATTCTACACGGGTCTCACGTTCCACCGGGTCATCCCAGGGTTCATGATCCAGGGCGGTTGCCCGACCGGCGACGGGACGGGCGGGCCGGGATACACCATCAAGGACGAGTTCGACGCGACCTTACACCACGACGGTGCCGGTATCCTCTCGATGGCGAACGCGGGCCCGAACACGGGCGGGAGCCAGTTCTTTATCACGCTCGCGCCCACGAAGTGGCTGGACGGCAAACATGCGGTCTTCGGCCGGGTCCGTGGAGGGATGGATGTGATTGAGAAGATCGCCGCGCTCCCCCGGGACGGTCATGACCGGCCCAAGACCCCCGTGCGCATTGTCGAGGCCACGGTCGCGGGTTAGGGTGGGTAGTCGTACGGGAGGCGCTCGCGGGGCACGCGCGCGTCTTCGATGGTCGTGACGATTCCGGCAGCGAGGGAGAGCGCCGGCACGACCATGAGGCACAGCATGAAGTTCGTGTAGGTCAGACGGACCGTGAAATCGCTGCCGGGAACGGCGAGGACGTACGTCGACCGCAGCACGATGTAGTAGAGGTAGGCCAGCACGAACGCGCTCGACGCGATCGACAGGGGACCGAAGGCGGACGTCGGCTTGGCGATGTAGCGGGCGGTCGAGAGTGCGACGATGATCGCGCCCGCCAGCGTCACCGCTACAATCGACAGCGGTAGCGCGATCGAGTTGGACTGGAGGAACGCGAGCGCCGCGACCGGGAGGCCCACGAAGAGGAGCATCAGGGGAATCAGGCGGAGCGCGGCGACGGTGATCCGCCATCCGAGCGAAGGGACCTGGTACGTCAGTCGGGGCGGTGGAGCGGACGGCGCGCTCACGGGATCGCCACCGAAGGCAGTGGCACCCGGAAGCTCGGCGTGACGTAGTCCCCCGTCACCTTCCCTCCGAGGGGCGAACATCCGGGAGAGAGCGTCACCGGTTGGGTCTGGAGGAACTGCTGGCCGGGGTCCACTTGGACGGTCCAGGTGGCCCCTCCGCAGACGATCCCCGCGGCGGAGAGCACCGACAGCTGGAGTGTGCCGGCGTCCGGGAACGACGCCGCGTTCTGGAACGCGATCGTGACGGGCAATGTGCCGTTCGGCGTTACGTTGCCGACCGAGTAGGCGAGGTTGGAGAAGGGGGCTCCCCAGTGGCGACTGTTCTCTATCGAAAGTCCGGCAGGAAACAGATAGCCAAACGTCGCGTTCCCCCAGACGGACAAGGCCAGGTACTGGCTGTCTACCAGGAGCGAAGCCCCGGGGCCCGTATCGGAAACGGGTAGGTAGAGCGCAATCGGGTAGACGTTGGATGCGGCACCCTCGAGGGCGGTGGGCCCGAGTCCAAACGCTCCGAGGAATACCCCGGTCCCGTTCACGACCCGCACGTCCAGTGTAAAGGCTTGGATCGGGTAGAACCCCGGGTTGCTGAGGGTCAGATTGCTCGTGAGGGCGATCGTCCCGTTCGATTGGAACTCGACCGAGAACGAACCGACCCGGGGGGGCGACTGTCGGATCTCGACCGTCGAATAGACTACGGTCGTGGCGAACAGGATCAACACGACTAGGACGAACACCGACGCCCGGCGCAGCGCCCGGGCGAGGCGGTAGAGCGGCGGGGGTCGCCGCGACGAAGGGTAGATCTGGCCGGACATGCCGCGTTCATCATGATATCCGCAGTCCTCCCCTTCAAAAACCTTCCGCTTTCCGAGGGCGTCTCACCGCACCCCGGTGCCGGCGCCGGCACCGCCGGGAGCTCCCTCCCGTGGGACCCGGGGTCGGCCGTACCGCGTCAGGAGCGTGAGGCCGATCAGGATGAGGGCGAACCCGGCGAGCTCCCACCATTCGAACGGTTCGGCAAACAGGAAGACGCCGATCGAGAGCGCGGCGATTGGATTGATGTAGGCTACGACGTTCGTTTGGCCCGGTCCGATGCGGTGGTGGAGGTAGAAGTAGAGCACGTATCCGATCGTCGAAGGCACGAGGAGCAGGTAGGCCAACGACAGCAGTACGGGGCTGGTGACCGGGAGGGACGGCCGGGGTTCGAGCACGGGAACGAGGGCGAAGAGAAAGACCGTGGCGACGACGAACTGCATCGAGACGCCCCACAGCGTTTCCCCCTCCGGTCGCCATTTCCGCAGTAGGACCGAGCCGAGCGCGAAACTGCCCGCCGCTCCCACGACCGCGATCGGTCCCCAGATGCTGGTGGCCAGTTGCACGCCCGGAGGCGGCGCGACCAGGACGATGACCCCGACGAAGCCCGCCGCGAGCCCGACGTACCCGATGCGGTTCACCGATTCACCGGGGAGGAGGGAGAGCGCGAACAAGGTCGTCAGGAACGGGGCGACCGCGATCAGGATCGCGGAGAGGCTGCCGGACGTGGTCTGCTCCCCCACGTAGAGGAGCAGCCCGTAGACGCCCACGATCGGGAGGCCGATCACCGCGGACAGCACCATCGCGCGCGCGCTCGGTCGAGGGAGCCGTGTGACCGCCGCGACCCCGGCGATCGACAAGGCTGTTAGAGCATACCGGGCCGCAGCGAACGTGATCGGTGTGGCGCCCGAAACGATCCCGTACCGGATGACGGGGTACGCCGAACCCCAGGCCAATCCGAGGAGCACGAGGAGCAATAGGTTCCGGCGCTGATCGCGCCCCTCCGCCGCAGAGTCTGCCACTTGGTGCTCCACCGTCGCGTTGGGAAAGGGTCAGGGCTCCTTAGCTCTCGTACGCGAAGGATGGGGGTGCAGTGGGTACCGACGGAACGACCGAGGAAGGCGACGGTGCCCAACTCGCGGATGTCTCCCGTTCTCGGACTCGGGGCGGGTGCGACGACCCGGCAGGGACGGCGGAAGGATCAGGAAAGGAGCCGGGGGAGGTCCTGCCGGGAGGCCCACTCCCGAAATCGCTGCCAGCCGATCTCCGGGTACTCCCGCCGCAATCCTTCGATGTCGGCCGTATACCCGTCTCGACCGAACCACTCAAACATCTTGGCGAGGTCGGGGTTCTGTTTTCTAAGGACGTCGATCGGAATCTGCTGGTACTCGATGGTGCGACCGCTCACGTCCGAGAGGGTCTGGGCCACCTCCCCCCCATTCAGGGAGTCCGAAGCCACGTCGATCCGCTTCCCCGCGAACTCGGAAGGATTCTCGAGAACGTGGGTCACGAAGGCGCTGAGGTCATCCAACGCCACCATCTGGATCGCTCGGTCCCGCGAAGCCCCCGTCGCGAATTTCCCCTGCCGGAGGGCCGGCAATGCGTACGGGGCGCGGACGTTCTCCATGAACGATGTGGGCGCGCTGATGGCGAACGGTAGGCCCGATCGCCGAAGATGTTCCTCGACGGCGAACTTGCTCTCGAAATGGGGGATTCCCGTCCGCTGGTTCGCACTGCCGACTGAGGAATACACGAGCCACGGCACGCCCGCGCTCCGTGCTGCATCAATGGCCGCGATCCCTTGCCGAGTCTCGGCTTCGGGGCCCCCTTCGAAGGACGTGCCCATCAGGAACATCGCATCCACCCCTCGCGCGGCTCTTCCGGTCGCGCCCGAGTCCTCGAAATCCCCTGCGACGAACTCTACTTCCTGGGTCCGGAATTCTTCCAATTTGGGGTTCTGGAGATTCCGGACGAGCGCCCGAACCTGATGGCCTCGTTGGAGGAGCCGGCGGGCCACATGACCGCCCTGCTGACCGGTAATCCCCGTGACGAGGACGACCTTGCGTTTCACCGGTGGAGGGACCTTCGTATGCGTCGACGCGACCATGGATAGTCGAAGTGGGTCAACCCTCGGGAGCTTGTTTAGCCTCGGTAACAGCGGGGTAACTCGGACAGCCGTATTTCTCGGGGAGCGGGTGCGGTCCCTCCTGCTCCGAGGTCGGATTGGATGGCTCAGAGGACCGATCGACGTTCAATCGGTTGAGACCCTCGATCGGGGGCGCTTGCCGAACCCCCCTCCGGACTCGGCGTCGGACCAGTGGATGTCGATCACATCAAACAGGTTGCCGTCGGGGTCGGCGAGTGTGACAAAATCGTGTCCCGATTCGGCCCCCCGCGTGACCTTCGCTCCGAGATGGACGAGACGGTCCACCTCGAAGAGCGGGTCGAACGCGTAGAGATCCAGGTGGAGGCGGTACTCCACCAACGGCCCTTCGGAGCTCAAGCTCAGGTTGAGATTGGGGCCGCGGCCCTTCGGGTCTTTCAGGATGACACCGTCCGGTTGCGGTGGGTCGCGAGGAATGTAGTGGAGGGCGGCCGACCAGAACTCGATCATGCGCGGGAGGTCGGTGCAGTCGATGACGAGGGAGCCGATCCAGATCTCGGGTCGTTCGGTCGCGGGCATAGTGCCGGAACGACGTAGACCCTCATAAAACCGGGTCGGAACTTCCTCGGGTCCGGTGAAACCCGGTGAGCTCCTACCTCCGGCCGGTTCCGACCCGACGCGTGGCGGGTCGGCCGCCTAAGTAGGCCTTCGCCGGGGTCGAGGTCGTTGGACCGGGGGCGGGAGCCTCGAACCGGCAAGGTCCCGCTCCAGTGCGGGGGCCAGTCGCTTCCGCCACTCCTCGGAATCGACCGACCGGCGACGTTTGGCACGTTGGGCGGTTTCCCGTGCGGAGAGGGGGCGGGAGCTGGACTCGAGTCGGAGACCGCGAAACTCCAGGTGGGAGCGCTGAGGTCCGTCCGCCACGATACGGTACCAGAACTGGGAATGTTGGAACGGACCGTCGAGATGAGTGTTCGTCCAGGCCGACTCGGACGGCACGAGCCGAACCAATCGGCGAATCCGTCTCGCGCGCCCCGCGGGGTAGGTGGTGTCGGTCATGACCAGGGTGTCCTCGGCCCACCGTCGAACCGATCGGAGCGTCCGTTCTGCGAAGAGCCTCCCGTCATCCGGCCCGAAGTCGGTGCACCAGTCGTACGCCTGGTTTGCCGAGACACGAAACGGCTGGCGGAATTCGTACCGCAGAGAAATGATCGGCATCGTAGCGACCTCCTCGGTAGGTCGTCGGGAGAGGACGTAGGAATAAAGCGATAGTTCGTCGCGACGCCGGCTTGCCCCTCTCGGAGCCCTTAACTGAGAGAGCGCGAGTTCGGGTGGCCGTGAGAACCGACACGCGGCGTCTGGCCGCAATCATGTTTACCGACCTCGTGGGGTTCACGAAGTTGGCTCAGCGGGACGAGGAGGGGGCTCTCCAACTACGGGCGGAACACCAGGCGCTCGTGCGACCGTTCTTTGCCGCCCACGGAGGACGAGAAGTAAAATCGCTGGGCGACGGTTTCCTAGTCGAATTTCCGAGTGCCGTCGAGTCGGTGCGATCCGCGGTTGCGATCCAAGAAGCGGTGGGCCGACGCAATGCGACCTCCGCATCGAAGGAGCGAATCATCCTTCGAATCGGGATCCATGTCGGAGATGTCATCGGTGAAGGCGACGACATATTGGGAGACGCGGTCAACGTCGCTTCCCGCATCGAGCCCCTGGCGGAACCCGGTGGAATCTGCGTCTCGGGCTCTGTGTACGATCAGGTCCGTAACAAGCTCCAGTTTCCCCTGGAGAAGGTCGGGGCCCGGGAGCTCAAGAACGTCGAGTTCCCCGTCGAGCTCTATCGCGTTGCCCTCTCGGGGACCGGCCCCCGAACGGCCGAGGTCGACCCCAGTTCGAGTCTCCGATTGGCGGTGCTGCCCTTTGCCAGCATGAGCCCGGACGCGAACGACGATTACTTTGCGGACGGCCTGACGGACGAACTCATCACGCAAACCTCGCGGATCCCAAATCTCCGCGTGATCTCACGAACTTCGGTTCTCCGGTACAAAGGATCTCCCAAGTCGCTCCGGGACGTGGCCCAGGAGCTGGGGGCCAAGCTGGCCTTGGAGGGGAGCGTCCGGAAGGCTGGAAACCAGGTGCGAATCTCCGTGAAGCTGGTCGACACGAGTTCGGAAGAGCCGCTCTGGTCCTCTCGGTACGACCGTCCCCTCGACGATATTTTCGCCATCCAGGACGACATCTCGGGGCAGGTGGCGGCCTCGATCTCCGAGCATGTGTCGCGCCGCCGAGGGGGAACGACAGCCACGTTTGTCCCGGGGGCCCCCGACACCCAGAACATGGAGGCGTACGCGAGCTTCCTTCACGGACGGAAGCTGCTGAACGAGAAGCGGTCGGAGCAGGCGATCGGACAGGCCCTCGCGTTCTTCGAAGCCGCCGTCCGCCGTGATCCACACTTTGCCCGGGCCCGAGTGGGGGTCGCGGAGTCCCTGCTCTGGCTCGGCGGAGAAGGCGCGGTCCCGTACGTCGACTCGATCCGACGAGCTCGGGAGGAGCTGGCCACAGCCCTTCAGCTGAACAACGCGCTGGCCGAGGCGCACTCGGTTCTCGCCGGACTCCTCTTGGGCGAGGATGAGTTCCGCGAGGCGGAGACCGCTGCCCGGCGAGCGATGGAACTCAATCCCAGTCTTTCCGACCCCTACCGTTGGCTGGCCCAGCTCGCGGCCGGAGCGGGGCACATCGACGAGTCGGTGCGATTGCTCGAGGCGGCACATCAGCTCGACCCGGTGGACGTCAACGTGGTGGCCTTCCTCGGACGAGCCTACCTCTACTCCGGGAGGGAGGCAGACGCCTTGGCCCATTGGAAGCGGACGGAGTCGCTGATCCCATTCCGGACGAACGTGTACTTCGCCGAATACTACCTCAGCCGGGGGGACCTCGCCAGGGCCGAAGCCGCCTTGCACGAGATGGAAAGGATTCGCCCGGACAACGTGTGGACCGAGCTTTTCCGGGGATTTCTGGCGGCGCGTCAAGGAAATCCGGAGGCGGCCCGACGCGTCATCGAACGGCTCGAACGGCGCGCTGAGAACGGGGAGCTCACCGTCTTTTTTTCCGGGTTCATCTACTACGCCCTCGGCGACATGGACGCCATGGTCGCATGCATGGAGAAGGCGTTTCAGATGCACTCTCTTCCGCTCATGGAGCTGATGTATTCTCGCCTCTACGAAGGCGCGCGGAGTGATCCTCGGATTCTCGACCTGCTGCGACGACAGACCGCCCTCCACGGACCGTCCGGCTGAATCGCACCCCACCCCGTCGTCCACGACGGCCACGTGGGACCGGCCCGCTCGTACCAGGCTTTCCGTGTCCCCCCAGTTCTATGCGGCGTTTCGGTTCGACCCTCTGCGGGCGAAGTGAAGGGTCAGACACCAGCCCCCCGGACGCCATCGTGTTTCTCGACCAATCGCACCAAGGCCGGCCAAGTCCGGCTTTCGAGTTCTCGGACGTGGAACCGCAAGTCGTCTTCTGGGTTCACTCGCTCCGGGAAAGAGGCTCGATCACGACGGCCCTCCGGATCTCTCGATCCGGGTCAGCACGCTGAGGGCCTCCACGGTCGCCCACTGGCTTGGCACGTTGAGCGGTTCGAGAAGCATTGGAAAGACGAGGTTTCGGAACTCGTACCCTCCGCGGGCGGCATCGAGGTCCGGATGGGCCGCGTCCAGCGCCCAAGACCCGTCTCGACCGCGTTTGGTGCGTAGCCAACGGACCGCCGGGGCGATCCGCGGGTCCGCTCCGTACCCCAACCGGGTGAGGATCCGCAGGCCGACGAGGACGTCGTAGTAGTAGTGTTGGGGGTAGTGGATCCGGAACCACGGCGGGTACCGAACTCGCCCTTCCTCCAGGAGATGATGGCGGAGATAGAAATCGGCTCCTCGCTCGACGGACCTACGAACAGCCGAGTCCCGAACCTCCTCCGGTATCTCCGCCAGCGCGGCCAGCCCTTCCCACCCATCGAGCGTGCCGGTCCGCGATCGAAAGCAATGCCATCCGCCGTCCGGCTTCTGGGTTCGAACGATCCACTCGATTGAGCGTTGGACGGCCGGGTGGTCGAGGTACCCGAATCGGATCAGCGTCCGGACAGCATTTCCGGTGACACAGATCTCCCCAGCCCGCCCTGAGAGGTCACCGCCCTTCTTGCTCCAACGGGCCAGTATCATCTCGGCGGTCCGTCGGATCCGGGGGTCGGACCGGGTCATGCCGAGGTCGGCCAGAACGATCGCGAGCCAGTTTGTGACAATGTACTTGGGACGATAGAGCTCCCCGGCTGAAGTGCCGGGGGTTACCCAATGTCCGTCCGACAATTGGTAGTCCAGCAGGGACGCAGCCCAACCGGTCTTGCCGATCGCCTGTTGGGCCGTTCGCACCCGTGGGTCCTGGCTGGATCGCCCGTCGACCTCCACCCAAAATCGGACCCGGACGCTCGGGTCGGACTTCGGCCCGGTGAGCCACCTTCGTATTCGAGGGGAGACGTTCATCGGACGTGGAAAGCTCTCTCGACCATTTAGATTTCCGGTGCTCGCATACGCTCGCTCGGGGGGCCCCGACCCCGGAACTAGGGCGGTACCGGCCGCTGGAGCGATGCGTCGTCTTGTTGGAAACCACCGGGGAACGCGCGGGGGATTTCAAGTTAAGTAACGGCGCCGTTTCCCGATGGGCCGATGACCCAATTCGTATTGGTCCCGGGAGCCTGGCTCGGTGCGTGGGCGTGGAAGAAAGTAACTCCGCTCCTGGAAAAGGAAGGACATCAGGTCTATCCCGTCACTCTCACGGGTATGGGAGAGCGGGTTCACCTACTCAACAAAGATGTCGGCATGGAGACCGCGGTCGCAGACGTCCTGAACGTGATCCGGTACAACGAGCTCGACGAGATCGTGCTCGTGGGACACAGCTTTGCCGGGAAGGTCGTAGCCGCAGTGGGAGACCGCGTTCCAGAGAAGGTGAAACTTCTCCTGTACCTGGACGCGTTCCGCCCGGACATGGTTCGAACTCCCCAAGGGGGATTTGATCCCCAGAATGAGTTCGGGCCCCAGCCACCCGGCGCGTTGGGGATTCCACTGACCGAGAAGACCCTCGACACCATCGGAAAAGATGTCCAGGGCGCGGATCGAGCGTGGATGCTCTCTCTGGGGACGGCTTGGCCCTTGAAGCACGCCAGCGACCCGATCACCCTCTCGGAGAAGCTCGACTCAGTAAAGTGCGCGTACGTCTTCTGCACCGAGAGCGGCGACCCGGTCGACGAGATCTTGCAGGGAAAGTGGGGCCCGCTGGAGGGTCCCCACAGGGAGATCGACTCCGGACACTGGCCAATGGTCACGAAGCCGGAGGAGCTGGTCCGGGACCTGCTCGCCCTCGCCGCGGAGTGATCGGCATCCCTTCGCATCCCCGGGGAGTGTTTCCGAGAGCGGGCTCGTACGGAGCCGGAACACCTACACGAGAAAAACCGCTGTTGCATCGGCCGGGCCGATCACCGCTCGTTGATGGGGGAAGGACTGCCCACTGGTCCGCTTGGACCGACCCCCACGTACGGTGGCCGCCGCGGATCAACCGACCCCGTCCGCCCGTGCGTGTGTTTCGAAACCCCAGCCCGTGGAGGGGACCCAACGACGGGTTCTTGGCCCGTTCGCCAACGGGACGGCTCGACGAATCTAGCGAGCCGATTTCGCTGGTTGGGCAGGACGTGCGCTAGAACGGTAGGTTGCCAAATTCATGGCATCGGACGGAACGACCGTGTATGCGGTGCCCCAGGAACGATTACAGGGCTTCCTGCGACTCAGTTGACATCGAACTCATTTCCTTCCGGATCTTCCATCGCGACCGCGTAGTGGTCCATTCCCTCGATCGTCAGAGTTTCGAGCCTACGCGCCCCGAGGTCCCGGAGCCGACTGACCTCCGCTTCGACTCTTGCCATGCGTAATTGCATCGGCACATTGATGCCTCCCCCGACCCGAAGGTCGAAGTGGAGGCGATTCTTGCAGACCTTCGGCTCTTCCACCACATGGAACCAGATTCTTGGTCCCCCGCTAGAAGGGTCCACGATTGAATCCGGCCCCTCGAAACGATCCTCGGGCGGCACTCCCACCTTCGTCCAATATGCCGACCAAGAGGAGTAGCCTAGGGGAGGTGGCTCGAACTGGTACCCTAGTGCCTGCGACCAAAAGGTTGATTCACGTAGTGGGTCGCGCACATCGACAACGATCTGAAACTTAACCGACATTGTCCCCTCGAGTGCGTAAGCTGAGCCAAGGCGTCCACTTAGGGCCTCACACCCGCGAGAGATCCCCGGACGGTCGGTCTTCAACCGCCACGAGCCTGAAACCGGCGTGCTGACTCCGTGAGCGCTTGGCCCCCCGTAGCGGACCTATTCGAACAAAGGGCGTCGTGCTCGCAAGGAGGGTGCTAGCGAACAGAACTAGTTTCGTCACGAATTGAGATCGGGCTTAAACAACAAAGAAAGCAGCCACTGGAGGGACGAGGCCCAAGGGTTCAGGTCCACTTCGGTGGGCCCCTCTCGAACTCACAGCTTATCGTGGGACGGGCGTCGGGCACTTCGTTCAAGCGGCGAGGGAGCTACTGAACCAAGCACGGGTGGGCGCGTCGATGTCCATCTGCCAAAAGAGCGCATTCAACTCCCCTCGGTGCTGAAGCTCCTCTTCGACCAAGTGCCAGATCACCGTCCGAAGGTTCACCTTCATCTCGAACGGCTTGCCGTTACCCTCAACGCCGTGAACCACGAAACTTCGGTCGAGCTTCGCGGGGTTTAACGACCTCGATAGCTTTCGGCCAAACTTTGCGATGCGATGGACTTGTCGTCGGATTTCGGCAACCGAAAGGCGACCCTTCACCTCGCGGTGGGACTCCTGATGATTCCGCGGTACACTCTCGAGCCACCAGACATTGTTATCGAGAATGTGGAGGAAGATATCCTGGATCGACGGGAACGACGCACCGCGGTCCCTGACCCGTTCCATCTTGGGCAGCCGGAGCACTGTTTCCAGGTAGCCCGTTCGTGTGTCGACGAGCCAGTCGATCCAAGCCCGAGCGAGGGCGGTCTCGCTTACCATTGGACGGGGTGGTTTCAATTTGGGGCCGCGTGCCTTGCGGTCTTCGGAGTGGCTCGACATTCCGCTAGCGCCAGTTCGCACCGACGCGCTCCTCTACCCCTTCGGGAAGTGGGATATTTCCCAAAGGTTCCCCTCGGGGTCCTCGAAGAACGCGAACCGCTGCCCATTTTCACGGGTCGCGGGAGGCTGCAAGAACCGGACCCCCTTCTGACGTAACTCCTCGTACGCGTGGTCGGCGTCGTCGAGAAAGACGGCGAAGTAGTTTCGCTGGAGGAGATTCTCTCCGGGTCGCACTCGTTCTTTGGGGATCTCGAGAGCGAGGCCGGATGCCGAAACCAGGGCCACCCCCGGGCCCCCCTTTTCGCCGAACGTCAAGTAGGCGAATCCATCCTGGAGTTCTTGGAGATTCAATCCAAGCTTGTCCCGGTAGAACTCGGCGCACCCCTTGACATCGAGGACGGTCAGTGCGTATGCGTTCACGCGGTCGAACATCGCGCGATTAATCGACCGTGGCTCAAAAGCCCTGCGTGGCCCTCCCGTCCCTCGCCCGCGAGCGCTAGACTGCCCGTCGGTGGAGCAATGTGGCGAGTGAATCTCGCAACACCGGATCCTCCGCCAGGGTGGACTATCTGAAAGCCAGGCACTAGAGGGCTTCGTCGAGTTGTTGTTTAAATCCCTTGGGAAAAATGGCGGCTCGAATCCGGGCGCGCCCACTGGCGAGGGGGGTAGTCCCCTAGACTCGCGAAATGACACCGCACAGATGGGGCGAGTGGATTGGAACTGGATTCAGAACTCGAAAGTGCCATGCAAAGCTCTGAGGACTCCAATGGTGAACCCGATGATCGCGACGCCCGCTATGACTTCAGCCTCCTTAATCGCGTCGTGGTAGAGCATTGTCGCATTTACAAACGCGGGTCCGCCGTCGATAACGAAGGCATCACAGAACCAGTCGAAGGCGGATACGAAAGCCACGAAGTAGGCGGCCTAGAACAAACCCAGAGCCAAGTGGAGTGAATCCCTCCTCGCTGGCCTTCCGGCTTGAGTGTCCCCGAATCGTCCGCTCTCCAACAGAGAGTGGGCGCAACGAGGTTTGCGTCTATCGAGCGAACGCAGTCACGCGGGGCACGGATGGCGCCACCGGCCTCTATGTAGGGGAACGCTGTTCCCCTCGTCCCGCAAGGGTCTGGCACCGGTGAGTCCCTGTCTTGGCACGAACGGGAAGGAAGGAGCGGAGCGATGACGAACAGCGGACGAACGACGCGGGGACTGTGGGGTCGACGGATCGGATTCACGGGAGGGGCGGCGCTTGCGGTGAGCCTGCTGATCCTCCTACCGTCGGCTGCGAACGCGACGCCGACGTTCACGCTCAAGGCTCCCTTCTCCGGGACGACCTATGCCGACGAAGGAGCGAGCTTCGAAGGATGCGGAGGTAATGCGACGTGGGCGATCGCTCCGTTCTTCAACCTCACGAACGGGCACGCGCACGAGAGTGTGTCGGCCCTCACCCCGGCGTGCAAGAAACAATATTCGTCCACGGGCGTCTACACCGAAGCGGCGCTCGTTACCACCTCTTTCAAGTTGGCGACCGGTTCCCACTCGATCAAGGCGAAATGGACCGCGTCGTTTTCTATTGACCTCGTGGCCTCGCCGGGGAAGTCCCCCCAAACCGCCTACGCGTACGACGAGGTCTACGTCTATGGGTGGACCTACGACGAGACCAACGACTCCTACGTGGAGTCGACATATTCCTCGTACGTGGATAACTACACGTACAATGGGAGCGTGGTCCACTCCTTCCATGACGTAACGTTGTGGATGGACATTAACGGAACGTACGCGTCGGGCCACGTGTACTACCTCGTGACCTACTTTGCGATGGACGTAGAGACCGACGCTTCCGCGGGCCACTCCACGGCGAGCGCCCAGGTCAACGGCGGCACCTCGGGGGAAAGAGCCGCCTTGGACTCGATCAAGGCCAGCTGAACCCCTCCCGTACGGCCGGCGACGTTGGTTCGGATGAGTTCCGTGTTAAAACGCGATGCGCCTTGCGGCGAGCGTCGCGCAGGCGCCCTGCGCGTCGAGGCATCGTAAACTGAGGGAGAGGAGTCTCCGACGGGGATCGAAGATCTGGGAACACGTTCTCGTATCGATGAGACGCCGCGGGGCGGCCAGCGGCTGAGGGGTCTGAGCCTAGGGCCCGGTCGAATCCCCAAACCACGGGAGGTATTCGTCGATGGGTTCAAAGCCCCACCCCTAGGGGCATGGCCGAAGTCCTGGTTCCGGTCCCATGTTCCGGTGCTCCGGAACAACTCCCCCATCTCCAGCTCGCGAGGTTTCGCATGAAGCACACTTAGGGCGAGGACGACCGCCTCAAGGTCCTCTAAGGTCGTGCAATCGACCGGTGCACGGGGACAGCGTGTTCAGCCCCCCGGTAGTTGGAGCTGAGGTCTCGACCCTGGGTCGATCCTGTCGAGTTCTTATGCAGCGGCGGCGTCTCTCGACAGATCGAGGCGGTTATGCCGCTGGTAGGGAGGAGCGCTAGCGTTGAGTGAGCCGATATACGATGAACGTTACTCTCGGCCCGGTTTGTACTGGGGAAGCAAGCCAACCCAACTGGCACGCGATCTGGTTCGCATAGCACGCTCAGTTCCGCGCCCGCCGCGTACGTTGGTCGACCTGGGTTCCGGCGAGGGCCGAGACTCGATCTACTTTGCTCGGCGAGGCTACCGGGTCTTGGGCGTGGATATCTCGAGTGTGGGAGTCCAAAAGGCG
>JAKIVX010000009.1:37103-64237 GCA_022750335.1 Thermoplasmata archaeon | reverse complement strand
GGAACAGGTCCTCCATGAGGTCCCCGGCGAGCTTGAGGCGCTTGTTCGCGTAGTGATCCTTGTCGTCCTCGCCCCGCACCTTGAGGTGGAGCTCGAGGACGGTTCGAGCCATTCGCGCGAGGTAGAGGGCCTTCTTGAGTCGGTCCCCCTTCGTGTCCCCCAGGTGGGGGAGGAGGGACCGGTCGAGGATCCCGTCGACCTTGCGCTGACGGTATTCCTTCGCCTGGCCGGTCGCGAACTTCTTCTCGAGGTAGACGAGCGCGTCCTCGGTGGAGAGGATCCCCTCGGGAGGGTAGAGCTTCTTCGAGACGCACTCCTCGAGGTTGACGTTCAGGAGATGCTTCATCGTCTGGACGAACGGCTCGTCCAGCGGGTACAGCTCTCCCAGGACCGCCTGGAAGATCTCCTCGTCGTTCTTCATCCCGAGGGCCTTCATCATGATGACCAGCGGGATCTGGCCGCTCGCCGTCGGGACGGAGACCTGGAGGATACCCTCCTTCTTCTTCTCGACGACGGTGAGCGATCGGTATCCCCCGCGCTGGCTGAAGACCTTCGCGCTTTCGATCGGGGTGCCGTAGCGTTCGTTGTGCTCGGCGAAGATCCGGTTCGGGGCGAGGTCTTCCAGACTGATGATGACCCGCTCCGTGCCTCCGATGACGGCGTACCCGCCCGGGTCGAGGGGGTCCTCGCCGTATTCGACCAGCTTCGCCCGATACTCGTCGTCGGACAGCCAGATCTGGTCGTCCTCGCTGACCTTGTAGCGGTTCAGGTTGCACGGGCGGCTCTTGACCATGATCGGCAGGTCGCCGATGTGGACGTCTTCGGGCGCGCGCTCGACCCCGTTCTCGACGACCGTGACCTTGAGGTGGATGGGCGCTTGGTACGTGAGGTTGCGGAGCCGCGCTTCCATCGGGGTGAGGGTGGGTTTCGACCCGACGGGTTCCTTGACGAACGGAGCCCCGATGAAGATGGTCGGCTCGGCGGACGGGTTCACGTTGCCGCGGGCGTCCCGGCGGCGGCCGACGCGCACGTAGATCGAGCTCTTCGTCTTCTGGACGTCGAGGCGGATGATCCCGCGCTCGGTCGAGTCCTCACTGACCCGCGCCTCGTCGACGATGCGCTGCATCCGAGAATTGGGATTGTCCTTCGTCGGAAGGAAATCGTTGAAACTGGCGAGGTGGTGGTTGACGATCGATCGCTCCCGGAAGAAGGCGTCTACGATCTCGCGCATGGACTACGAACCCCCGAGGGAGGGGACGATGACCCGGTAGGCGATCGCCTGTCCGGCCGTCTGGCTCGGGCGGCGGATCCGCACAACCCGGCCGACGAGGATCTCGCCCGCGTCCCGCATGGGGACGAACTTCGGGTCGGTCTGGAGGCCAGGATCGGAGAGCAGAATCTTCGGGAGTCGTTCGGCGGTCGTCGAGAGACCGACGAGCACCTTCTGCGACTCGTCCTCGCTCAGCACCTCGTGGGGGGGCGCGAGGTGGTGGGCGATGAACGGCCGGGTCGATACGGGTTTCGCGTCCTTCTTCTTCGTCCGACGAGCGGTGCTGGGGGTCATACGATCCTCCGAGGAGTGGAACGGGCCCGGGGGGACGTCCGGAACGACTCCGCGCGTCGCGCGGGGTCGATCGTTCGAACCCCCGACCAACCGGTTAAAAGCCGGATGCTCTTTGTAGGGCCGCTCGGGAGACCGCGCGGCCAACCTAGCTGAGCTACGGGCCCGCGACCGCTCCGATCCTCGAGGACCCGAGGGGCGTATTTCAACCTATGCCCGAGGGGTCTCACTGAAGGCTCTCCAAGTTCGAGATGATCGACCAGATGGCGGTCCGCCCGTGAGTCGGAAGGTTGGGGTCGTTGGCGAGGTCGTCCAGGACGTAGACCGCGCTCGCGACTCGCAGGTCGAGCGCGACGCGGGGTTTCGAGAGCTCGTCCTTCGCCGACTGGGCCCCGCGACGGATGTTGCGGGGGACCGTTCCGTCCTCGGCGAGTTGGCCGAGCGAATCCACGATCCGCTGAAAGGCTGCGGGAACGGCCCCCGGGACGGGGAGGGGAGCGGCCGCGGCACCCGCCGAAGGAGCGGAGGACGGAGGGACGGTCATGGAGATCGAGTCTCCCCGCCTTCCTTGTACGCGGTCACGACGAGTAGGGTCTTGGATTCTCGGATCCCGTGCACGGCGGGGAGGCGACGGAGCACGAACTCCTTCAGTTCCTCGTAATGGGGAAACCGGACTTTGAGGAAAATATCGGTGTCTCCCGTGACGAGGAAGACGTCCTCGGCCTCGACGAACTTGGAGACGTCGCTCGCGACCGAGTCAGCCTCGCTCGTCTCGACCTTGAGCGCGATCAGGGCGACAACGTTCTCCTCGCCCCAGACCTTCGTGTAGGCGGTTTCGACGGCCCGGCTGACCGGTGCCTTGGATTCGGTTGGTTTCTCCATGAATTGAGCCTCCGACTGATGCGTCTGCGCGAACCTGTTGGGCGAATGCCTGGCCCCCGACCCCGCTACGCCGCGGGGGCGGACTCGAACTCCTCTTGGAGGTCGTTGATCACTTGATCGATCACCGAGCCGGAGTTGGGTCCGCGGTATTCACGCACCCCTCCAGCTTCGCTCGAGACGCGGGCGAAGAACTCCGTCGGTCCCCGAAGGAACTCGACGCCACAAATGAACTCCTCCATGATGGCCGGACCCCACCGCGCCGGCGGGCCGAGAAAGGCCCACTATAAGAGCTTTTTTCAGCGCTTCGAGCGGTGGCCCATGTTAGAGGGAGGGAAGGGAGGACGCGCTCGGGTTCCCGACGGCATCCCGACCATATCCGGGACAGGCTGGGACCCGCGCTAACGTCTCTTACTGTCCGCACTGGCTCAAGATTATCTGCCCGCGTCGGTAGCACGCGTCGAT
Source organism: Thermoplasmata archaeon (assembly GCA_022750335.1). Lineage (GTDB taxonomy): Archaea > Thermoplasmatota > Thermoplasmata > Lutacidiplasmatales > UBA184 > Lutacidiplasma. The sequence continues at coordinate 61,332 of JAKIVX010000009.1, read as the reverse complement.
GCCTCCTTCTTCCGGATCGGGGGTGCGGATGGAGGTCCGCATCGAGCTCAAACCCGGAGTGATGGACCCCGAAGCGGAGAGCGTGGAGAAGTCCCTCGCCCTCTTGGGACTGACCTCCGTCCCGCACGTAACCACCGCCCGCATCTATGACCTCGAGTTCCACGGAGTCTCGATCTCGGAGGCTCGGCAGCTCGCCGACGAGGCGGTCGAACGACTGTTGGCCAATCCCGTGATCCACCGAGTGACCGTGCGACGTGGACCGACCTAACACCATGTCGGAGTGGGCCGAGGGCGTCTCGACGATCCCCATCTGCAAAGCCTCGACTCCGGCGCTCGCACGGATCTCCCGGGAACGGGGGCTGGGGTTCGACTCCCGGGAGTTCGCCCGCATACAGCGCTACTTCCGAACCGAGGGACGCGAACCGACGGACGTGGAGCTCGCCGGGCTCGCCCAGAGCTGGAGCGAACACTGCAGTTACAAGAGTTCTCGCCGGTTCTTGCGCCACGCGTTCGCCTCGCTCCAGCCCCCTTCGAGGGTACTCGGCACAGGGGACGCCGGCGTCATGCGATTTGGTCCGGGATTCGCCTACGCGCTTCGGATCGAGTCGCACAATCATCCTTCGGCGGTAGAGCCGTACGGAGGCGCCGCCACCGGCATTGGCGGGATCCTCCGAGACGTGTTGGCCGTGGGAGGGAAACCGATCGCTCTCACCGACCCCCTCTTCTTCGGTCCGCTCGACCTCCCCGAATCCGAGCTCCCACCGGGCGTGAAGAGCCCGCGCTACTTGGCGAACGGGGTCATCGCGGGTATTCGAGACTACGGGAATCGGGTCGGAGTGCCGACCGTCTCGGGCTCGATCAGCTTCGACCCGTCCTATGTCGTCAACCCACTCGTCAACGTTGGGTGCGTCGGGTTCCTCCCGATCTCGCGGTTGCGCCCGAACCGGGCCGACCGACTCGGAGACCACCTCGTCCTCGCCGGGGGTCTGACCGGAAGGGACGGGATCGGAGGCGTCGCGTTCGCGTCCAAGGAACTGACCGATCGGAGCGAGTCGGAATCTCGCGGGGCGGTCCAGCTCGGCAACCCCATCATGAAAGAACCGCTCATCCACGCCTGTCTGGAAGCGTTCGACCGGAAGCTGGTCCGGGGAGTCAAGGACCTCGGGGGTGGGGGATTGGCCTCCGCGTCCGGCGAGCTCGTACACGCGGGCGGCTTCGGTTCCCAGATCGACCTGGCCCGCGTACCTCTTCGGGAGAGGGGCCTGCGGCCGTGGGAGGTGTGGGTCTCCGAGTCGCAGGAGCGCATGCTCCTCGACGTTCGACCCCGGGATCTCGACGATATGTTCGAGATCTTCCGGCGCTACGATGTTCCCGCGACGAGCGTCGGTCGCGTGCGCGAACCTCCCTTCGAATGCCTGGAGTGGGACGGGGCTCCTGCCGCCCAGCTACGGGTGGGCTTCCGAGTGGAACCGCCCATCCTCCGGCGCCCCACTCGGCACCGGGCCGTTTCCCGAAGGCCCTCTCCATCGTTGCCCGACGACCACATCGAGGCCCAATTCTCCGAGCTCGTTCTTGCCCCCGACTCCGTCTCCCGGGAACCCGTGATCCGACTCTACGACCACGAAGTACAGGGGCGGACGGCCGTCAACCCGCTCCACGGTCGGGTCGAATCCCCCTCGCACGGGGATGCGGCCATTCTTCAACCGCAAGTCGCCCATTGGAGGGGACTCGCGGTCACGACGGCCAGCCAACCGTGGGCTTGCACCGAGGACCCCCGACGCGGGGCGGAGTGGGTGGTCGAGGAGGCGGCGCGCAACCTCTATGCGGTCGGGGCCCGACCAGACGCTTTTTCCAATTGCCTCAACTTCGGGAACCCCGAGGACCCTCGGGTCCTGGGGGACTTCGAGTCGGTGACGACCGGCCTCGGTCGCGCTGCGAAGCTGCTCGGGTTCGCGGTTCCCGGCGGGAACGTGAGCTTGTACAACGGAGGACTCGGTGCCGGGATCCCACCGACTCCGGTCCTGTTGGCGACCGGCCTCGTCCCCGACATTCGGCGCGCGATCACGAGCGACCTCAAAGAGGCCGGCAATGTCCTCTTCCTCCTCGGAAGTTCCTCCCCCGAGCTCGGCGGTTCGCTCTGGGCCCGACGTCACGCCCGCCGCGGCCTTCGCATCCCGCCGACGGACCCGGCCCGACTCCGTCTGCTCGGGGAGCGGCTCGTTCGGGCCGGCGGTGTCCAAGCCGCCCACGATGTCTCCGATGGCGGGCTCGCGGTGACACTCGCAGAAATGGCCTTTGGAGGGGGGCTGGGTTTCGACGTCGATCTCGCGAGAACGGGACTGGTCAGCGTCGGGTCTGCGCTCGCGGCCGAGGGGGCTTCGCGATTCGTGGTCGAGGTCTCCGCGCCCGAGGAGCGGGCGTTCGAGCGCTCCTTTCGGGGTCTACCCTGCGCGCGTCTCGGGGAAGTAACGGGGGAGGGAGCCTGGATCCGCTGGGACGAACGGGAACTCACCCACTTCGACCTCGACGCGCTCGATCAGCGGTGGCGGGACGGGCTCGGACTCCCGGGGTGACGGCGATGACGGTGACCGCGCTTGTTTCCGGAGGGAAGGACTCGATCTATGCGGCCTACCTCGCGGATTGCCAAGGCTGGACCGTGGACGAGCTCGTGGTGCTCCGACCCGAGGACCCTGATTCGATGATGTTCCACACCCCGAACCTCGATCTGGTCGCCCTCCAGGCGCAGAGTTGGGGGAAGCACTATCGATCCGTTCCGGTAACCGGCGCGGGGGAGGCCGCGGAACTCGCGGCCTTGTCTCGAGCGCTGGAGGGCGCGCAAGGTCCGGTCGTCGCAGGAGCCATCGGATCTTCGTATCAGTGGAGCCGCTTGCTCCGGGTCGCCGGAGTCGTCGGCCGCCGAGTGTACACCCCCTTGTGGCGAAAGGACCCCGCGCGCGTCGTGCGCGCCGAACTCGAGGCGGGCCTGGAGATCCGGCTCGTGCACTTGGCCGCGGAATCCCTCTCTCCGGACTTACTGGGGCGCACCCTCGACGCGCAGGTGCTTGACGACCTGGTGCGCGAGGGGCGGACCGGTCCCCGGGTCCATCCCGCGGGAGAAGGAGGGGAGTATGAGACCCTGGTCGTCGACGCGCCGTTCTTCCGCGAACGGATCGAGGTCGACGACGAACGGCGGGACGTGTCGGCGAGTACGGCGCGGCTCACGGTACGAAAGGCCCATCTCGTCGCGAAGCCTGGCCGAACCGGACGAGGGTGGGCCGCATGACCGAAGAAGTGATCGCGCAACCTCCCGCCGCCTCCCGGCGGGCGCGCGAGCTCGGGGCAAAGGCGCGCAAGGCACTCGGCGACCCTCGGGCGGCGGTGAACCTCCGCTGGCTCCGCACGATGTCCGGCGCCACGGTGGAGCGCATCCTCGAGGTACTGGCCGAGCTCGACGATCTCGTCCCCGTCGAGCAGGAGATGCGACGCCGCCATGTCGCCGGGGGACGTCCCGGATACGCGCAGATCCGGGCGCCCTTCGAACTCTACGCCCTGGTCCGAATCCTCCAGCCGAAGCACGTCGTCGAGGCCGGTGTCAGCAGTGGTATTTCCTCGGCACACTTCCTTCTCGCGCTCGACCGGAACCGCTCGGGAACTTTGCACTCGCTCGACCTCCCGACCCTGCAGCGGGGCCCGGTCCTCCAGCCGGATGAGTCTCCGGTTTCCCTCCCGCCGGGCCTCGCGACGGGGTGGGCCATTCCCTTCCGGTCGAGCCGTTGGGATCTCCGCATCGGGGCCAGCCAGGCGTTGCTTCCGCGTCTCGTCGAGGAACTGCCGACCGTCGACCTCTTCCTGCACGACGACCTCCACACGCCCGAACATCTCGCGTTCGAGCTCGCGACGGTTCGACCCAAGCTGTCGGTCGGGGCGCCGGTCCTCGCCGACAACACGAAGTGGACCGGCGAGGCGTTCCCCCACTTCGCGGCCGAAGTGGGCGCGCGAGTCTCCCGACGCGGGACCGACGATCTCGTCGGGTTCCGCTTTCCCCGCCGTACGCGCCGAACGACCCCGATACCCACCCCCGGTCCGTCGGCCTGACCCTCTCCGCGCCTCTCTCGCCCCGCGGCCTTATCCGACCGGACGCTTCTGTTTCTCCGATGTCGGCGAGTCGGCCCGAGACGGCGGGCCGGGGAAACCGGGCCCGCCGGACCGCGCCCGGGGATGCGGTCGAGGAGGCCCGCCTCCGGTGGGGAGCCGAGGTCCTCGCGCCCGCCCTCGCCAAGGGACCGGAGCGGACAGAAAGTTTCACGACGCTGGGGGGGATCCCGGTCGACCGGCTGTACTCTCCTCGATCCCCCACCTCGAGCTTCGACCGTATCGGGTACCCTGGGCAACCCCCGTTCACCCGGGGCGTGCACCCGACGATGTACCGCGGACGACTCTGGTCGATGCGGATGTTCTCCGGGTTCGGCTCTCCCGAAGACACGAACGCCCGGTTCCACTATCTCCTCGCCCACGGAGAGTCGGGCCTCTCGATCGCCTTCGACGACCCGACCCTCTACGGCCTGGACGCGGACGACGGCGAGTCGCTCGGCGAGGTCGGGAAGTGCGGCGTGAATGTGAGTTCGCTCGACGACATGGGGCGGCTGCTGCGGGGGATCCCGCTCGCCGATGTCACGACGAGCATGACCATCAACGGGCCGGCGAATATCGTCTGGGGGATGTATCTCCTCACGGGCGAGGCACACCACGTACCGTTCGACCGCATGGGGGGTACGACCCAGAATGACATCCTGAAGGAGTACATCGCCCAGAAGGAGTTCCTCTACCCGCCCCGGCCGGCCCTTCGGCTCGTTACCGATACGATCGAGTACGCGACGCGGCACACTCCGCGGTGGAACCCCGTTTCGATCTCGGGCTACCACATCCGCGAGGCCGGTTCGACCGCGGTCCAAGAGCTCGCCTTCACGCTGGCCGACGGACGGGCGTATGTGGCGGCGGCGATCGAGCGGGGGCTCGACGTGGACGATTTCGCCCCGCGCCTGTCGTTCTTCTTCAACTCGCACAACGATTTCTTCGAGGAGATCGCGAAGTTCCGGGCGGCGCGTCGCATCTGGTCCGACGTCATGAAGGATGAGTTCGGGGCAAAGAACGAACGCTCCCGCTGGCTCCGTTTCCACACCCAAACCGCCGGATGCTCGTGCACGGCGCAGCAGCCGGAGCTCAACATCGTCCGGACGGCCGTGCAGGCGCTCGCGGGTGTCCTCGGGGGTACGCAGTCCCTCCATACGAACTCCTACGACGAGGCGCTCCAGCTACCCAGCGAGGACGCCGTTCGGATCGCGCTGCGAACGCAGCAGATCCTGGCCCACGAATCCGGGGTGACGGAGTCGGTCGACCCGTTCGCGGGCAGCTACTTCGTCGAGTGGCTCACCGACAGGATGGAAGAGGAAACGCATCGCTACTTCGACCGCATCGATGAGATGGGAGGTGTGGTGGCCGGTATCGAACGCGGATTCTTCCAGCGCGAGATCCAGGAGGCGTCGTTCCGGTACCAGCGGGCGGTCGAGGCGGGGACGGAGAAGGTCGTCGGCGTGAACGCCTTCACCGTGGACGCGCCGATCAAGGTCCCCCGGCTCAAGATCACCGAAGCGGCTCGTCGGAGCCAGTCCCGACGGCTGCGGGCGTTGCGCGCGCGCCGCTCGCGCTCCCGGTACGAGGCCGCCCTCGACCGGTTGCGGAAGGTCGCGGCGACGGAGTCCGACAACACGATGCCGGCGATCCTCGATGCCCTCCGGGCCAAGGCGACCCTCGGAGAGATCGTGCGGGCCTTCCAGGATGTCTACGGTTCCTACCGCGAACGGTCGACGTACTGATCGGACGGGACGTCACGCGACGCGCATGCCTCGACCGAAGACGCCCCCGAAAGTTTCGACCGAATCCGAGGGGTATCGGACCGCGCTCGCGAGCCTCTTCGCCCGACGCCGATTCGGGATCCGGCCCGGCTTGGAAGTCATGCGAGCACTCGCAGAGGGCCTCGGGCACCCGGAGCACGCGTTCCCGGCCATCCACATCACGGGCAGCAAAGGGAAGGGCTCGACCGCCGCCCTGACCGAGGCGATACTGCGGGCCCACGGACTGCGCACCGGCCTGTTCACATCGCCCCATCTCAGCAGTTACCGGGACCGGATCCAGGTCGATCGCGCGCCGATCCCGCGCTCGGAAGTCACCGGGGGGATCGCCCGCATCGAAGCGGTGGCCGACCGCTTGCTGAAGGAGGGAGGGATCGACCGGGCTCCGACCTTCTTTGAGGTCACGACCGCGCTCGGGTTCGACTGGTTCTCCCGGTCCCGGATCGACGTCGGAGTGATCGAGGTCGGCCTCGGCGGTCGCCTCGATTCGACGAACCTCCTCGACGGGCGGGTCGGGGTGCTGACCACGATCGAACTCGAGCACACGGACGTTCTCGGGCCGACCCTCGCGTTGATCGCCCAGGAGAAATCGGGTATACTGAAAGCGGGCATGACCGGCGTGGTGGGGGAGCTTCCGCGGGAGGCGCTAAGCGTCGTCGAGGCGGCCGCGAGCCGGGTCGGGGTGCCGCTGTGGCACTTGGGACGGGAGCTGGCCGTCGAGAACCGGACGCTCTCCGAGGAAGGACAGACGTTTGACGTGCGACTGCCGTCCGCCCGGGTCGACGGCGTCGTGATCCCGATGTTCGGCTCCTTCCAAGCCACGAACGCGGCGCTGGCGCTCGCGGCCGTCGCTCGGTTCCTGCCGGGGACTCGCCGAGCGTTTTCGCCCGACGCGGCCCGACGGGGACTCGCCCAAGTTCGTTGGCCGGGGCGCCTCGAGCGGGTCGCGCGCAAACCCGACCTGTTCTACGATGTCGCCCACACGCCGGAAAGCGCGCGCGTCGTGGCGATGAGCCTCGCCGAGATCGCTCCGCTCACCGACCCCGCGGAGAACGCGATCGTCTTCGGCTGCCTGCAGGGAAAGCAGGTGGGGCGGATCCTGGACGTGCTCTCCCCTCTCGCCCAGACCCTGGTCGTCGTACTGGTGCGTTCGGACCGGGCGACCCCGGTGGCGGAACTCCGTGCGGCCGCCGCGGGTCGATTCCGTCGCGTGGTCGTGGCGCCTTCTCCCGAGGCGGGCGTGCGGATCGCGCGCGTCTCCACCGGGGCCGACGGGTTCACTCTGGTCGTGGGTAGCGACTACCTCATCGGAGAGTTGATCCGCCCGTCGGGAGCGACCGACGAGCCCGACCTCTCGGACCCCGGCGTCACCCTGCCCCCAGAACCCCGGCCCTCGCCTGCTCGGCCCCACGCCCGCGCGAGCCGCCCATGAGCTCCCCTACGCTCGACTGGGAGACGCTCCTCGACCGACTCTCGACCTTCTACCGAACGGGAGATTGGCGAACTCCGTACCTCCGCGACCACGCGGAAGACCCGTTCCAGGTCCTCATCGGGACGGTCCTTTCCCAACGTACACGCGACGAGGCGACCGACGCCGCGAGCGCGTTGCTGTTCGCCAAATACCCCGACGCCACCTCCCTCGCCGCGGCGTCCACCGCCTCCGTCGAGCCCCTCATCCGTCGTACGGGGTTCTACCACACGAAGGCGCGCGTGATCCGCGAAGTGGCGCGCGAGATCCTCGGTCGGTTCGGGGGTGTGGTGCCGCGGACGTTCGAGGAGCTGACGAGCCTGCGCGGCGTCGGTCCGAAGACCGCGAACTGCGTCCTCGTCTTTGGCTATGGGATCCCCGCAATCCCGGTCGACACCCACGTACACCGGATCGCGAACCGCTTGGGCGTCGTTCGCACCCGGACCCCAGAAGAGACCGAACAGGCCCTCGCCCGGACCGTCGACCCCAACTACTGGATCCCGCTCAACCCGCTCCTGGTTCAGCACGGTCAGAACCTGTGCCGACCGATCGGGCCGCGGTGCGGCGAGTGTCCGATCGCCGACCTCTGTGCTACCGGTCGGGCGCTCCGAGCGGGGCGGGCTCCCCCGCGGCCGGCGGATGACCCGCGGCGGAAGAAGGGGTCGGCGGGAGCGCGACCAGGGCGACCAGCGTCGCGACCATCGCCCCGGAAAGGAACCACCATCCGACCGAGTACCCGTGCTCGGCCACGACCCAAGCGAACAGCGCGGAGACGACCGCCCCGCCGGCCAACTGGATCGAGTTGAACAGCCCGATCGCGAGCGGGATCTCCCCGGAAGGGATCGAACGCCAGTAGTGCGGCAGCACGTACATCACCGCATAGATCACGCCGTATCCGAACGAAAAGACGGTTCCGATGGCGATCGCCACCTCCCAACCGGCGACCGGGAGCGCGAGGAGCACGGCCGCCGCGAGCACGGCCGTGACCACGAACTGGGTGCGGTGGTTCCGATACCGCTCGGCGACCGACCCACCGACCGGCCCGCCTATCACGCTCGGCAGGACGAACATCATCCCGACCCCACCGGCGAGCAATGCGGCCCACCCGAGTACGGTCTCCCCGTAGGGGACGATGAACTGACCCGTGGCGAACGACGCCCCTTCGAGCCCGATGAAGGCGAGTCCGACCGCCCAGGTGCCCCGAAAACGCAGGGCCGTCGGGATGCCGGCCGCGGAGGGCGTGCGGGACGGGGCCCCCGCCGTCCGTGGGATTCCGATGAGGGCGGCTAGCGTCACGACTCCCAGCATGATGCCTCCGATCGCGAGGGCCCAGCGCCATCCCAAGAGCGGCACGAGGAACGAACTCCCCAGCAGGCCGAGCGCGGCGCCCGCGCTGAATGCCGAACTGAAGGTGCCCACCGGGACCCCGCGTCGCCCCTCGGGGTACAGGCTCGCCACGAGTCCGATCGCCGGCGAGAAAAACAGCCCGGCGCCGATCCCTGCGAAGAGGCGCAGGGCCAGCAGGGCCGGAAAATCCGGAGCGAACGCTCCCCCGAGGCTGCCGACGGCGAGGAGGCCCGTGCCCGCGAGCGACACGAGGCGGGAGCCGTACCGCCGGGCCAGGAGACCGGCGGGAACCTGGAAGCCTCCGGCGCCGACGAGGAAGGCCGCCAAGAGGAGACCCCAGTCGGCGACTCCGACCGAGAAGTGGGAGCCGATGGCCGGTAGAGCGGGACCGACGTCGAACCAGTTGTAAGCGTACCCGATCCGCAGGGCGATGAGGAGGACAGTGGCCCGACGTACGGTACGAGAAGGGAGAGGGACACCCAACTCTTCCGCCGTCACCCGTCGTCTCCGAGCCCGCGCATCGTCGGCGCGCTCGAGGATGCGGCCGAATTGTTAAAGCACCGAGGGGCGTCGGCGGCCCATTCATGGACGCGGCCGAGTACGAACTCCAGTTCTTTCGGCAGGAGGGGTTCCACCGGAGCACCTGCGTGGTGTGCGGCTCGGCCTTCTGGACCCTCGGCGACCATGACCGATGCCAGGAAGCCCCCTGCCGGGACTACGGGTTCATCGGTCACCCCATCTTCCGTCGATCGTATTCCTACACCGAGATGCGGGAGGCCTATCTCGCCTTCTTCGAGCATCGCGGGCACACCCGGATCCGGCGCTACCCTACGGTCGCCCGGTGGCGGAACGACGTCTTCTTCACGCAGGCGTCCATCTACGATTTTCAGCCGTGGGTGACCAGCGGCGCGATCCCCCCGCCGGCCAATCCACTCACCATCAGCCAGCCATGCCTCCGATTCATCGACCTCGAAGAGGTGGGCCGGAGCGGCCGGCATTTCACCGAGTTCGAGATGATGGCCCACCACGCGTTCAACCGTCCCGACCACGAGGTGTACTTCAAGGATCGATGCGTCGCGCTCTGCCACGAGCTCCTGACGTCGGAGCTCGGGACCGACCCGAAGGGCATCACGTACAAGGAGGAGGTCTGGGAAGGCGGCGGCAATCTGGGTCCGTCCTTGAGCGTCGGGGTATCGGGGCTCGAGCTCGGGACCCTCGTATTCATGGAATACATCCGGGACGGGGATAACGTCCGGCCGATGCCACTCACGGTCGTCGATACGGGCTACGGGCTCGAACGGTTCACGTGGGCGAGCCAGGGCACCAAGAACGCGTACGAACCGGTGTTCGGGGACGCTTACGACGAACTTCGGCGCACCTTTGCGCCGAGGGAGACCGCGATCCTCTTGGACCATGCGCGCGCACTGAACTTCCTCATCACGGATGGGGTCGTGCCTTCGAACAGCAAGGAGGGCTACTTCGTCCGCCTGCTCATTCGCCGGTCCCTGCGGATCCTCAGCAAGACCCCGGAGGCACCCGAGATCACCTCCATTCTCGACCGGGTGGCGCGGGACATCGCCCACTACCACACCGAGATCGGCCAGCAACGCGCCGACCTGCATCGCGTCGTGGAGAACGAGGTGGAGCGGTACGCCGAAGCGATCGGACGGGCCCGGGGGATCATCCGCCGCCAGGAAGAGCGAACCCGCGCCGCCGGCGGACGGATCTCGACCGACGACCTCCTCGAGTGGTACGACTCGCTCGGAGTACCCCCGGAGGTGGCCGTCGAGGAGCTGAAAGAGCCGCTCCCCGTTCCCGAGGACTTCTACGCTCGGGTCGCGGCGCGTCACGAGTCCGAGGTTCCGTCGACCGATTATTCGGAGAAGACGGAAGGCCTGCCGGACCCGGCTCCGGGGACGGCGCCGACCGAGGTGCTCTACTACCTCGACCCCTACACCGACTCGTTCGAGGCGCACGTCGTCTGGTCCGACGGGCCGTTCGTCGTGCTGGACCGGACCTACTTCTATCCGACGGGAGGCGGTCAAGTTTCCGACCGCGGCCACCTCGGTGACCACGAGGTGGTGGACGTAGCTCGGAAGGGGCCGTGGGTCCTGCACCGACTCGACCACCCTCCGCGCTGGCCGGTCGGCGAGCGGGTGCGGGGCCGGATCGACCCGGGCCGCCGCCTCCAGCTCATGCAACACCACACGGCAACGCACCTGCTCAACGGCGCGCTTCGGGAGGTTCTCGGCCCGCACGTCTGGCAGACGGGCGCGTACAAGGGCCCTGAGTCGGCGCGCATCGATATCACGCATTACAAGGCTCTTTCCCGCGAGGAGCTCCACCGGGTCGAACGTCGGGTCAACGAGGTCGTCCGGCAGAACCTCCCGGTCAAGAGTTACTTCGAGTCCCGGAACGAGGCCGAGCGACGGTTCGGGTTCACCCTCTATCAGGGCGGAGCCGTCCCGGGAAAAGAGCTCCGCATCGTCGAGGTGGAAGGCATGGACGTGGAAGCGTGTGGGGGGACGCATTGCACTCACACCAGCGAGGTGGGCGCGATCGGGATCCTCGACGTCGAACGGATCCAGGACGGCGTCGTGCGGTTGACCTACGTCAGCGGCGACCGCGCGTTGGACGTTCGCGAGGAGCACGAGCAGGTCCTCAAGGAGGCGGCGTTGCGCCTGGGAGTCCCCGTGACGGGGCTACCCCAAGGGATCGACCGTCTCCTGGGGGAGGTCGAAGAGTCCCGGAAGCTTGCCAAGGCTCGGACGAAGGAGGACCTGGGCCAGACCGCGTCGCGGCTCCTCGCGGACCCCGCGTCGGTCGAGACCCTTTCCGACCTCACCCTCGTCTCGGCCCAGGTCGACCTCGACCGGATCGGGTTGCAGGAACTCTCGCGCCTCCTGACGCGGGCCCCCGGTCGGGTCGCCCTGCTCTCGGCCGAGCAGGACGGGAAAGGGACGCTCTTCATCGGCTCGAGCGCGCCCGCGGTCTCCGCGTCCGCCGTCCTCGAAGCGGCGAAGGGCCCCTTCGGGGGGCGGGGAGGCGGGAACCCCTCGGCGGCCACGGCAGTGGGAGAGCCCGGACGGCCTCTCGCAGAGACGCTCGACGCCGCGCGGAACGCCGTGCGGAAGGCCGTCGGGAAGTGACCCGACGGGGCCGCAACTGCGGAGCAAACCTTTACCTTAGGAGTATGCCCATCCAGTCGTGGGATACGGGATGATATCGTGGGCGAAGAGTCCCCCGGTACGGCCGTGGACCGAACATCACCATGAGTGCGAACGACGGTAGCACGGTCGGGGGAGTGCCTCCCGAGGTCATCGCCTTCCTGAGCGGGAAAGGCGGTCGGTCCCTGATCGTGAAGGGCGGCGCCGGAACCGGAAAGACCACCTTTGGGCTCGAGCTCCTGGAGCGGGTGGGGCAGCCAAGTCGCTCCTACTACCTCTCCACGCGCGTCGGGGACGAGGCCCTCTACCGGCAATTCCCTTGGCTCAAGACGAGCGAGATGCGGACCCGCGTCTTGGATGCGGCGAAGCTGTTCCTCGACACGATCAACGCCAGCGGCAAGGCCGCTGACAAGCAGCTCCCCGAGTCCGAGCAGCGGAAGATCCGTGCGGGGAAGGAAGTCCTCGGCACGTTCGGCCAGGAACGAGGACCCCCCACGCGGGTCGACCGGACCCACCTCCAGGCGCTCCTCCAACGGAGCCCCATGCCCGAGGTCGAGAACGTCTACTCGCGCATCGAGCGGGCGCTCCCCGAGAAGTCGCTACTCGTCATCGACTCCCTCGAGGGCGTGACCCACAAGTACGGGCTCGAGATGGAAGAGTTCGTCATGGCCCTCCAGAAGGACCTGGTGGAGGGTTCGAGCGCCGACGTCGTCATGATCCTTGAAAAGCCGGAAGCGGGCGGGATCGAGTACCTGGTCGACGGACTCATCTCCATCCAGCGCGAGGAGTTGGACGAGCGGCGCGTGCGCCATCTGCGGCTCGAGAAACTGCGGGCCACCAACATCGGCCAGGCTCGGTACGCGGTCACGCTCGCCGGAGGACGCTTCGAGGCGCTCGGCACAACGCGCGACGGCCACGGAGCCCCGCCGACCGGCGCGTGGAAACCCGTGAGCGATCCCGAGCGCTTCTACTCGACCGGCATCCCCGATTTCGATACCCTGCTCGGAGGCGGCTTCCGACGCGGGAGCTTCAACGCGTTCGAGGTCGACGTCAACGTCGGGATCGACGATTACTACATGCTGTTCACGCCGACCTTCCTCAACTTCCTCTCGCAGGGTCGGGGGATCATCGCCGTGCTCGCGGCGGGCGAGTCGCCCGACAAGCTCCGCGAGACCCTCGTGCGGCATGTTCCGGCGAACACGTTCGACACGCGGGTCCGGATCCCGGACTATGCGGCGAACGAGACCGAGGAACCGTACATCCTGCCGATGGCCCGGTTCGGACGGGACGAGGCGTTGCGGGCGATGGTGGCCGCGGACAAGGCCGCCGGCGGCCCCGACCGGAAGCCGTTCATCGAGTACACCGCGTTCGACACGTTCGAGAGCCTCATGGGCGATCAGGTCGCGATCCGACTGTACTTCCAGGGCGTCTCCCGGGCCAAGCACGCCGGCAACCTGGGGATCGGTCTGCTCAAGCCCGGTCTCCTTGTCTCGAGCGAGATCCTGAACATGATGGACACGTACTTCCGCGTCATCAACATCGACAACCAGCCGTGCATTTACGGGATCCGTCCGCGCACGACGATCTATGCGATCAGCCCGGACCCGGAGAAGGGCCTTCCGCACACGGTCCTGACCCCCATCGTCTAACGAGGCGCCCGAACGGGGTGGGTTCCCCGAGCCGCCGGTTCACGCTGGAAGGTGGAGGGCGTAGACGCCGAGGCCCAGGAGCAGGAGCGCCGGCACGAGCGTCATGAGCAGGTCGTCGTCCAGCCACGTACCCATCCGTCGCTCGACGACGATCGCGACCGGGGCGGCGATGAGGGCGAGCGCGACCGACGGGATCGCCGGCCACCGGCCCACGACGGCGAGCCCGACCCAGGCGAGAGCGAAATAGGCGGCGATGGGAGCCCCCCACTGGACGGTCGGGCGGGCGCGGTAGGTCCGAAGCTCTCCCGCGAGCGGGTCGACGAGCGCGGTGCCGAGGACGACCGCGGCGCCGACCGGCATGGGAAAGAGCAGGACCGCGATGACGAGGGCGACGGCGAAAAAGGCGAAGCTGGCGATACGACGCTGTTCGTACGCCCGGATCGTGGGGAGTTCCAGTCCGGCCGCGTGGCGCAGCACCTCGAGAAAGAGAACGGCCGCGAGCGCGGCGAGCAGGATCACCCACTTCGGGGCGATGAGAAAGAAGTTCTCGGGGAGGAGGTAGTAGAGCAGGACGATCGCGCAGAGACCGTGCAGCACCCTCCGCCAGATCCGGTCCCCGAGGTCCGCGTCACCGCCAAAACGACCGCCGAGCCAGGCCCGGAACCGGCCCTTCCTGTGCAGCCGGAGGGTCATCGGCCGTGAGGCGCGGGCGGGCCTATGAGCTTGAGGGACCGCGAAACTCGAATAGGCGGGTCCGGGTTGGCCTGGCGGTCCATGGACGCGCGGGCACAGGCGGTCCTCCTACTCCTCGGTTCGCTCCTCACCCTGCCGCTCCTGGTCGGGACGACCTTTCTGGGGTTCACGTCCCTCATCGTCCCGATCGTGGCCGTCACGCTCGTCGTAGGGTGGGGCGCATCGCGGGTGGCGCGGGAGGTGCCGTGGTTGGTCCCTGCGCTCGTGGGGGTCGGCGCCGCCATCGCGGTATTCTCCCTCCTCACGGGCGTCCTGAACGGTCTCTCGGACGAACCGTACAGCACCCCGGCGTACGCGTCGCTCGGTTGGTCGCTCTACTCCCGACCGGTCGCGTTCAGCTACGTCCAGTACGGGTCCGTGCATGTTGAGAACTCGTACGACGTCTACCTTCCACTCCTGACGTTCGTCCAGGTGCCCGGGCTGGACTACCGATGGGTGTCGCTCGTCGCGTGGGGCGGGTCGGTCTACCTGCTGCGAAGAGACGCTCTCGCGTCGGCGGGCTTTGCCACGGCGTGGATCCCGGTGCTGGCCGCGAACGGACAGAATGATTTCGTTCCGTTGTTCGCGCTGACCCTCGCCTTCGTCGTCCCGCTCGGAAGATACCGATGGCCGGCGGAGGTGTTCGCCCTCGCCCTGAAGCAACTGGCGAACGTGGTGGTCGTCGCCGTCCATCTCGCCCGCCGCCAGTACGGGCAAGCGGCGCTCGCCCTCGTCCTCACCGCCGCGATCCTCGCGCCCTTCCTCTACCTCGACCCGGGCGGGGTATGGTGCCATGTCATCGTGGGAGACCCGGGAACGACCTGCACCGGCCATCCCTGGACCTTCTTCGTCTTCAAACGAAACTACTGGCTCTATCCCAGTTGGGTGGGCGTCGTGTTCTTTCGTCCTCTATCGTCCCGCACCCGTCGCCTCGTGGCTCGGTTCCGGGCGATCGGGCGGTCCGACGGTCCTTGAGGTCGGCAACGTTTTTCCCCCGGCGCGGCTCGGTTCGCCCATGAAGGTCACGGTCCTGGTCGGTAGCAAGTCGGACCTCGAGGTCGCGGAGAAGGTCCGAACCCGGCTCACCGAGTTTCAGATCCCGTGCGAGGTCCACGTGGCCTCGGCCCATCGGAATCCGGAGAAAGTCGACCGCCTGGTCGCCGACCCGGCGACGGAGGTCTTCATCGCGATGGCCGGCCTCTCCGCCGCCCTGCCCGGCGTGGTCGCCGCACGGACGCTCCGGCCCGTGATCGGCGTCCCGCTGAATCGGGGCCTCGGGCTCGACAGCCTGCTTTCCGTCGTCCAGATGCCACCGGGGATCCCGGTCGCTGCGGTGGGACTCGACGCCGCCGAGAACGCTGCGCTGCTCGCCACAGCGATCCTCGCTCTCAAGCACCCGGAGCTCGAAGCCCGCCTCACCGCCTACCGCGCGAAATGGCGGGAGGAACCCGAGACCAAGGCGGTGCCTCCCCCGTGAACGACCCGGCGCAGTTCATCGCCGAGGCGGTCGAGCGACTTCGGACCGAACTACCGGGGAAAGCGATCATCGCCGCTTCCGGTGGCATCGACAGCACGGTCGCGGCGATCCTGACCGAACGGGCCCTGGGGGAACGGGCCCGTGCCCTGTTCGTCGATACCGGACTCCTCCGGGAAAAGGAGGTCGAACGGGTGAGCGAGCTCTTCCGGAACGCCGGACTTCGATTTGAGGTACTTCCGGCGGCCGACCGGTTCTTCGCCGCACTGGCCGATGTGAGCGACCCCGAGGAAAAACGTCGTCGGATCGGGGCCGCGTTCATTCGCTTGTTCGAATCCGAGGCTGAGCGGTTCGGCACCGACCGTCTCGTCCAGGGTACGATCGCTCCCGACTGGATCGAGAGCGGTGGAGCCCTCCGTGACACGATCAAGACGCACCACAACGTGGGGGGGATCCCTGCGGACAGCCGCCTCCGGCTGGTCGAACCGTTGCGCGACCTTTACAAGGACGAAGTACGCGCCGTCGCGCGCGCGCTCGGGGTTCCGTCGCCCGATCGGCAACCGTTTCCGGGACCGGGGTTGGCCGTACGGGTCGCGGGACCGGTCACGCCGGAGCGGGTCCGACGGGTCCGGGTCGCCAATGCGGTCGTCGAGGAAGAGATCGAACGGGCCGTGGCCGAAGGGACGATGCGGCGCCCCTGGCAGTACTTCGCCGTCCTCCTCCCCGGCCGAACCGTCGGGGTGCTCGGCGACAACCGCGTCCATGGGGAGGCGATCGGGGTGCGGGTCGTCGAATCGAGCGACGCCATGACCGCGACCGCGGCCGACCTTCCGCGAGCGGTGGCCCAGCGGATCGCGGAACGGATCACCCGTTCCCTGCACGGGGAGGTCGTGCGGGTCCTCTACGACATCACCGACAAGCCGCCGGCGACCATCGAGTGGGAGTGACGATGCCGGCGAAGGAGGTATCAGGGGGACCGGGGTCGGAGCCCCGTGCCATGAGCGATCCTCCGAGCCCGGGCGCGGTGCGCACGTTGCGACTCCCCGAGGAGGTCGTCCGCGCGCTCGAGGTCCGGATGCAGGGTTCCTCGTTCGAGTCGGTGGAAGCGCTGGTCGCGTACATCCTCGGTCGGCTGGTCGACCACCCCGTCGGCGCGACCGTCTTCAGTGAGGAGGACGAACGGCTCTTGAAGGAGCGGCTCCGCTCCCTCGGGTACATCGACTAAGAGGCCCCTCGGCAACGCTAAGCCCCCGAGCTATCTCGACCCGCGATGCTCCACTGCCCGTTCTGCGGTTCTCCCGAGACCGCCCGCCTCGACCTCGAAGGGCACCGGTTCCTCGTCTTCCAGTGCCAGTTCACCCCCGAGGTCGAGCCGACCCTCACCGAGCCCGAGATCGAGGAGCGGCTCGTGGCCCGCTTCGGCCACGAGGGGGCGAACTACTTCCGGAAGACGTGCGACGCGCTCCATGTCTACGTCGCGAAGGGGGAAGGCGCCCGGATCCTGACCGCCCCTCGGACCGCGCCCACGTCCTCCTCCTGATCCCTCTCCTCCCCCGCCCGTCGTCCGAGGAGATCGGAACGCGACGCTCGGGCTCAGGCGGGGATCTCGACGCCTTTGCGGTCGAGGACCCGTTGCACGACGAACAGCAGCAGCCAGCTGAGCTCGGCGGCGGTCACATTGACGAACGTGAGCCCGATCGACAGGGCGAACACGCCCGCGGTGTACCACCCACGTCGCGTGAAGAACTCGGCGACCGGCTCCGGGATGTTCGGTCGGAGGAGTTTCGCCCGGTGGGCATAATCCCACAGGACGGTCGTAGTGATTCCGAGTGTCACCTGCAGCCCGGCGAAGAGTCCGACCGCCGTCTGGGTACCCCCGTAGTCGTTGAACACGCTGAGCACGAACGGCATCACCGCGATCTGGATCAGGATCGCCATGTTCAGCCAGACGAGCGTGGAGTCGTACCGTGCGATGAACTGGAACGTCCGGTGGTGGACGACCCACCAGATCCCGATCATCACGAACGCGAAGGCGTACCCGAAGAACGCGTTGTAGTCGCGCTGGAGGAGGAAGGCGAGATTGGACGACACGTGGTCGGCCGGGACCTTCGTGGAAACGATCGGCACCGCGAGCGAGAGGGCGAGCAGCGTCAGGGCAAACGCGAACACGCCGTCGCTGAGCGAGATGATGCGACTGAGGTCGGTCCCGGTGATCTCTCGAGCGGAGAAGTGGCCCGCCGTGGGCAGGATCGGACCCTCACCGGAGGACGGGTCTTCGCTCAATCCATCCCCCGTACGACTCGGCCCTCATGAAACCGATGGGCGTCGCCCCTCGGGGCCGGTCGGTCTCCTCGTGGCCGTTCCACCCAGGCGGACGATCCGACGCCGCTCCATCGTCGGGACCGGAGGATGAGGTCGCCGTACCCGACCTCCGGCGCCGACGAAGATATACTGTCCCCCCGGGTGGGTCGCGCGCGATCGGCGAGGATCCGGACGGCAGTAGGCACGATGGGAGAATTCCGGTACGACCGGCGACCGATCGCCGAGGAGACCAAGGAGGAGCGCTCCACGACCTTCGGGGAGATCCTGCACGCCTACTCGAAGGAGGAGGCGATCCTCGAAGCGCAGCGGTGCCTGCAATGCCAGATGCCCTTCTGCGTCCAAGCCTGCCCCATCACGCAGGACTGCCGCGGTTACATCACGCTCATCGCGCAGGACAAGTTCGACGAGGCGGCCGTCCTCACGCTGCGGGAAAACCCCCTCGCGACCGTGCTCTGCAAGACCTGCTACCATTACTGCGAGGAGGACTGCGTCATGGGCGCGAAGGGCGTGCCCATCGCCATCCGCCATCTGAAACGGGCGGCCCTCGAACACGGCAATTCGAACCTCCTCTATGTCCCGAGCGCGCCGAAGAGCGAACGGGTCGCCGTCATCGGAGGAGGACCGGCGGGTCTGATGGCCGCCTGGGAGCTCGCGGTGCGGGGGTACTCGATCACGGTCTTCGAAGAGCAACCGTTCCTGGGGGGCCAGGTCGAGACCATCCCGAAGTACCACCTGGCCGGAGACGAATTGGGGATCGACCTCGCCCGTTTCAAGAATCTCGACGTCACGTTCCGACCGGGCATGAAGGCGGGACCCGACCTCACTCCCGAGAGCCTCCTCGCCGAGGGGTACCTCGCCGTCTTCGTGGCGATCGGAGCGTCGGACCCCCGGGCGATGGGGATCCCGGGGGAGCATCTGCCCGGCGTGTTCGCCGCGATCCAGTTCCTCCTGGCCGCCAACCACGGCAGCGGCAGTCTGCTCGGTCGGAAGGGGCGGAAGATCGTCGTCATCGGAGGCGGGGACGTCGCGATGGACGCGGCCCGCTCGGCCGCTCGCATGAACGAGGGCGGCAGCGTGACCCTGGTCTACCGGAAGAAGAAGGAGGACATGCCGGCGGACGACGAGGAGGTCGGGGGCGGTGAGATCGAGGGAGTCCAGTTCCGGTTCGAACGGGCGCCGGTGAAGATCCTCGGCACCTCGCAGGTCACGGGGATCGTGATCCAGACGATGCAGCTCGGCCCGCCCGACGCGAAGGGCCGCCCTACGTCCGTCCCCGTCCCGGGGTCGGACGAGACGATCGAGTGCGACACCGTCATCGTCGCGGTCGGGGAGACGGCCGACCTCCAGGGCCTCCCCGCCGAGCTCAACCTATCCCTGGCCGCTCACCCCTGGCCCCAGGGGGCGAAGCCGGATTGGATGACCGACGTCGAAGGCGTCTTCGCCTCGGGGGGCAAATCCGTCGTCTACGCGATGGCCGCCGGCACGGCGGCCGCGAACGCGATCGACGCGTACATTTCGAAGAAGAAGGGCCGGCCGGTCGTCCTACGCCCCGACCCGTTCGGCGGCCCAACTCCCGCGGCCCGCCCCGACGGATACGGCGGGCCGACCTGGCACCTCTAAGCCTCGCAGCTCGAGGCGGGGGAAATCCGCTCGACCCTCTCGTGAACGGAGTCGGTCCGACCCTTGGCCCCAACCCCTTCGGACCCACCGAGTCTCGGGTAACAGATGGGAGGGGCTTATGGTCGGCGGGGCGCTCGCCTGGACATGCGCGGGATGCCCTCGTTGCCCCAACCGTGCTGTGCGGACTGTCTCCCCGGGCATCGCGGTGACTGGGAAGTGCGGCCCAACCCCTACCTCCTGTCGGGGGGGGCGGACCGGCCCTGTGCGTTCTGCGGGTCCTCCCAGCCCGAGGCCCTGCTAACGACCGCGTGTCCCCTTGGCGGACGCGTCGTGGCGGGTTGAAGGCGACCGTGAGTCGAAGTTCCACGTACCCCGCGACCCATCCGGGTGGCGGCGGACGAGCCCCCCTGGTCGCGTTCGTTCTGGTACTCGTCCTCGTCTCGGCGATGCCGAGTACCTCGGCGAATTCCGTTCGTGGTGCACCGCCTGCGATGATTCGAAGTGCTGGGAGCCTCTCCCAAAACTGTCCTGGATCATACGGCGGCTCCGGCGCGTCGGTTCCGAATTGCCCGGATCCCGGGCCCCTTCCCGATGGGCGACCCGCGAGCGGAGGGACCCTCTTCGCATGGAGCCAGCTCAACGACCTCCTCCCGGTCAACGTCAGCGGCGCGGGCCTCGCGAGCGACTCTCCCCTAGGGGAGGCGGTCCAGTTCGGTGGCACCACGGCGTCCGGGCTCTCCAACCCGACTCAGTTGTACTCCGAATCGGGGGACCAATGGGGGACGCTCGATTACGGCGCGTGCGGCTGCGTGCCTCCCTCCCCCCGAACCGAATTCGGATTTGCCGGGGACCCCGCGGCCGGGATCGCCGTGCTCTTCGGTGGCAACGTCGGCGGGCCTCCGGCGACCGATGCGAATGACACGTGGTCGTTCAACTTCACAAACTACGTGTGGCAGAACGTCTCCCTGTCCGTCGCGCCGGCGCCGCGGCAGGACCCCGCGTTTGCCGTCGACCCCACGGCTGGGCTGGCGCTCCTTTTCGGAGGCTGGGATCCGGACTATCAAGGGTCGGGCCAGGTCATCTACTCCGACACGTGGGAATTGAACCTCACGACCGACGTCTGGACCCGGGTGGCCTCCCTCTCGGGCGTTTCGCCTCCGGCTCTGTACGGGGCCCGCCTGGACTGGGATCCCTCGTCCGGCACGTTCGACCTGTTCGGAGGGTGCTATCCCTGCTCGAACACGTTGTGGCAGTTCAACCCATCCGACTCCTCGTGGAGCGAGGTGACCTCGCCGAACGGGCCGGTCCCGTCCCCACGAATGGAGGGCGTGTGGGTCTACGATCCGGGCCTCGAAGCGGACCTGCTGTATGGCGGCACGAACGGATTCTCGTCCTTCAGCGACCTGTCGATCTATCTTCCCTCCGACAACTCCTGGGCCGTCGAGGCCACTCCGCTTACGCCCGCGGCGCGGTCCGAAGCGTCGGCCGATTGGCTCGATGTGGCGGGGAATTCGACCCTGCTCATGACCGGCGGCTCCAACGGAAATATGACCTTCGGAGGAACCTGGCGCCTCGCACTGTCCGCGAACGCGGTGGTGGTCGTCGAGAACCTCTCAACCGGAGCACCGATCACGGACGCGTTCGTCGGCTCGAACCTCGGAGGAACACTCTCGACCAACGCGGAAGGGGACGCCGAGTTCTTCGGCCTCCCCTCCGCCGAGCTGGTGGTGAACGTCACCGCACCGGGATACGCCCAGGCCGTATCGGCCCAGTGGGTACCCCCGGGAGTCACTTCGACCATCATCATGAGCCTCAAGTGGATCGCGTCGGCCACCGTCGACACGTTCGTCACGGAAGGAGGGGCGCCCGTGGAGGGGGCACGGGTGAACCTCTCCATCGAAGGAGCTCCCGTCGGGTCGCCGGGGATTACCGACCCGGCGGGATGGTCCAATGCGACGGGGGTGCCGGCCTTCGAGGGGGTCGTGACCGCGTGGTATCCGGGACAGCACCCGAACTCGACCCGGGTCGATTTCGTTTCGAACGGGGTGACCATCGTGCGCATTTCGCTCGTCCCGCTCCTCGAGCTCAACGTGTTCGTTGAGGGCCTACTTCCCAACGCCACGATGGCGCCGTTGCTGAACGCCACGGTCACCGTGAACGACTACTTCGTCGGCCTGACAGATGCCTCCGGTCACGCCCAAGAATCCACGTCGTACCAGGGCCGGGAGATTGTGGGCGCCTCGGCGTCTTACTTCGCCCCCAACTCGACGCTCGCGACGTTGCCCACCACTGGCGTCCTCGACCTGACGATCGTACTCACCTCCGCCCCTCCCGGATACCTCGACGTGGACGTGCTCGACTCGCAGACCTTCGCACCGGTCCCGGGAGCCCACCTAAATTTCACGCAGACACCGGTCCTGCCCGTGGGTCCCCCCACCTTCGACCGGATCGCGGCCGGAGGCACCCTATTGATCACGCTGCTCGCGGGAAATTACACTCTCGTGGCCTGGGCGACCGGCTACGCCACGGACCTCGGCATCCCGCTCCAGTGGATCCGCCCCGGTCAGATCGACCCGCTGACGGTCTACCTCACTCCGCTCCCCCGCGCTGTCCTCGACACCCTCGTCCTCGATAATGCGACCCATCGTCCGATCTCGGGCGCCAACGTCTCGGTCGAGGGATTTGAGAACATGACGACCGATGCGGGGGGATGGGCCAACTTCACCGCGCTCGCCGCGGGCGCGTACACCCTCGTCGCATCGGCCCCTGGATACGACACGAATGTGTCGGGCATCGTCCTGAATCCCGGCCAGGTCATCGACCGGTACCCGATCAACCTCACTCGCGCGGGCAGCCCGTCCGGCCCGGGCGGGGCGAACGACCTCTCGTTGCTTCCGCCCGGTACGGGGTCGATCTGGGCTCTCCTCCTCCTTCCGCTCGGGGCCCTCGCCCTCGCGGTGATCTACCTCACCATGCTGCGGGCCCCGGAATCCACACCGGCGGCCGGGCCTGACGCATCGGAGCGCCCGCCCCGGCGGTCGGACGATACGCGCCGCCGACGATGGTTCCATCGGTCCGCACCGGAGACTCCCCTAGGCCCGACACACTAGGGGCCGGCGCCCCCGGGCGGGAGGAGCCGGCCCCCGACGCGGGCTCGGGAACTCGAGACCGCCACCAAGAGGAGGACAGCGGCCGTCCCCCCGGCCAGGAGGAGCGGGGCGTACAGCGGGGTCGCGAAGGCGATCGAGAGGAAGAGGGTGGTCGCGAGTGCCGCGAGAGCCACGGCCTCGAGGCCGGGGGGCCAGGCGCCGGTCGGCGGCACGGTCGACGACCGGCTCTCGAACACGAGACGCTGCGATTCGGAGAACGGAGCCAGGCGCTCGACATCGCTCCGGATCGGCGTCGGCTCGAGGGAGACCGCGACCGGAAGCCGCTCATGGGACCCGGATTGGGGTCGAAGCGCGAGGAGAAGGACCCCGGCCGCGGCGAGCGCGCAGAGCGCATCGAAGGTCGGGTCGAAGACCGCCCGCAGCGGAAGGCCGGGCTCGCTCCCTCCCGTCGCGATCCGGATCAAGCCCTGCACCTGGCTCACGTTGACCGTGAAGAACGCCTGCACGAAGTCCGCCGGACGGCCCCCTCCGCCGCTCTCGAGGACCGCGGACCGTGCGGCGAGAAGGGCGGTCCCGATCACGATCGAGACCGCCAACGCGACCGTTCGATGGGCGGGCCCCGAGCGCTCGCGCCAGGAAAGGGCGGACGCGAGGAAGGGAAGTCCGACGAGGACCCCGACAGTCAACTGGCTCGCGAGCCCCCCGAACGTGCTGAACGCGAGCAGGGCCGTCGCGACCACGATCGCGAGCGCGACGTCCACGAACACGGCGAGGAGCTGTCCGCGGGACCCCCCCAGGCCGAGCAGGAGCGCGATGGTCGCGCACGCGGCAAACCCGAAGTAGAGCCCGACGTCGGTGAGGGGAAACTGCGAGAGCACGAGGGCGGCGAGGTAGACGAACGGGAGGGCGAACAGACCGGTGGCGACGATCCGCTCGTTCATCCGGCGGCCCTCCGACCCCGCAGTTCCGCGAACACCAGGTTCAAACTCTCCGTGGCCCCGCTCCGGCCGTACCGGGCGGCTGTCACGCCGAGCCCGCGCAACTGCTCGACCTGATGGTTGATCCGATCGACTTCCGGGCGGAGCAGGAGGCGCAGGGCCCGATCGTTCGCCTCGTTCGCCAACGGGGGATAGATCCCCTCGAGGTCCGGAACGAACACATTGAGGCGATGGCCGACCCGAGCGAGCGCGCCCCAGGCCCGGGCCAGCTCCGCGGGGTCGCCCTCCAGGGTCGAGAACGCGAGAAGATGCGCCGGGAACCGGAGTCGCGGAGCGAGGTACCCCAGCGCCGTCGCGAGGGACGACGGCCGGGGTTCGATCTCCGCGCCGGCGAGAGCGCGGGCGATCTCGAACTCGTGGTCCGGGCTCCGTTCGGGCGGGAGATGGAGGACCACCCGATCCGAGAAGAGCAGGAGGCCGAACCGGATGTCCT
>JAKIVX010000009.1:0-37003 GCA_022750335.1 Thermoplasmata archaeon | reverse complement strand
CCCCTCCGGCGCCTCAACGGGGGATGTCGACGCGCGCGAGTACTTCGTCGAGAACTGTTCGAATCGATTCGGCCGTGCGACCGATCCCCCCTCGTTGGAGCGATAGGGTCAGGGCCTCGGGGCGGAGGATGACGCGATGGCTGAGGACGGGAAGCGCAAAGTCGCGAGCATCGTCCGGGATGACGTACTTCCTCCCATCCAGCACGGCGGCCGCTTTGGCGGCATTGAGGAGATGGACACTCGCTCGGGGGGAAGCCCCGACCAGGATGCGGGGGTCTTCGCGCGTCCCGCGGACGATGCGCGTGATGTAGCGGAAGAGGTCGTCGGCGACGAACACCTGCCCGGGCAGGGTGCGCAACCGCTCGAGCTCCGCGGCCGTGACCACGGGCGCACCCCCGCCGTCTGCCTCGACGTCGCCGCGCGTGCGCAGGATCGTCACTTCATCCGCGGCCGACGGGTAGTCGAGGATCCACCGGAAGAGGAACCGATCGAGCTCGGCCTCGGGGAGTGGGTAGGTCCCCTCCTGCTCGATCGGATTCTGGGTGGCGATGACCATGAACGGTCGCGGTAACGGATGCGTTTGGCCCTCGATGGTGACCTGGCCCTCCTGCATCGCTTCGAGGAGGGCCGACTGAACCTTGGGCGGCGCCCGGTTGATCTCATCGGCCAGGATGACGTTCGCGAAGATCGGGCCGGGGCGGAACTCGAACGAGCGGTCCTTGGGATTGAGCACGGTCGCCCCGAGGATGTCCGAGGGGAGCATGTCCGGCGTGAACTGGATCCGTCGGAAGCTGAGGGCGAGCGATCCGGCGAACGAACGAACCAGGTAGGTCTTGGCCAGGCCGGGGACGCCCTCGAGCAGGACGTGACCGTTGGCGAGGAGGGCGTTCGCCAGGGCTCGGACGACCGGGGCGTACCCGATCACTTCGCGGCCGATGGACGCCTGCAATCGATCCAGGATGGCCGCGGCTGTCGCAAGGTCCTCCTTCGGACCAGGGTCGATCGTCGCAGACGGGGACCCTTCCGGCCGCGCCGCGGGGGTCGTCACGTCGCCCCCGACCACGCGGCGACCACTTCTTCCACCTCGGCCGCCGCCCGGGCGAACTCACGGGCGGCCTTCCGGCGCCGTCGCGGCACGATGATGTCAGAGAACGACTCCCAGACCGGCGCACCTTCGGCCAAGTAGGCGGAGCCATACGCGGAGGTGAGGTGCGACCAGACCTTCCCGGGAGTGAGAGGGATCGGCAACGCGGGAGCGGTCTTTGTGATCATCCACGTGCGCAAGTCGTCCGGGGCGATCCCGACCTGATCGAACGCGAGACGGGCGAGACGGGCCTTTAGGAGGTACGCCGCGAGCAGGTACTGGTCCTGCCGCAACGACGCATAGACGGCCGCGACCGGGCTGACCTTCCACGAACGAAGCGGGGATACCGCGGCGAGCCGCGGTGGAACGGACACGCGTGTGGTCCACCACCAGAGGATCCCAGCAGCGACCAGGATTACCAAGGGCAGGGCGAACGAAACATTCGAGAGTACCGGAAGGTAGGCCACGGTCTTGCGCTCGACCCCCCGCTCACTCAGAAGGACCGTCGGCCCGATCGCCGAGCGGGGACCGACCCGAAGCGAACGAACGTCCCTTCGGAGCCGCGGCCGGGCCCGGAGACGCGACTCGATAGAGGTCGCGCATCGCGGGTTCGTTGTAGATGAGGTGCAGGATCGGTAGGGGGTCTTCGGTCAGCCAATCCGAGCGCACGCCGTACCGGACAGGCTCGTACAACCGATAGAGTTGGGCAACGAGCGTCGTCAAGATCCCCATGTCGTTCCGCAGGAAATCCGAGAGGAACTCACGGTGCGTCCACTGGGCCGGGAGGGATAGCCCGTAGGCTTTCTGGAGGTCCAGGACCACGCGGTGGTAGGCCTCGCGTACGGCCCGGTCGTACTGCCCGTCCGCCAGATCCCGTTCCGCCGTCGCTACGGGTGCGATCCGACCGGAGGTTGCGGAGCTCCCCGACCACGCCGGCGCGGTTTCGGAGGGTCGTCCGGCCTCGGGTCCTTTTGGAAGAGCCATAAGAGAGACTTCGGGGCTCCTCGCCCGATGGTCGGTGCCCTTTATGGAGGCTTCTAGGGACCCAGGTCATGTGCGCGGCGCCCTCGCGCCCGGCCCTCGGAACGGGTGGGCGGTCGGCCGATGTCCGACCGAGAAGGCCGCGCCTACTTCCCGGCCGCGTACTGGAACTTTGTGACCGTCGTCCGGACGACCGGCAATCGCTCGCTGAAGGCCTCCTTCAGGTCCTCCACATCGGATCGAGTCCAAATCCCCCGAAGGTCGAGCTCGATCGCCGGCCTTCGGGCGCGGTGAACCCGCCGGACGATTACGTCCGCGTGGTTGCCGTGGAAGTCGGACAACCGCACCGAGAAGGTCCGTGCCTGGGCGATCGACCGCGCCGCGTCGCTCTCGAGGATCTTCAGCAAATGACCCACCGGTTCCTCCGTGGGTCGTCGGGCAGACGCCTCGGGGAGGGGCAACCAACCGCCCGGGGCGACCTCCCAATGGTCGACCCGTCGGAACCCTCGTGCCGAGAAGGCATGGAGTGTCCACCCAGCGAGCCGGATCAAGTCCGCCGCCTCCACGATCTTCCTCATTCCGAGAAGGGCCTCGAGGCGTTGCAACACTGGGACGGCCGTCGGTGTCACGGCGCTCGACTTCAGTTCGACGACCAGGTGGACGTGCGCGAAGGTCCGGTTGTGCCGACGACGGGCCGAACGAGGCCCGCTCACCGGCTGGTTCAGGATCGAGATCGGACCGATTAGGTCCGGCGCAGAAAGAGGCGGCTCCCCCGGGCTCGTCATGGCCAAGTCCAGACCCCCTGCAAGATGAGGGTTGGGATGTGCCGGGACCGTTCCGGGGGAAGAGGTTACGTCGCCTCGCGCCTAGCGGTGGTCGCCCGATGGAGCGTTCGACCGACTTCCGGACGCGGGCTCGGTGGGTCCGTGGCTGAGACCGGTTCTCTCCTGACGATGCTCGAGTGCCGGGCCTGTTGCTCCGAGGTCGACGCCTCGCACCCGGTCGGGCCTTGTCCGACCTGTGGCCACACTCTGCTCGCGCGGTACGACCTGGATCAGCTCGACGGGCACAGTTGGCGCTCGAAACTCGATGGACGTTCGTCCACGCTGTGGCGATACCGGGAACTGCTTCCGGTTCGCTCCTCGTCCATGATCGCCTCGTTGGGCGAAGGATTCTCGCCCATCCTCTCCCTGACCGAGGCGGCGGCAGCCCCCGGACTCCGACTGAAGCTCAAGGATGATGGGCTACTCCCCACTGGTTCCTTCAAAGCACGGGGCATGACGGTCGCCGTCAGTCGAGCGCACGAACTTGGACTCACGGACCTGTACGTGCCCAGCGCGGGAAATGCCGGGGTCGCTCTCGCGGCGTATGGGGCTCGCGCCTCGAGGAGAGTACGGGTCTACCTGCCGGACCGGACGGCCCGATCCGTGCAGGAAATGTGCCGAAGGTACGGGGCGGAAGTGATGGCCGTACCGGGGACGATCCGTGAGGCCGGAGCGGTCGCTCGGAGCTCCGAAATCGGACGAGGGTCGTTCGACATGTCGACCCTTCGGGAACCGTACCGAGTGGAAGGAAAGAAGACCATGGGACTCGAGATCTTCGAGCAGTCCCCGGTGGGGGAATTGCCCGACGCCATCCTCTATCCCACGGGGGGTGGAACCGGTTTGCTCGGGATGTACAAGGCGTTCACCGAGCTCCGCGAGCTCGGGCTTCTGGAGCGTATGCCCCGCCTATACGCGATCCAGGCCATCGGATGTGCTCCGGTCGTCCGTGCCTTGGAGAGCGGAGCTCCGACCGCGGAGCCGTGGGAGCATCCTTCCACCATCGCCCCCGGACTTCTGGTTCCCGCTCCGTTCGCTTCCGAGCGGATCTTGGAGGCCGTTCGAGCGAGCCGTGGGGGAGGGGTGGTCGTCCGCGACATCGACCTAGTGGACGCTATGGAAGTTCTGGCTCGACGGGAAGGGATCTCCGTGTCCCCCGAAGGAGCGGCCCCCTACGCCGCTCTCGGCCCCTTGATGCGGCGCGGAGACCTGCGGCCCGGGGAGACCGTCCTCCTCTACAACACTGGTTCGGGCCAGTCGTACTCGATCCCGCACCTGCGCGACCGGCTCGAAGCGTCCCCCACCCGGCCGCGTGACCTCGAGCATCCCCCGGTCACTCCGGCGTCGGGCTCGGCTTCCTCCGCCGACATCATTGGGTAAATCGTGTGTGACGATGATGCCCTCGGTCGCCCCCGGGCCGAGCGCGGTTGACCTGCGTTCAACCCAACCCGGAGCGCGCCCCCCAATCCCCCGGCCCCCTCCCGCTCCTCCGCGTGAACTTTATTTGGAACGGACCACACTCAGTTCGGCGTCCAACAGTGCCCTCGGGGTCGGCATCCATTCGTCGCAGTGCGGCCCAGATTCCCTCATTTTCAGCACTTCATCCATTCGCGCGATCGTCGGGACCCCGTGCGGCCCGTTCGGCTGGCCCGCTTTGAACTGTAGCGGTCCAGAGAACTTCGGCGTACAGCGAGATTTTTTGGGCGCCGGACGACTACGGACTCTTCGTGCACAATCTCGGCCCTCCGAAGCCGAATGGAATGTGCGTAGTAGTTGCAACTTGCACGCAGGCGTGGAAAAATCACCGGGCTTTATCTACGAACAAGCCCTCTCGGCACTGGGGGAAATCGCCTTGGGCGAGAAACCTTTGGAACGAACGAATTGGCGACGAAGCGAGGAAAGAACTTCGGCACTTCTGGCGGTAGCTGTAGCGACCATGGGCCTGGTGGGCTTCGGCCTTGCCGGGGCCTTGGTCGTGGCTGCGACAGAGGCGAGCCATGTGGCCCAGTCCGTAGGACTGACCAACTTGGGACCGGCCCAGAAGATACCGGCCTCGTTGGCGAAGCGGCTCCACCATGTCTCGTCGCCGAGCAGCTCCAGCACGAACTGGGGCGGCTACGCTGACACGGCGACGGCCGGTACAATCCTCGAGTCCTATGGAGTATGGCAGGTTCCGTCGATCAGCTGCAGCTCGGCTTATCCGGCGATCAACGACAACTGGGTCGGGATCGACGGCTTTGGCACAGGTACGGTCGAGCAGGGCGGAACGTACGGCTACTGCACATCTACGGGCGCCGGACCCTACTACTGGACCTGGTGGGAGTTCTTCCCGTACAACGGCATCCAGAGCTTCAGCAGTTCGGTCTCGGCGGGTGACTGGATCGAGGCGTATATTCTCTTCAACCCCCAGTTCTGCTACGGCAGCTCGTGCGGGGTGTACACGATCGTCGTGAACGACCTCTCCAACTCGGCGGCGGACTTGAGTGTGGTGGGAAACCCCACCACATGCAACCCGAGCAACGGCGCGTGCGAGAGCGGATCCGACTCGACGGTGGAGTGCATTTCCGAGTCGTTGGTCGACCAGGGCTACTACCTCCCCGACTACGGAACGACCACCTTCGCCACCTGCGACGCGACCGTCAATGGACACTATGCCGGAATCGGGGGCCTCCCATCCTCCGCGGGTGCGACGGTCTACAAGGTGACGACGATCGGGTTCCTCTCGGGGCTGACCCAGCAGAAGATCAGCAGCCTGACCTCGTTTGACTACCATAAGGACCACTTCGTCATCACGTGGAAGCGGTACGACTAGAGGGAAGGTCTGAGAATCGAGCTCCTCAACCCTTTCGGGCACCGCGAGAGCCTCTGGGCTCTCCGGTGCCTTTCTCTTTCCCCCTTTCTGCTCGCGGATATAGGTTACAAAGGCGCGGGGAAAGTCCGGGCTGTAACGATGCCTGACTCCCCCACTCCACGCGAACCCAAGCGAAACGAGGAAAAGGGCACGGAGATACCGACGGCCGCTGGGGTATGGACGGAATGAAAGCACGCACCAAGCAACCTACGGAGACCCAACGCAAGGCACTCTCGCCGAGAGTGACGTACGTTGAGGACAGAGGGGCCGTCTACGACGCGCCACTCGAAGTCGTTTGGGATTTCATGAACGACGAGATCTTCCATCCCAAGGCCCACAGGGCGGTTGTGCGGAACTTCGTAGAAAGGGCCCTTTCCGAGGTTACGACCCTCCTCAGCTATGAGTTCCGAGACGGGGGCCGGTGGGAGAAGAGGGTCTGTCGCATGACGACGATACGACCCGCGACGAGGATCCAGGAAGACCTCCATGGGCCGTACGCAGGGTCCACGACGGTGTTCCTCTACACGCCCCGAGGCGACCGAACGGTCGTCGATGTGTTTGGCTATGGGCAGTCTTCTACGCTCACCTACGCGGAGTTCAAACGAGGCAGGAAGAAGATGTGGGCGAATGCCTATTCGGAGGACCTACCCTATTTCCGCCAGTTTGCGCAGCAACACCCCTCGGTCAGGGCGAAGAGCCGGTAAGCATCCATCGGGGGCTGGCTCTCAGACGGTTCGGCACTTTCGACTTTCCCTCCGGAGCTGCCCTGGGTAAGCCTCGGGAAGGGCCGGTTCCGGGATCAGAAGGGGCAAGGGCCACGGCAGGTCGGCTCCGAACTCCTACCCCGAAGGAAGGCACCGACATTCGGAGGGCCGGGGTACTGCCAGAAACCAAATTGAGGCCCGTCGGCCAAACTCTCGGCGCCCTCGTCTAAACCACTGCCCCGTAGGCCGTGATCCGCCTCACCTTCTCTCCTTCAAATTCGAAGACATCGCAAAACTGAACATCGATTGTCGACCCGTCTTTCTTGAAGATGTGAGCGAGCCCCTCGGCAACGACTACGTTGCCCTCCTCAACCGTCCTGTCGACTTGGATTCCTAGGCGGACGACGTCAGGGCCGGGAAGCACTTCCTTCTCGAATTCGACCTTGCCATGGGTTCGGTGATCCGCTCCGACTTCCCAACGTTCCACGTCGTCGGTGAACAGGCCAACCATCGACTTCCAGTCCTGGTGAGCAAAGCACTCCGCCCATCGTTCGATGACTTGCTTTCTTGGCGTCATGAGAAGAATGGAGTCTCAAAACCAGTTTACCTTACCCCTGAAACAGAGAGGCCAAAATTCCTCGCCAGCTCCTCGTCGGCCAGTTGGTGGCGGGGTGGAATGACCAAGCTTCCGGAGTGGCCCGATTCGGGGACATCGACTGGGCGGTTCTCAGTCGAGTGAGGGTGCCCGTCGGCAAGCGAGTTGGTCAAGAAAAACTTCGAATTGGCACTGCCCCCGACGATGGGCTCGGCCGGATTCGAACCGGCGGTCTTCGCTGTGTGAGAGCGACGTCGTAACCACTGGACCACGAGCCCGCACTGCGGGGCGAGCGTCGAGACGCCTTAATGTTGGTCAGGCGAGGGCTAAGAGCGCGGGTAGGACGAGGCTGGCGACCACCGTGAGTACTAGGCCGCTCGCCAGGGCGAGGCTCCCGGCATCCGCGTCTCCGTACCGGGTCACGAAGTACAGGGTCGTGTCCATCGATGTCGCGCCTCCCATCGCGACCAACCCCTCTCCCCGGAGTCGACGTCCGAACACCGGAGAGAGCAGCATCGTCAGGTCCTCGCGGAGAAAGTTCGTCGAGAAGGCGAGCAAACCGAGCACGGCTCCGGCTCGGGCCCCGACCAGAGGCCCCGCGAGCGTGTACCAACCGAACGCAAACGTCGTGGCGAGGGCCACGGTCGCCGACGTCGAGGTCAGGAGAACGAATACGGCCGCCGCGGCGATCGCGCCGGCCACAGCCGCGGTGAGGGGCACCCAGAGTCGCCGCAGGGCGGCAGTGCGTAACTTGAGGTCGAACGCTACCAGGGCGAGCATTGCGTACAGCGCCCAAGGGATCGCGGCCGCCGTCGGGAGCACGATCACGCGCCCCAGCGCGTAGCCACCGAGCAAGGCCGCCAGCAGGAGGAGACTCAACGGTACCCGCTCGTTCGTCCTCGGCCGAGGCCCCGTCGCAGTGGTTTCGGCGCCGGGAGACCACCGAATGAGGAGGGCATACGCCCCGATCGTGAGGACCAGGATCAGGGCCGCGAACGCGAGCGAGAGGGGGATCGTGAGTAGGAGGCGATCGACCGGTACCGCAGCGAGGCTGGCCCCGAGAAGTCCGACCAGCACCCCGATCGTCACGAGGGTTGCCCGGCCGACCCACGGCGAATGGGGGCGCAGGACCCGACCCGCGAGCAGTCCGATCAGGAAGGCCACGTAGAGATACGGGTCGAACTCCACGGGCCGGCTATCCCGACCACGGGGTCAGGGACCGGGGGCGACCGAGCGCCATCGGTGGGCCGAGCCACACCGTTTCGTCCCGCGCCGGTCCGTACCCGACGTATTCGACCGGCACGCCCGTTTCCTGCGTGAGGAACTCGAGGAACCGGCGCACGGGCGCCGGCAACGCGTTCGCCCCCTCACGCCGGAGTCGTTCTTTGAGCCTCTCGTGAAACGGCGGCCAGCCTTCCAAGTGCTCGTAGACGGGTTGGACCTTGGCGAGGTCGCCGGCGTCCAGCGGAAGTCCGTTCCGGACCGTGGTCCCGTCCGGGAGAAGATATTGGACGCAGACGGGGACGCTCTCCATACCACCGAGCACGTCGACCTTGGTGATCGCGAGGGAGGTGAACCCGTTGAGGCGGGCGGCGTACCGGAGCAGCACGAGGTCGAGCCATCCGGTTCGACGCGCTCGGCCGGTCGTCGCCCCCCGTTCTCCTCCGACCCGACGCAGGAACTCTCCCTTCTCACCGCTGTCCTCGGTCGGGAACGGTCCGGCCCCGACCCGCGTGCAATAGGCCTTAGCCACGCCGACGACGGTGTCGAGGTCGGTCGGGGGGATGCCGCTCCCGACCATCGCGCCCGCGCTGGTCGGGTGCGAACTCGTCACGTACGGATAGGTCCCGAAATCGATGTCGAGCAGGGTGCTCTGGGCTCCCTCCAGCAGGACCGACTCGCCCCGGGCGATCGCGTCCCAGAGGAGCGTCTCCGTGCTCCGGACGTGCGGGGCGAGACGCGCCCCGGTTTCGATGAGGTCCGCGGCCACCTGGTCGATCGGGGGGAGGTTGGGCACATGCGCCTTGACGGCGTAGAGGAGCTCCAGGCGCTCGCGCACGACCGCCGGCCGGGACAGATCCCCCATTCGGATGCCCCAGCGACCGTACCGGTCCTCGTAGGCGGGGCCGATCCCGCGGCGGGTCGTTCCGAGTTGCGCGGCGGGATTCTTCCCCGCGCGAAGGTCGTCCTGCCAGGCGTCCTCGATCTCGTGGATCGGGAGGAGCACGTGGGCTCGGTCGGAGATGACGACCTCACCGCGCAGGAGCCCGCGACGCTCGAGCTCCCGGATCTCCTCCTCGAGCTTCATCGGTTGGAGGACCATCCCCGGTCCGCTGATGCCGACCACCTGGTGTCGGAGCACACCGCATGCGACCTGGTGGAGGACGACGGTCCCTTCCGGAATGTGGATGGTGTGACCGGTGTTCGGGCCGCCGGCCGAGCGAACGACGTAGCGCGCGTCGGCGGACAGAAAGTCGGAGATCTTGCCCTTGGCCTCGTCGCCGAACTGGGCCCCGATGACGACGCGGACGCTCGTACGAGTCCCCCCGACAGAAGCGAGTCTTCTGGGTACATTTGGGTTGTGGCGTCCCCGGAGGGCCTGCGGGCCGCGTCCCGTGGGCGGGTCGGGCTAGGGGCCGACGGAGTCGCTCGGAGGGGGTACCGGCGCTTCGTCCGCCCTCGCCGAACCGGGTGCGACGGGGACCCGCGTCTCGACCATGAAGGCGCGAGTCTTTTCCCGATGGCAGGGTCGGCACACCGTCTGTAGGTTGGAGTACTCGAGGGCCGCTCCTCCTCGGGCGATTTCGAGGATATGGTCCACGTCTAGGTCCCGGGCCCGTCGACGGGACCCGCAGATCTGGCAGCGGTACCGGTCGCGGAGCATCGTGTAGGACCGAGCCGAGTCCCAGAAGTAGTGACCGTGGAACTTCCATTGACAGGTGCGGGAGCAGTAGGGCGTTCGGTGGGTTGGCAGCTCACGAGCGCACTCCACGCAGCGGCCGGCCCGACGGGCCTCGGTACGTCGCGTGGCTCCGTCGGAGAACCACGCCACCGACAGCGCCAGGATCCGACCGTTCGGGCCGACCCGGACCGAGGGAAGGGTGGGGGACCGTCGCGCCACGGCACGATCTCCCCCGGGCGGTGTATGAGGATTGTCGTTCATCGGCGGTCGGGGGCCCGGGGTCGGACCGTCATTAACCCCCGTCACGTAGACCCCCCGTGCGGTTCCCGCTCGCCGATTGGATCGACGACCACATGGACTGCCGTCACAACCTCGGCAGCAGCGGTATGCGTGGGTCGATCGCGCATCCCCGACCGACGCTCCGGGAGGTCCGGGCCGCTTCGACTGAGAAGCTGGTGAAGTCCTTGGCGGACGGACTCGGGGTGGATGCCTATCGGGTCTTCCTGACCCCCGGAGCGACCGAGGCGAATGCGTGGGTGACCCTGTTTCTCGCCCGAAGTGATCGCGGACGGGCTCCCCGGGCGCGGGTCCGCCCTCCCGAGTACCCGTCGCTCGTCGACGGGGCGACCTGGGCCGGCTTCCGCGTGGGCGCGACTCGGGCCCCCGCCACGCTCGCGTTGGTCTCGTTGCCTCGGAATCCAGAAGGTGTATTGTGGTCGGACCGCGAATTCTCGGAGTGGACGGCTGGGGCGCGATCGCTCCTCATCGATGAGACCTTTCGGGAGTTCTCAAGTTCACCGTCCCGCTCGCGCGTGGGCGCCCCCCGGCTCTGGGTGACGGGCTCCTTCACTAAATTCTACGCGGCCGACGACGTGCGGGTGGGGTACGTCGTAGCTCCTCCCGAGGCGGCCGAGACCTTCGCTCGGTTCCACGGAGTCGTGACGGACGAACTCCCTCCGTTCTCGGTCGCTTCCGCGCTCCGTATCCTCGACGAGCGCACCTCGCTCGGGAACCGGGTCCGCCGGATCTTCGAGCGGAACCGGGCCGTGATGGCGCGATCCCTCCCGCTCGCTCGGGCCATCCGGGCTCCGGTTTTTTTCGACCGTGTTCCGGACGGAGATCGGCTCGCTCTCGAGTGCCTACGCTCCTCCGTACTCGTGTGCCCCGGCTCCTTTTTCGGGGAACGGGCGGGGGTCCGGATCTCCCTCACCCGACGAACGTTCCCGCGGGACTTCGCCGAGTACCTGCGCGTCCGCGACCGGGTCGTGGGTGAGCGGGGCCGTTAGCGGAACCGCCGCGAGTACGGCGGCTCCACCGCGCCGTGGGGCGACCGCCCCAGCGCAAGGCGGGCGAGCGTCACCTTGTGCACCGGTTCGATCCGCGCCTCGGACGCCGCCCCCTCCCGTTCCCGAAGGAACGTCTGGGCGAAGGCGCGAGCACGGTCGGGGTTCGACTCGTGCACGAGAAGGAAACCGCGCGCCAACTCCGTCAGGACCGCGCGGGCCG
This sequence comes from Thermoplasmata archaeon, assembly GCA_022750335.1. Lineage (GTDB taxonomy): Archaea > Thermoplasmatota > Thermoplasmata > Lutacidiplasmatales > UBA184 > Lutacidiplasma. Next base: position 25,559 of record JAKIVX010000009.1, on the reverse strand, counting down.
GGACGACCTCCTCCAGCGACTTCTCGTCCGCTTCGCGCGGCGGCTCTCGGGCAGGAGTACCGGCCATCCTTCGGGGTCCGAGCCGAGCCGTTTGCCTTAAAGGAAGGCGGTCCACGGGACGCGGCCGGCCAAGGCCGAGACCCCGAAGTTATAATGCCCGTCCCGTCGTTCTCTGCCGAGCCTCCATGAGCGAGACACCGATAGCCTCCTCTCTCCCGTCCCCCCCTTCGGCGACCGGCGCTCGACTCAGCCGCGGGGTGCTCCTTCGGACCCCGATTCCCGGGCCGGAGGCCCAGAAGGTCATCGCCCGGGACCACGAATTCCTCATGACGGTCACGAAGTCCGAACCGATCGTCGCGGCCTCGGGTCAGGGGGTTTGGATCACCGATGTCGACGGAAACCGTCTCCTCGATTTTGCCGCCGGCATCAGCGTGATGAACGTGGGGCACAGCCACCCGGACGTCGTGCGGGCCATCCGCGACCAGGCGGGCATCCTGCAGCATTTTGCCGGTACCGACTTCTACTACGACCTCCAGGTTCGGCTGGCGGAGAAGCTCACCCAGATCACGCCCGGTACGTTCGCCAAGAAGATCTTTTTCAGCAACAGTGGGACGGAGAGCGCCGAGGCGGCGCTCAAGATCGCCCGGTGGAACCGGCGACGGCCGATCACCATCGGACTGCTCGGAGCCTTCCACGGGCGTTCGATGGGGTCGTTGTCGATGACCGCGTCCAAACCGGTGCAACGGGCCCGGTACTCCGCCTTCGTCAACGGGGGACATCACATCCCCGCCCCGACCTGCTATCGGTGTCCGTACAAGCTCGAATATCCGAGCTGCGACCTGTATTGTGCGAAGATCCTCAAGGAACTCTACTTCGAGACGTCCATCCCGCCGGACGATGTCGCCGCGTTCATCGCGGAGGGCGTGATGGGGGAGGGCGGATACTTCGTTCCACCGAAGGGATGGCACCAAGCGATCAAGTCCACACTGGACGAGCACGGCATCCTGTTCATCAGCGACGAGGTCCAGTCGGGCATGGGGCGGACCGGAAAATGGTTCGCGATCGAGCACTCGGGGGTCGTGCCCGACATCCTCACGATGGCCAAGGCCGTCGGGGGCGGCGTCCCGATGGGGGCGGTGGCGATGCGCGCCGACCTGGACCTCGGGACCGGGGCGCACTCCAACACCTTCGGGGGGAATCTCATCGCGTCGGCCGCTTCCCTCGCGACCATCGGGGTGATGGAGCGGGAGAACCTCCTCCAGAACGCCACCAGCCAAGGCCAATACCTCATGCAACGGCTGCGTGAACTGCAGGGCCGGTACGACGAGATCGGGGACGTCCGCGGCCTCGGGCTCATGGTGGCGGCCGAGTTCGTCACCGACCGACGGACGAAGGAACCGGCGATCCAGTTCCGGGACCGGGTCCTGACGGAGGCCTATCGACGCGGGCTCATCCTGCTCGGATGCGGACGGTCCGCGATCCGGTTCATTCCCCCGCTCATCGTCCGGCGCGAAGAGATCGACGAGGCCATCGAGATCGTCGACGCGGCGATCTCCGCCGCACGCGCGGGCGCATGAGGTTCGGCCGGCTCGCCGGACCCGGACGGGTCGAACTGGCCGAAGCTCCCGTCCCGCACGCGGGGGTCGGCGAGGTCGTCGTCTCCCTCGCGGCCTGTGGGGTCTGCGGGACGGACCTCGAAAAGCTCCGGGGAAACTACCGGAGCGCGGGGTTGATCGGGCACGAACCGGTCGGTCGAGTCTCGCAGCTCGGCTCGGGGGTGGAAGGGCTGTCGCTGGGCGACCGGGTCTTCGTCCACCATCACGTCCCCTGTTACGCATGCGAGGTGTGCGCCCGCGGTGACTACACGTTCTGCCCGACCTATGCGAAGACCAACATCGACCCGGGTGGGTTCGCCGAATCGTTTCGGGTCCCCCAGGAAAATGTGAGCCGAAAGGCGGTCCTCCGGCTCTCGGATTCGGTCGATTGGGAGTCCGGGGCCCTCCTGGAACCGGCGGCCTGTGCCTACACCGCGATCCGAAAAGTGGGCCTTCCCGAGCACGCGACCGCGTTCGTCCTCGGCCTCGGACCGGTCGGACTCCTCTACGGTCGGCTCCTTCGTTCCCTCGGGGCCGCCTGGGTCGGTGGGACGGAGGTGAGCCCGCTCCGCCGGGCCGCCGCCGAACGGGGCGGCTTCGATGTCACCGTCGACCCCCGGGAGGCGGGGGCCGCCCGCGCCGCTGTCGACCGGGCCACCGGGGGGCGCGGAGTCGACCTGGCCGTGGTAGCGGTCGGTCCACCGTCCGTCGCTCGGGACGCGACCCAGATCGTGCGACGTGGGGGAACGGTCAACCTGTTCGGTCTCCCCGAAGCCGGCAGCCGCCTGGACGCGGACCTCCAGGACCTCTACCTCCGGGGCGTCCGACTGATCCCCTCGTACGCCACCACGGAGCCCGATATCGTGGAAGTCCACCGACGACTCGCCTCCGGGGACCTTCGGGTCTCCGACCTGATCACGCACCGGATCCCCCTCGACCGCCTGGACGAGGCGTTCCGGCTCGCCGGCCGACCGGACGAGGCCGTGAAGGTGGTCGTCACCGGCCCGGCGTGGTAGGGCCGCCGACCTCGGCGCCTTCTCCGAATACCTGGCCGACCACGCGCTGACCCGCGCGCACGAGGACCTTGGGTCCGAGCAAGCTACCGAGGACCACCGCTTCTTTTTCCACGTGCGTCCCGGCCATGAGGATCGAGTTCTCGATGTGGGCTCCGGGTTCGACCGTGACGTCCTCGCCGAGCGTGACGTACTTCCCGAAGGAGGCGCCTTCGGCGCGAACACCCCGGGCAACCGCGACCGGGCCCGACCCAAAGGCGCCCGCCGGCACGCCGCCCCGACCCCCGCGGCCGTCGTCGAACAGGAGCTGTTGCGAGCGGAGAAGACGCTCCGGGGTCCCGGCGTCGTCCCAGTACTTGCGCAGTCGAAACGCGTAGAGTCGTTCGGGAAGGAGGCCGGGGACGACCTCGCGCTCGAAGCTCACGGGTCGACCGGAGGGGATCCGGTCGAGCACCGAGCCAGCCCATACCGCCAGCCCAGCGTTGATCCAGTGCGAGGGAGCGTCCTTCGGTTCCGGTTTTTCCACGAACGCGTCGATGCGGTCGTCCGGTCCAAGGGCCGCGACACCGTACGGGCGCGTGTCCTCGACTTCGGCGAGGGCCATCGTCCCGATCCCGCCCCGGTGTTGGTGGAGCGCGAGCATGGCGGAGAGGTCCACCGTGGTGACGACGTCCGAGTTGAGGAGGTAGAACGGGTCGGAGAGGCCGGCGCTCGCATTCTTCATGCCGCCTCCGGTGCCCAGCGGCTCGGCCTCAGGAACGGTCCGAACGGGCCACGGCGTCGGGTGCTGCCGGACGAAGGCGTCGACGACCTCCGCCTTGTACCCGGTCGCGAGGACGACCTCTTCCACATCCTTGGGAATGAGGTCGAAGACGTGGTACAACATCGAACGGCCGGCGAGGGGGATCAGCTGCTTGGGTACCGTGTAGGTGATCGGGCGGAGCCGGGTCCCGAACCCTCCGATGAGGACCAGCGCCTTCACGGGCCGCTCCAGTCCGGACAGCTCCTTATGCGCTTCGTTCGGTTCGAACGGGATCGAACTAGAGGAGCCGCGATTCCTGTCCCTTCTCGGCCGCCCGAGAATACTCGCGTTCCACCAACCGCTTCAAGAGCGCGGCCGGGCTCCCCCAGATCGTAGCCCTTCCGAGGGTACCCGCGGCCGTACCGAGTCCGAGGGCCACCACGACCCCGCGTTCTCGAAATCGGAACGGCTCCAAGACCCGTCCTTCGAAGCGGGCGACGATGTTCCGGCCCGCCGTCCGGGCCTCCGCGAGGGCCGCTTGGGCGGTCGCGGGGACGAGGAGGCCCGTGGAGGGATCGCGGATCTCTGCGACGTCGCCGAGGGCAAAGACCGTGGGGTGGTTGGGAAGCGCGAGCGTGGGCTCGACCGCGATCCGACCCCCTTTCCCATGGGGGACCGCGAGGGTTTTGGCGACCGCTGGCGCCTCCAGGCCCGCGCACCAAACGGCCGCATCGCACGCGAGGACCGACCCATCCTCGAGGGTCACCTTCCCCGGGTCGACGTGCGACACGTTCACCCCATGGACGAGGGAGACCCCCGCACGTCGGAGCAGCTCTCGGGCGTGGACGATCAGCTTGGGCGGGAACCCAGCGAGGAACGGGAGGGCACCGGTCACGAGGATGACGTCCGGAGGTCTCGCTCCGGGTCCGGAGATCTGTTCCCAGTCGGTCGTGGCGAGCTCGGCCGCGAGCTCGGTTCCTGTCGAGCCGCCGCCCACGATCACGAACCTCGGGCGACGTTCTCCGGGCAGACCAGCCGACGCGCGCTCCGTGTCGCGCACGACCGCGGCGAGGCGTTGGGCACCGGAGAGTCGGTACACGTTGTACGTGTTCTCCGCCGCCCCTGGCACGCCGTAGTAGGCGGCCACGCTCCCGAGCGCGATCACGAGAAACCCGTACCGGATCTCCTCGCCCGAATCCAAGCGAACCGTTCGCCGATCGAGGTCGATCGACTCGACCGAGCCCTGCCGAAGGGTCGTTCCCGTCCGGTCGAGGACTTTCGCTAGCGGCACAGTCCAGGGGCGGGGGTCGCCGGCAGCGGCCGCGATCTTCCCGATCTCGTACAGTTCGGTACGGAGGACGTGGACCGGATTTCGGTCGACTAGGACCAGTGGCAGCCGACCCCGTGCACGTCGAGCCACTTCACGGGCGACCGTGAGGCCGGCGTATCCAGCCCCCAGGATGACGACGGGCCCCGCACCGGAGTCGTTCACCGGCGTTGCCATGCCGGAGGCCGGAGCCGGCGGTCGCTTATCGTTGTCGTCGCGGCCCCGCTCGCTCCCTCCGTCGCGGAGTCCCCCCCGTTCCGACCTGCCGTTCGAGGTGAACGGCTAAGTACCCCTTCCGAGAGCTTTTTCGAACGGTGATTCGAGAGCCGGAGTGCCCGGACGACGCCGGAGGCAAGTCCGAACCAACGTGATCGTACCGACCCCGACGATTAACAATCTATGGGTCCTCCTCGCCGCCCTCCTCGTCTTCACGATGACGATCGCAGTCGGCCTACTCGAGGTCGGCGAGCTCAGCGAGTCGTTGTCGTTCAGCCTGCTCAAGACGGTACTCATGACCGGCCTCGCGTTAGTCGTCATGGCCGCCGTCGGTTTCAACGTCGCGTTCGCGCCCACCTGGCACGGCCTGATCGGCAACCCATTCTACGGCCCGGGGTTCTTCCTGGGTGGTTTCACATCCTCCTCGGCCAATCCGGTGGTCGACACCTGGTGGTCGCAGACCGGCACCGGGCTGACGACCGGCACCTACTTCCTGTTCGAGACCGCGTTCGCTGCCGTTACCTTGGCCCTCGTGGGGGTCGTATTCCTTCGCAAGCTCAAGCTCGGGGCGATCGTCCTCTTTTCGATCGTATACTTCGCCCTCATCTGGGACCTGCCAGCGGCGTGGATCTGGAACCCCCAGGGATGGCTCGCGCAGATGGGCATGGTCGATTTTGCAGGGGGCCTTGTGGTGCACGGAGCCGCGGGCGCCGCTGGCCTGGCCGTGCTGTACCAGATCTGGCGGGAGGAGAAAGCCCGGGGGAACGTCTCGAGCCCTCAAACGCCGATCCGGGTGAACCCCGGTTGGCTCACGCTCGCGATCCTCTTGCTCTGGGTCGGTTGGTTCGGCTTCAATCCGGGTAGCGTGCTCCAATTCAACGACGAGACGATCGTCGTGGTGCTGACGACCTTCCTGGCCGCGGGCTCGGCCTCACTGAGCACGCTCGGCTTCTCCCGCCTCCTTCCCGCTTCGCGGCAAGGGTCCCCGCTCCTGACGTCGGTGAACGGGGTCCTCATGGGCCTCATCATCATCACTCCCCTCGCCGGTTTCGTGAGCCCGGGAAGCGCGATCGTCTTGGGCCTGCTCGGCGGGCCGCTCTTCCTCGCCGCGGAACAGTACTTCAGCCAACGCCATTGGTTCGCCGACCCCGTCGGGCTGCTCCCGGGGCATTTGGTCGGAGGGCTCTTCGGGGTCGTCATGATCGCCTTCTTCGCACAGACCCAGTTCGCTGTGGGCTCCGGTTTTCCTAACCTGCCGAACGGGCTTCTGTTCGGAGGCGGAGCGAGCGCGATCCACCAACTGGGAGTCGAAGTGCTCGGGATCCTCGCGGTGTTCGCCGTCGTCTTCGTGATCTCGTTCGTCGCGATCCACATCATCAGCCGTGGTCTAGGCGGAGTCACGGCGACCCGGCTGGAGGACACCGCTACCTAGACCCCCCGAGGGGCCCCTCGATCCTCATGGAGCTTCCGGGCAGCGAGCGAAGCCCACTTCCGGGCGCGCGTTCGGTCGGGCAACCGCGGGCGGAGGGTCGTCTCGAAGTGACCGTCTTGGTCCGTCGGCGAACGGACCGCTCGCCGTATCCTGCCCTCACCGAACTCGCCTCCCCGCCGTCTCCCTTCCCCCGCCGTCTCTCGCGGGAGGAGTTCGCCGAGACGCACGGAGCCCATCCGGACGATCTCGCGCGCGTGCGCGAGTTCGCCCTCCGGAGCCAGTTGGAAGTGCGTTCGGAAGCGGTGGGCCCACGACTCGTGCGGCTGGCCGGTACCGTCGAGCGGTTCGAGCAGGCGTTCGGCATCGCCCTAGAACGCTGGGCGTACTCGGACGGTACTTACCGCGGGCGGACGGGACCGATCCAGATCCCTTCGGAGTTGGACCAGGTCGTGGTCGGGGTGTTCGGGCTCGACGATCGTCCCCAGGCGCAGACGCACTTTCGCCGGCGTCGCACGCCCGCCGCTACCGACCGGGTCTACCCTCCCGCGCAAGTGGCGGCTGCCTACGCCTTCCCACCGGGGGTGGAGGGAACGGGCGTGTCAATCGGGTTTCTCGAACTAGGCGGGGGTTTTTCCGACGCCGAGATGGAAGCCTACTTCCGCGGGCAGGGGTTCGTTCCCCCGACCATCGTGGCGGTCTCCGTCGACGGGGCCAAGAACCTGCCGACCGGAGATCCTTCGGGGCCCGACGGGGAGGTCCAGCTGGACCTCGAAGTGGCAGGTTCAGTGGCCTCCGGCGCGTCCCTCGTCGCCTACTTCGCACCGAACACGGACGCGGGATTCCTTGACGGCCTCTCCGCCGCGCTCCACGATACGGTCCACCACCCCGACGTCATCTCGATCAGCTGGGGTGGACCGGAGCCGTCCTGGACGGCGCAGGCCCGATCGGCCCTCAATTCTGTCTGCGCGGACGCAGCCGTGATGGGAGTGACGGTCCTGGTGGCCGCCGGAGACGGGGGCGCGTCCGACGGGGTCGAAGGGGGACCGCTCGTTGTCGACTTCCCCGCGTCCAGCCCGTACGTGCTGGCCTGCGGGGGTACGACACTCGTCCTCGACGGCACGACCATCTCCTCCGAAGTCGTCTGGAACGACCTCGCCGGGGGGGAGGGCGCTACCGGGGGCGGGGTCAGCGAAGACTTTCCCCTTCCACCGTACCAATCCACGCCCCCGGTCCCCGCGGCCCCCAACGGAAGCTCGGGTCGGGGCGTTCCGGACGTGGCCGGGAACGCAGACCCCGCGACCGGGTATGCCGTCCAAGTCGACGGGACGGAGGCGGTCTACGGAGGTACGAGTGCCGTGGCCCCGCTCTGGGCAGGACTCGTCGCCCGGTGCATCCAAGCTCGAGGCGCGCCTCTGGGGTTCTTCAATCCCATCCTCTACCGCCCGGGGGTGTCCGAGACCTGTCACGACATCACCTCCGGAAACAACGATGGCTACTCGGCCGGACCCGGATGGGACGCGTGCACGGGTTGGGGGACTCCGGACGGGACCAAGCTTCTGATGGCCCTGCGAGGTCCGCCCTCGCCCGGCTGATCGTCCCGGTTACGGCTGCCCGACCCCGAACGAGTCGAGGAACGACCACCAGGCTCCGAGCGTCTTCTCGACCGCCTCGGTCGCGCCGCCGTCTCCGGGCGCTTCCGTGCGCAGCTCGTGCGCGAGGATCTTGCGTTCCGCCGCGGAGTGGGCGACGTCCGCGGTAGTGTGCACCCGGAAGAACTCGTGCGCCGGCGTCGAGGTCAGCCCGTAGTTCGCGCGCAGGCCACGAGATTTCTCGGCCGCGACGGCCGGGAACTGTCGTTCGTAGGCGTACAACGCTCCCAGGGCCTGGGCAGGGGAGCCGCGCCCCATCGTCAGGGCCTCGTAGGTCCGGCACAGGCCCAGCGCGCCGGGTCGCGGCGGCGGAGGGCGGCGCGCATTCCATCGCGCTCCGACCGCACGCGCGAAATCCACCCACAGCTCGGGGTGAGTCGGGGATCGCCCCTCCTCGTCGGTTAGGTTCTCGAGGAGTACTCGCCGGTCCTCGGGCCGTTGCAGTCGAGCATAGGCCCCCGCGACGTACCTCGGGAAGTTGGCTTCGAAGTGGAAGTACTGTCCGGCATACTCGCGCAACGTTTCCATCGGCAGCTCCCCCTTCGACCAGGCGGTGTAGAACGGGTGCTTCAGCAGGTGGCGACGTTCGATCGCGGCATCGATCTCGCGGAGGGCCGTCATCGCATCCCCTAGACCGAGGGGGTAGTCGAGGTTTTGGGTCCCCGGCCCGCGCTCCCCCCGCCCGCCTCTCGAACCGAAGAACTCCTAACCTCGACGCGCGTCGGGGGTTCGAATATCCTCTATGGGCCGGCGCACCTTCCTCGTATCCGGAGCCACAGGAAGGCAGGGCGGTGCCGTGGCCCGCAGCCTGCTCAAACGCGGGCACGCCGTTCGGGCGGTTACTCGGGAGCCGACCAAGGCGTTGACGTTGCGGACTCTCGGGGCCGAAGTGGTCGCCGGGGATCTGCGCACGGGAGAGGGCCTGGCGGACGCCCTCCGGGGGGCGGACGGATTCTTCTTGCTCACCACCCCGTTCGACAAGGGCTATGACGCCCCGGATTTCGAGAGCGAAAAACGCCAGGGGCGGATGGGCCTCCGGGCGGCGAAAACCGCCGGAACCCCCCATGTGATCCTCAGCTCGGCGGCGCCGGCGTCCGGCGACCCTCCGACCCCGCTCTTCGAGTCGAAGCTGGCGAACGAAAAACTCCTCGCCGAACTCGGCGTGCCGGCGACGATCCTGCGGCCCGCGACCTTCATGGACAACTTCACTTCCTCGTGGACGCTCGAGAGCCTCCGGTCCGGCCTCCTCACGTTCCCGGCGCGTCCGGAAACACGGCTCGAACTCGTCTCGGTCAGCGATATCGGCGAAGCGGCTGCGAGCGTTTTCGAGCTGGGCGCCGGAGCGGTCGGGGCGACGATCGACCTCACGGGAGACTCCCACACCTTCGTCGAGATCGCCCGCATGCTCGGTTCCTGGATCGGGCGCTCCGTCCGTTTTCAAGAAGAGAGCGACCCCCAGGCCCAGGAACGCTTTGGTCGGTTCCCCGAGGTCGCGGACCCGGAGGCCGAGCGCCGGGAGATCGATCGTCAGATCGAGGCGCTCGAGCGACGCTGGGGGCTGCACATGACGCGCTTCGCGACCTTCCTTGCGTCGACCCCGGTGCCGCGTCTCGCCTCCGAGCGCTAGGCTTCGGGTTCTCGCGCGCGACCGCCCGGCCCGTCCCGGCTCTCGGTCGGAGGGGGTGGTGTCTCGGCGGGAGCAAAGACGACGAGCATGACCAGTTCCTCCTCGATCGAATGGAATCGGTGAGGGTCGTGGGCCGGCACGAAGAGCACGTCACCCGGGCCTACGGGCCGGTCGGACCCCCGGTGCATGAAGGTGGCCCGTCCTCGGACCACGTGGTAGACCTCGTCCTCCCGGTGCGGGGATTGCCCGTCGATCCCCGCGGCGGGGAGGACGTAGACTCCTGCGGACATGCTGGGAACGCGCAGAAACTCGAAGTAGCGGCGACCGGATCGGCGAGCGCGTTCGACCAGGGTTTCGATCGCATCCATCGCGACCTCCGGAGTCTCACGGATTCATCCCGCTTACCGCCCCCCGGGGGGAGCGCCCCGCGCCCCCATCGGGCAGGGGACAGGCCATGGTGAGGGTCGTCAGTTGGGACGAGAACCCCAGGTCCGAGAGTACGGAGGCCACCGGTCCCATGTAATCCGGGACCGATACGAGGACCCCCGCGCATCCTCGCCCCGTCAGCCATCCGACTCCCGCCTGGACCAAACTCACGATCTCATCTCGGGTGGCGTCCGGTCCTACCGCCGGAATGAAGAGGATCCCGGGCTTGGTCGGTCCCCGCGCGATCGCCGAGAGGATCCCGTGGGGGTTCCCGGCGGGTCCTGCCTCCCACACCTCCCGGGCGCTCCCGGGCGACTGCCCGAGCGACTCGAGATGGGTCAACCGGTTCGCGGTCGGGGGGAGCTTCGACGTGAGCTCGGACGGGGCTTGGCGGGCGACCCACTCCGAGGCCTGCCGACGCTCCGCGCGTCCGCTGAGCGGCTGAACCTGGGCCGTCGTGGCGATCCGGGTCGGGGCCTCCGACCTCCACCACACGGTCCGTTGGATCGTCGTGTAGTTTCGGGCCCGATAGAGCGCGATGGCGGGAAGGTTCTCCTCCTCGACGTCCAGCACCGCCCACGTCCGCCCGCCGTCGCGCGCGACGTCCTCGGCATGGGCCACCAAACGACCGGCCAGCCCCCGCCGTCGGTGCGAGGGCCGCACGCCAACGCCGAGGACGTAGCCCGATCTCGGCCACGGCAACAGGAGGGTGGTGCCCACGACCGCATCGGCCTCCACCACCACGAACGCCCGCAGGGGTGCCCGACCGAAGATCCGGAGGAACCGAAGGAGGTACCAGATCCCGGGCTGGAACAGGGCCTCGAACTCCGCCGACCCGTCGCGGCTCATGCCGATCATGTCCTCGAACGGCCCGTAGCCCCCCAGGATCGATGAGATGAAGGAAGCCCGGTCCGACTTCCGGAGCTCTCGGATCGGCAGGAGGATTCTCGCCGGGGGAGCTTCGACCGCGGGCACTGCGTTGGAGTAGGAACGGATGTACTTAGGTTCGGTCCGGACGCCCCGGTCTCGAAGCGACCCTCCTGCTCCGGTCGTTCCCGGCGACGTGGGGTGGATCACTCCGTCGACCGTACCGCATCCGCGGGAGGGATGTGCGATGCACGGACGGACGGAACGGCGATCGCGAGCATCGCGAGGCCGTAGGCCGCGAGGAGGATGAGCGCGATGTTCTCGACCGGGACCGCGAAGAACGAGACTCCGGAAGCGGCCGCGCTCGGACTGATGGACAGGTCGTAGACGATCCAGATCCCGAGGGTGGTTCCGATCCCGAGACCCAGGAGCGTGATGAAGGAGTACTCCAGCACAAACGCGGTGAGCACCTTCCGCTCGGTGAACCCCATCGACCGAAGCATCCCGATCTCGCGACGGCGCTCGACCACGGCGCGCAACGCGAGAATGCCCATCGCGGCGATCCCGACCCCGAGACCGAGGCCGACGAAGATCTCGAGCAGACCGATGATCCCCTCCGTCGAGGCGATCGAGCTCTCGAGGATCTGGGCGATCTCGAATAACACCAGCCCCTCCGGGAAGAAGGCGCGCTTCGCGTCCTGGGCCGCGAGGGTCGTGGAGACGCCGGGGCGGACCGTGAGGAGGTAGGCGCTGACGCCGGTGTACCCTAAGGACGCCGCGGCGGCGGGGTTCACCCAGACCCCGGTGATCACGCTTTGGGACATGATCCCGATCACGCGGACGGGGATCTCCGCGGAGCTTCCCGGGGGATTTAGCCGGAGGAAGTCCCCGACCTGGAGCGTCGGGTGCGGCGCGCCCGAGCCGCCGGAGACGGAGGAGGTCGAGGGAGCGTAGTTCTGGTCGACGATCGCCACCGAACGGTTGGTCTCGAGATCGGCCAGCACCTGACTGCTCGAGAGGCCGTCCCAGGTGGCCGTGAACGGAAACTGGCTCGTCGCATAGAAACTCGAATCGGGGGACTGGTTCACGGGGGCCGCGAAGATATTGTCTGTATACGGGTTCGGAGTGGAACCGCTCACGTTGACCTCGACGCTCCCGGAGATGAGCGGAACGGCGACCGTGAAGAGCGCGGCCAACGTCGAATTGTTGGCCACATCACCGGGGAGGTCGGGGATCGGTTGGGTGGAGAACCCGAAGAAGCTGTACCCCCCAGTCTCCGTTTGGATGGTATTGTTGAGGTTCGCCTGGATGGTCGCTCCGAAGCACGCGATGGCGACCATCGTGAACGTGACGAGGGCGAAGATGGTGAGGTTGATCGCCGTGCGCGCGGGGCGGCGGGCCGGGTAAGAGAGGCCGACCCGAGCGACCGGGGCTCCCCGGGAGCCCCGACCGGCGAGACGGAGGAGCGCCCCCAGGATCGTGGCAGAGTTGAAGACGTAGAGGAGCAGCGCGCCGCCGACCATGAAGATCCCCTCGACGAACACGATGAAGATCCCGCCGGTGTGGGCGGTTCCGAGGACGAGTCGGTGGACCGGCTCCGCCCCCGCCCAGATGAGCAGGGCGACCCCGATCGCGCTGAAGGCGATCCGGTTCCGCACGAACCGCGAGGCGACCAGGCCGAGGCCGAGGATGACGAACCCGCCGCCGAGGATGGGGATGGAGATGTCCGACGTGCCTTGGGCGTTGGGGACCAGCAGGAGGAGCCCGAGCACGGCGAGGACCGCTCCCAGGTACCCTAGGACCGTGTACAGCCGCACGGGAGGCGGCGGGGACGGTAGGTCGCGGATCGCCTCCACGATGTTGAGGCGGCTGACCCGAGCGCTCGCCGCCGCGACGGTGACGAGCGTGAGCAGGAACCCCGCCACGTAGCTGATCAGCAGGTCATCCGGTGTGACCGTGAACGACTGGAGGATCGCCCCCGAGGTCAGGGCGCCCGACGCAAAGAGGAGGCTGAACGTGTACGTGAGGAGATAACCGACGAGCACCCCGAGCACGGTGCCCGCCAGGGCGCTGCCGACCGCGTAGACGAGACCCTCGAAGTAGTAGACGAACACGAGTTCCCCGCGACGCATTCCGACCGCGCGCAGCATCCCCATCTCGCCTTTGCGCTCCTCCGCGAGCATCACGAAGATGCCGACAATCAGCATCGCCCCCGCCACGATGGAGAACAGGCCCAGTACGAGGAAGATCGTCTGGATGCTGCTTCCGGCTAGTTCAGCGGCCGCGACGCTATCCTTGAGTGGCTCCTGCACGGAGAGTCCCGCCGCCGAGGGGATCGTCGCCAGGGTCGTGTTCAGGAAGGCGCTGACCTGGGTGGTGAGGGCGATCCCGCCGGCCTGGGAGCCGACGTTCGTCACGGCGATGAAGTTGATCTGGCCGGAGAGGTTCTCGAGCGATTGACCGGTAGGGAGGTCGACGAAGACGTTGCCGGGAGACAGGCCGGCGGTGAGCGCCCCTCCCCGCGTGTCGTCCTGGACGATCGCCCCGATCGTGGCGTCGATGGGGTGAGGTCCGTAGACGACGACCTGGTCTCCGACCGAGGCGTTGAGTGCCACGGCCGTCTGGACGTCCACATAGACCACCTCTCCCACCGGGCCCGGCACGACGCTCCCGGTCGTCGACACGAAAGGTCCTAGGTTCGCGCTCTGGTTCGCGTTCGACGCCAGGAGGTTGAGGTTGGTTTCGGGGATGCCCGTGGTCCGATCGTAGACCTGCGTCGTGCTCAGGATCATGGGAGTGATTCCGGCGATATCGCTCCGCCCCGCCGCCGCTTCCGCGAGGGAGGAGTATACCGAGTAGGGGTAGGGGGCGTATCCGCCGGAGGGCGCGAGGGCGGAGACCGACTCGTGCACGTATCCTCCCCCGAGATAGGTGTAGTGGACGTCCAGCGCCTGGACCGTCGACCCGACGATGAGGCTTCCCGAGATGATGGTCGTGCCGACCAGGAGACCCAGGATGAGCAGGACTGTGCGGCCCCGCCCGCGCCGGACATTGCGCATCGCGATGCGGAACGGCAGGCGGTGGCGGGCGGCAAACGCGAGCGACGCGACCCCGACGATCGCAAGGATCAGGAGAGCGGTGAAAACGGTCGGGTCCGCCATGTCGGTCGCGTCCGTTCAGGGGTGAAACCGTCCGTCGCGCATCTTCAAGATCCGGTCGCAGGCGCCCGCGACCTCCGAGTCGTGGGTCACGACGACCATCGTCTGCCCGAAGTCATGGTTGAGCGTGCGGAGGAGCGACGTCACCTGGCGGGAGCCTTCGTCATCGAGATTGCCGGTGGGTTCGTCCGCCCAGACGATGGCCGGCCGCGCCACCAGAGCGCGCGCCAGGGAGACGCGCTGCTGCTGTCCACCCGAGAGTTCGGACGGACGGTGGTCGAGGCGGTCCCCGAGACCCAACTCTCCCAGCATCTCACTCGCACGCCGGCGCGCATCCTTCGATCGGGCACCGGCGATCAGCAAGGGCATCTCGACGTTCTCGACCGCGCTCAGCACCGGAAGCAGGTTGTACGCCTGGAACACGAATCCGGTCTGCTTCGCTCGGAACTCGCTGCGTTGGGCGTCGGGCATCGCATGGACGTCCACGCCCCCCACCAGAACGCGCCCGCGCGAAACGGAGTCCAGCCCGGAGAAACAATTCAAGAAGGTCGTCTTGCCACAACCGGAGGGTCCCATCACCGCTACCATTTCCCCCCGTCGGATCTCGACCGAGAGTCCGCGCAGGGCGTCGACCTCCGTGTCCCCCTTCCCATACACCTTCCAGACGTCCTCGCCCACCACGACCGACTCCGCCATGCGTCCGCTCCCTAGGGTGACCGGAGTTCCCCGAGCCGCCGAACAGCGGCGCCTACATAGAATTTGAGCCGCTGGCGGGGCCGTTCGGGCGGACCCTCAGGGCCCCTCGGTCCCGGAAGGGACACCCAACCGCTCGATGAGCTTCGAAGAGAGCCGGAGCACTTCGAGTGCCTTGCGGATCCCGTTTGCCGCTTCGGGAAACGATTCCACCGCAAAGTATCGCTCGACCTCGCTCTGACGGCCGAGCCCGACCAGCGGAAGGGTCAGCTCCAGGAGACGGGCGAGGGCCCAACTGCCGTGGGTCCTCCGCTCCAATTCCCGAAGGTTCGTTCGCAGCCACGACCAAGTCACTTCGCGTCCGAGGGGGTTGTGTCCCGAAGCCACGATGATGCTGTTGGCCACGGAGGCGCGGAGTCCGGGTTCGAGGGCCGCCGCGAGCGAACGGGACAGGAGCTCCACCGTGGGGAGCCCTCCGAGGGCCTCGGCGGCCCCATGGGCCCCATCCTCGTCGGCAGTGGACCGAGCTCGTGCCAGGAGGGCGTCGAAGGCGTCGGCGCCAGCGGTCCGCGCGTAGGCGAGGGCCACGGCCGACCGGAGCGCCGCGGGAAGGTGGTCGATCTCCCCGAACCGGCGAGCGAGGGAGGCGGCGAAGGCCCCATCGGTTCGGGTGAGGTTCAACAACAATTGCTCGCGCAGGACGGCGTCCGTGTCGGGTTCCCCGGGCCGGGAATCGGTCGACAACCGAGCGAGCTGGGCGCAGTAGAACGCCGCGGCCTCGGCGCGTACGTCGACCCTCTCCCCGAGCCAGGACTCGAGCAGGGAGAGCGAAAGGAGAAGTTCGAGAACACTGGGATAGTCCGAGAAGCCTTGTCCCAACCGGACCAACTCGAGATACTCCGCGAGGGTCGAGTCGCCCGAGAGAAGGAACGCCCAGGCATCGTTGAGGACGGCCCACCGTTCGGCGGGTGGGCGGGAGGCGAGGTCGCGTACGATCCTCGGCCGGAGTTCGGCATCGTACCATACTCGGACGAAGGCGGCCCGGTCCCCGTTGATGCGGGGGCTCGAGGTGCCGTCGAACGGCAGGGCGATCTCGTGCGCCCGGAACAGCACCCGCTGGTCGACTCCACCGAGGGTCACGGTGAGGGGAATTGGCCACGGAGGCTCGTCCCCTCGGGAGTTGACGAATTGGAACCGGGCCTGCTCAAGCCGGAGGGTCCCCGGGCCCAATCGGACCCGAATGATGGGGAAGCCCGGGCGCTCGATCCAGGCCCGGAGGACTTCGGCGACCGGCTCACCGGAGACGGCGGCCAAGGCGGTCCAGAGATCCTCCCCGCGGGCGTTCCCCCACTGGAACTTGTCGAGATAGGCCGCCACGCCCTTTCGGAAGACCTCCTCGCCGAGGTAGGCGTCGATCATTCGGATCACGCTCGCGCCCTTGAAGTAGGTGATCTCGTCCGTGCTTTCCGCGATCGTCTTCGGGTCCTCGATATCCATCCGGATCGGATGCGTATTCTCGAGCGAGTCCGCGAAGTAGGCGGGGCGTATCCGGAGGAGGAACTCGCTCCACGCGTCCGCGCGCATCCCGAGCCGGGCTTCCATCTTGGCCGCGACGAAGGTGGCGAAGCTCTCGTTCAACCACAGGTCGTTGAACGTCTCCATCGTCACGAGGTTGCCGAACCACTGATGGGCGATCTCGTGCGCGAGCGTTTCCATCGCCCATCGCTCGATCCCTGGGCTGGTCGCCTCGTCCACGAGCAATCCGATCTCGGGGAAGGCGATGGCCCCCCAATTCTCCATGGCGCCGGCCCAGAGGTCGGGGACGGCGACCAGATGCAATTTCGGGAGCGGGTAGGGCTGGCCGTAGTACTCGCCATACCCCCGTACCAAAGGGCCGGCAAGCGCCAACATCTTGCTCGTTCGTGCCGCCTTGCCGGGCAGCGTCGCCGTGATGACCCGGACCCCGTCCTCGACCCGTTCGCGGGTCTCGAACGGTCCCACGCCGAGGTACAGGAGATAAGTGGACATCGGGGGGGTGGGGGAGAAGGTCCACTGCTTCCGGCCCGCCACGAGCTCGCTGCTCGCCAGTTCCGCGTTCGAGATGACGACCGATTCGGCGCCCGTGGTCACTCGAACCCGAAAGACCGCTTTCTGATCCGGCGTATCCAGGCACGGAAGCAGGCGACGGCACGAAATCGGTGCCAGCATCGTGGTGAGTACCGGAAGTTCCCCGGACGAGGAGACGTACAGGCCGGAGAGGTCCTTCCGGGAGGCCACCCCCCGATAGACGGCCCGAAGCCGAACTCCGTCCGAGGTTCCGGCCTGGATTACCAATTTGCTCCGATTCGCGTCGACCGAGAACGGCACCGGCCCGCCGTCTACGCTGACCTCGAGTACCTCGAGTTCCTCGCAGTCCAGTTCCACCGACCCTCGTATCCCGGAGGCGGTCAGTAAGACGGTCCCGCGAAATGTCCCGGCCGGATAGTCGATGTCGAGGTCCAGGTCATACTCGTGGGCGCGCACGCGGCCGCGATTCGCCGGGCTCACTTGAGGCTGATGCTGCCTCGAATGAGGCGAGTCCGCGGGGAGGGACGCCTCCGCGCCGACCTACCTCAACCGGTGGCGTGGGATGGCGACCGGCGTCTCGACCGCGCTCCCTGAAAGTCCGAGCCACGGGAGCCGCTCCCCAAGAGATCTTCCGGGGCTCAGTCCATCCGCCCCTTCCCCGCGCTCCACCGTGACGGTCGCTTCTTGCCACATCTGGCCCCGATGCCCTTCGATCCGGTAGATCCGGTCGAACGGGGTCCGCAAGGCGACCGAAGGGGACCCACGGAACGTGACGAATAGCAGGACCCCCTCCCGACGCATCGTATCGTGTGCCTCGGGTTGACCGAGCGCGTTCTCGAGCGCGGGAATCGGCAGGGCGTCGACATTCGTGAGAACGATCGCCACTCGTCCCGCCGGTTCTGGTGCGCGCGCGATCAGCAATTGGAGCACGGACGGAAGCCGGAGGAAAGCGCTCAGGCGCAAGACTGCCTCGCTGTCACTGGCGTCCAACTCGAGCCAATCTCGGAAGTCGGATTGGACCGCTCCCGGTGGAAGCAGCTCTTCCGCGGGCACCCGCGGTCCTGATCCCTGGCCGGAGCCTTCCTCGAGTACGCGCAGGGCCTCGGTCTCCGGAAGTCTAGACGCGGCGGCGCCATCTGCCCAGCGGAATCCCCCGACCTCGCGGTGGGCCAGCGCCGAGGCCAGCACGGCCATCGGCGATTCGCCCTCGCCGTAAATGAGGACCGAACCCCCCGGTCGGGCCGGGGGATCGGCGGCACGCAGGTCTGTCATAGTATCAGCCGAGGTCCTCTGTGGGACACGTTAGGGAAGTTGGGGGGATGAGGCAAGGCCGAACGTCTTCGGCCCACCGAACGGGTTCGGTTCCTCCGGAAGGGCGAATCGCGCGCCCGTGCCCTACGTCAGCGCCATGTTGGGCTGCAGGACCGACTCGAAGAGCTTCTTCTCGATGAGCGCGATCGACTCCGAGATTCCGGACTTGCTACGATTCAATTTTCGCGCGAGCGCGGTGAGGGTGATGCCACGGGGCACGGCAAAGTACCCGGCGGCCATCGCCTGGTCCAGCAGCTGTTTCTGCGCGTCGCTCAGCATCGGGAGATGGCTGCGCAGCGGTCGACGGCGGATGGAGACGATCGAGAAGTTCGGGTCGGCGGCCCGCGCGTGCTTCAGGATGAGTTCGAACTCACTCCGGCGCGCCACGACCTCCCATCGGATGAATCCGCCCTGCAGGCGCAGCGGGAATTGAATCGGCAGGTGGAGCCTTCGATATAGGGCCACCACGGGAGGATTGCGGTAGGTCACTCGGTAGAGGCACCCGTCCGCGACCTCCGCCAGGCTGTCCACCGCGATGACGTCCGAGTAGGACGCGATCTCCCGAGCCCAGACGCCAGGCGGGGACCCACTGATCCAGTAATCGGAGACCGAAACCCCCGCCCCGGATTCCATTCGGTTGAGGATCTCCAATCGGACGGTAGGGTGGAGCGACGAGAACGGGCCGGTCCACAGTTTGCGGGGGATTCGAATCCGGAGCGTGGCCAGGAACAGACGATCGGTCGTGGAATCGTCGGCGGTGCGTCGGAGCTGCAGCAACCGGGTTTGGGCGCTCTCGGGGGGGGATCGAGCGCGCGAAGGGTGTTCAGAATGCTTCCCCCGGACTCCTCCTGTGGATTCGCCGACGCGATTCGCGGTCACTGCAAGCTCCGGGTCGGGTCGCCTCGGGAGACTCAGCGGACTTTGAGATATAAAACAGGAGAAGAGGGCTCTCTACTACTATCGCACCTGGGAAAGAGTCCCGACGCTCCCGGCCCGACGCGCGGTCAAGGAGTATAAACTGCGTCCCCCCTCGGAGACCGTGCCGGATCGGGTTCGATTCGTCTATTCTGGAATCCGGGTGCGGAACCTACGGCGCTCCGTCCGATTTTACGAGGCGCTGGGGTTCCGGGTCATCAAGCAAGGGTGGTTCTCCCACGGTGGGAAATGGGTCCACCTTGTCTTTCCCGGTTCTGAGCATCGGGTCGAGCTCAATTACTACCCGAAGGGCTCCCCGTTCTATGAGCCTTTTCGGCGGGGGACGGAGTTCGACCATTTTGGATTCTATGTGTCGAACGCACGTCAGTGGCTCCGGCAGGCGGTGGGCGCGGGGGCCCGGCCCAAGGTGGGTTTCGTCGACGGGCCGGCCCAACTGATCTTTGTCGAGGACCCGGACGGGGTCGGTCTCTGCTGTTGCGGCCCTTCGTCGCCCGGGAGCCTACCTCGACTGTTCCCGCCCAAGAAAAAGCGGGCGGTGCGAGCCGCGGGTCGACGTCGGAAACCAGGAAGCGTGACCCGTTCCAGGGTCCGGCGATCGGGGAAAACCTAGGTCCCTTCAACTTGGGACGGAGCCGACGGTCGGTCCTTTATCATCACGGGAGGCCCTGAGCCTGCCATGATCCTCCCAGGCCTCATTTCCGTGGCGTTCTACCGTCGGCGGCCCACCACAGTTCAGTTCGTCCTGAGCCTCGTCTTCACGATCTTGGTTTCGGGGCTTCTCGGGTACTGGCAGGACTACGGAACCTCCCGCGTGTGGGAGAACACCATCGTAGCCATCATCGGAGGCGTCATCCTTTACGTCGCCATCTTGGCCTATCTCATCTACGGCTACTTGCCGAAGCACCCGCATACCCCCGGTCCGTCCGGCGCCCCACCCTCTGCGCCGCCGGTCTGATCTTGGATTCCACGGTCGGTGCCGACCCGCCGGAGACTTGCCTGCTTCTGCCGGCACCGCTTGTCGCACCCAGGCAAGTCAGCGACCACCGCTTCCGCTTCGGGGCAAGTCCGGTGTCTACGAGCCCTGGAGATCCCGCTTCGACAGTTTCTTTCGGACCGTCTCGTAGTGGAGTAGCAACTCGCCGTCCTCTAGAACCTTCGACGAAAGGAGCTTGAGGGTGAGCTGTTCCTTCATTGGACCCCAGTAGTGGGGCCCTTGGCCCCAGACCACCGGCTGGACGATGAGCATGTAGTCGTCAGCCAACCGCTGCCGCATGAACTCCTGAATGAGGCGTGGGCCTCCCTCGGCGATGATGTTCCCGCCCTTCTCGCCCTTCAGTTTCGCCACGATTTTGGAGAGGTCGCCTTTCATGATCCGGGAGTTCTCCCACCCGGGGGACTTCAGACGGTGCGACAGGCACACCTTGTCGACCTTGTCGAGGTATCGCGAGTAATCCCACATGAACTGAGGGTCGCCCTTTTTCCGAGCCTTTTCGGTCCAGACCCGTCGATGGCCGACGAAGGACCGCCGGCCCATGATGACCGTGGTCACATCATCAAACCGGTTGAACCAGAATTCCCGCCAGAACTCGTTGGGTTCATTCGTCGACGGCCGGTCGGAGCCAAGGTATTTTGGGAAGCCACCGCGGCCGTCCAGGGTCATGTACAAACTGGCCGTGATTTTCCTCGTCATCTTCCCATCCTCAAGCAAGGCTTCCCATATACTCAGGCTACCCCTTCTCGAGGAGTTCGTCGACATTTTCCCGCGTCGCGCTGATGGCCCGTTCCACTTCGGGTCCCCACATTTTCTCTGCGGTCCACGTGCCGGTGGTACCCCCAGTGGACGTTTACGCTCGTGAAGTCACCCACCGGCTCGAATTCATCCGTCTCAATTGCATGGGCCCCAAGAAGCACGTCGAGCTCGAAAGTGTTGACAAGACGTCAGGGAGGGTCGATCTCCCGAAACTCCCCATGGAAACGCATCGACGACCCGTCGTCCATCTCGACCTGGAGCGAGTGATTCCCTCCCGGTCGGAACTCGAACTCTTCGATTGTGACCGTCCGGGGGTCGGCTGCATACACGTACGCAACACTCGGCGGGTCCCATTCTGGCAAATTCGCACGGCTCGACCCGGTCGATCGGACCGAACTTGCATCGAGCGCTCAGGGCGGCGGATACTTCGTGGCGGTCCGCCGGGAGTTTCCGGTTTTGATTTCGCTCTCCTCGACCTCGATCACGGGGCGCCTGAAATGGAGGATCAGCGCCACGATGGCAAACGCCGCCGACGGGACCAGGAAGATAACGAAATAGAGAGGACTATTCCAGGAAAAGCCGGCAAACACCGCGAGAATGATCGCGGCGGCGACGGCCCACTCCCGAAACCGACCGACATAACGGATCTTGCCCATTTCCGCTTGGTTGGTGGCCCCAACCAGCGAATAATCTCGCCCACCGATCTGTGCCACGGTCGAGGTGAAAATCGCATTTCCGACGGCTCGAGTAGGGCGATAGATCGCCCTGCGGGGCCCGAGTGACCTCATTCCCGGCCGTTCCCGATTTTCTCCGGCGGGCGATGCCATCTTCTGCGCCTCGAGCGGCCATCCGCTCATCAATCCGAACCCGTGGCAGGCCATAAGTAACGTCTCCGACGCGTGAAGAGGGCACGCAGGTCCAATCGCGCGCTAGCGATTGCCCGCTCTCTTGCGCCTTGGGGATCCCAGGCAGTCATCCGAGGATAAGTACCACTTTGGTTTTCGGTGGTCCGATGCCGAAAGCCCCCCCTCCAACGGACCCGCAGTCAAAGCTAGCGCAATCGATTCTCCGCAACAATCTCCAGTTGAAACCTGGGGAAAATGTCACGATCGAGGCTTGGCCACACACCCTTCCCTGGGCGGTTGTCTTGGCCAGGGAGGCTCGTCGGATGAAGGCTTTCCCGGTGATCCACTACGAAGACGAAAACGCCTATTGGGACACAGTAGAGAGCGGCGGAGCGAAGTTGCTTGGCCAAAAGCCGGCCCACGAGTGGGCGTCCCTCGCAAAGACCGACGTCTACATTCACATGTGGGGCCCGGGCGACCGTGTACGGCTCAACGCCATGCCCGCGAAGGAGTCGAACCAACTATTCGAGTGGAACGATTCATGGTACGACACCGCCAAGAAGGCGGGATTGCGCGGGGCCCGGCTGGAGCTTGGGCGACCCTACCCGAACCTTGCCAAAGCCTATGGGGTGGACCTCGACCGCTGGACCCAAGACCTCGTCGAAGGGACGATGGTGGACCCAATGTCCCTAGCCAAAACTGCGGCGCCGATCGCAAAAGCGTTGAAGTCCGGAAAGCGCATCCACATCACTCACGAGAACGGCACCGACCTCACCTTGGGGCTGGCCGGCCGCGACCCTGTGGCGAATACGGGCCGTTTGAGCGCCGCGGATCTCAAGCTCCCGTTTAGGATGCTGACGTCCTTGCCTTCGGGATCGGTTCGGGTCGCCTTGGATGAATCCGTCGCCGACGGGGTCATCGTGGGTAACCGGACCGACTACTACGATGACCGGGTGGCCACGGAGCCTCGGTTCGAGTTCGTGAACGGACGCCTCGTGAGCGCCACTTTTGGGTCGGGCGGGGACAAATTCCAAGCGGATTTCAAGAAGGGCGGGAAGGGACGGGATCAGCCGGGACAACTCGCGATCGGCCTCAATCCCAAACTGCACAACACGCCGCAGGTCGAGGATATGGAAGCAGGGGCCATCATGGTGTCCGTTGGAGCGAATCGAAACCTCGGCGGAAAAAACAAGGCGAATCTCTTCGCTTGGGCGATCGTCGCTGGCGCAGACTTCGAGGTGGATGGGAAGCGCATTCCCCTCCCGCACTGAACTCGGTTGAGAACCGGCACCGACGATTCGGGTGCTGCGGGGACTGCGCCCACCTGGGTGCAAGAGCTGTTGCACCCACCCCGTGGGCCGAGAGGCGTTGGCTTCTCTCCTGCAAGCTGGGGGCGATTGAGCGGAACGCGATTGGTCGGCGAGGGCTGGGGCGGGCAACCTGGCAGTGTCGAAGCCGACACGATGGTTTCAGGTTGGATGGGGCTGACACGGGATTGTCCAGAAGTAAGCGGCTGTCCGGCGGGGTTCGCAGACCTAAACAAGTATGCGCCCACTAGGCGCCGGCCGCCGGTGCGGAGGAGTTAAGCTAATTCACCACGACTTGACTCACCGGGCATGAACACACCCGCTATTGGCGTAAACTCCCATCGAGATCCACCGAATACTGGCAGCGTCCCGACGCGAGATTCCCGGCTGAGGTATCACGCAATCCCATTCCTGGTACTAGTGCTGGCGGAGATCCTCGTCGGCAACGAGCTCGCTCTTGCCGGCAGCCCGTACCCGGTCGGATATCTCGCGGCTCACATCGGGCTCTCAATTCTCTTGATCCTGCTGGGTGCGTACCTGGTCGTCATCTCCTACCGACTGCACCACGCGCCCGCGTGGATCCTCTCTGGGCTCTGCTTCGTGTCCGTCGTAATCGCGACTCTCAGCGGAACCGATTTTCTGATCGGGGGCGGAGCGCAAGGTACCTTGTACGCGATGGAAGGGTTCGGAGGGCTGGCCCTGTTGGGCTCTATCATTCTTGTCATAGTGGGATCGTTCCCAGTGCCCGGCCACCAGTCTGCCTCGGCGTGACTTGCCAGTACCATTCTACCCGATGTGGCCGACGGGACGTACTCACCAGCGTCACCGCTACACCGAAATTGGCCACGCGCGTCAATCGGCACGTTGACGGTTGAGTGCATTGTGGGTTGCACCTACAGTCCCTTTCGAAACGGGGGCTGGCCGGCACGCGAACATGAGGGTGAGCCGGGTCTTTAACTGGCCCTGGACGTTGCTCCTACAGCAGGGTCCGCAGCTGGATCTCGTGGAGAGAAATTGCCCGCGTACTTCATCGCCCAAATTCAGTGGAACAGTCCCGAAGCTCGCGAGGCCTACGTCAAAGGCCTCGGTGGGATGGTACAGGAGTATGGGGGTACGTTCCTGGTGACGCGCTCGGATGCCCAAGTCGTAGAGGGCGAGTGGCTGCCGGGGCGGTTGGTTGTGATTGAGTTCCCCACAATGGCTGCTCTGCGAGCTTGGTACGACTCGGAGAAATATCGTCCGGTTCTCGAGCAGCGCCTGAACGGTTCACGTTCAAGTGCGATAGTTGTAGATGGGAATCCCCCGACTCCGCCTCAGAAGTGAATCCTTCGGCCGCGGTCGAGCTCGCTAGGGGCCACTACTCGACATCCTGATGCGGATGCCGCGCAAAGTGCGACCCCGACTGGGTAGGACGATTTCATAGCTGCGGTGAGTGTAGACCTGAGAAACGTGGCTGCCAACATTGCTCTTGGCACCATTGACAAGCTCCAAGGAACTAGATTGGCTGCATGCACTATGCCCCAAACGAGAAAACCGAGTAACCCGGCGCAGACATGATCGCACCATTTGGCGGCCTTTGTAAACGGAACCCTTTTGGGTCACTCGTGCGCGCCGGGGCTACTGGGCTTTCTTGCTGGGCGTGACCGGCGAGCGGAGGTTGTCGGGAGCTCCGACCCGGATTCGACTTGCCCATCCGAAGACGGGCTCCGGGCCGGAGGTTGTCACCCCATGGGCCCTCGCCGACACTTGGATTCCAACAAATGCGTTCTGGGAGAGCGAGATCGAAGAGGTCCTGTACGCAACCAAGAGGGTGCGCTCCCCCCATAACCGTGCCGAAGAGGACGGTTTCCGCTTGAGGACGAGTACAGCGACCCATCGGTGGCCCCCCAAGGCCGAAACCTGGGACGGCGGGACTTGGGAGTAGTCGTACAGGTTGACCCGAAGGTGCGGTTCCTTCCAGTAGAACCGCCAAGGAGGGCCGTGGGGGTAGCGGAACTGGAACCCATCGTCGTCGAACTCCAGTGCCGTCGGGTAAGCCGCCAAGCCGCCGAAGCCGACTCGAAGGAGGACTGCGCTTGCGCCTAAGGAGAACAGGGCGAACCAGCCAAGCCCCTGATCCCGCCCTCCAAGATGGGTGAAGAGAAAGAGTGCACCGCCCAGGAATACGATGCCAGTGAAAGCGGCGATGGCGCGCAAAGGCAGGTCTTGGCGTTGCTCCCGATTCGCCTCGGTCGTCAGGTCGAATTTCTGGGTCGTAACGGATTCGGTCAGGGACCGACAAACCCGAATATAAATCCGCCACAATCCGGGTCAGCGGAATGTTGTACGTTGCCCCTTGAGCGGGCTGCCGTGGATTCCGTGGGTCGTGACTACCTCAAGGCAAACTACTGAATTCCCCAAGTCGAATCCATGCGATCGGCGGTTACGAGTGCCATCAGGGCCAAGTTCGGAGCCAGCCCGATAGTTTCCCGAAGGGACCTTTGAAAACCCCGGGCCTTGAAATCGATTCTACTACACCCGGAGATGCGTCTTCTTGACAACGGACTCCTTTCCGGAGCGTGTAACTGGAGGGTGCATCGTGCGTTGCACACAATCCGA
>JAKIVX010000008.1 GCA_022750335.1 Thermoplasmata archaeon | reverse complement strand
GTGAACGGGCCGGCGAACGCGGTGAGGGTGGCGAGGACGCCCAAGCGCGCGGTGGTCCCCCCTTCCTCGGACACCCACCACACGTCGTTCTCGAGATCGTAGAGTCGGTCCTCGGGGAGGGGGCACCCCTCGATCTCCATCGGCCGGTCGAGGCCCTCGAGACCTAAAGGTTCCGCGTCCGGACGGCCCGCGGAGTCCTCGTCGGCCCGAGAGTTTCCCCCGGCGCAGGAGGGTTGCATAACGCAGGTTTCGCAAGGGTTAAACCCCCAGCCGGCTCGGCCGACCTCGAGGACCGCCTCTATGGCCCGCAATATCCAGGTTGAACCGCTCCGCACCGTCCACATCGAGGACCAGGCCATCGAGCTCGTGGAGCGCAAGGGACTCGGTCACCCGGATTCCATCGCGGACGGCGTCTCCGAATCGGTCAGCCGCGCCCTCTCCCGCCTCTACCTCGACGAGTACGGCCGAATCCTCCACCACAACACGGACGAGACCCAGGTGGTCGGGGGGGCGTCGGAACCCGCGTTCGGCGGCGGCAAGGTGACCAAGCCGATCTACATGCTCCTCGTCGGTCGCGCGACGACCGAGGTCAACAAGGAGAAACTTCCCATCCATGACACGGCCATCGAGGCCGCGCGCAAGTACGTCCAGTCGGTCTGCCGCCACATCGACATCGACCATGACGTCGAGTTCGACTCCAAGATCGGGTCCGGTTCGGTCGACCTACGTGGCGTGTTCGAGCAGAAGAAGGTCCTCTCCAACGACACCTCGTTCGGCGTCGGGTTCGCTCCCCTCTCCGACACCGAGCGGGTCGTCCTCGAGAGCGAGCGGTTCCTGACGCTCAAGCTCACGAAGAAGCTCGACGCGCTCGGCGAGGACGTCAAGGTCATGGGGTACCGGCTCGACGACAAGATCAAGCTCACGGTCGCCGCCGCGCTCGTCGACCGGGATGTCAAGGACGGCAAGGAGTACCAGTCCGTCTGCGACGAGATCCGGGACAAGCTCTCGGACCACGTGACAAAGCTCACGCACCGCGAGGTCACGATCGACGTCAACACCGCCGACGACCCCGAGCTCGGCCGCTACTACCTCACGGTCACGGGCTGCTCGATGGAGGCCGGCGACGATGGGTCGGTCGGCCGCGGGAATCGCGCCAACGGTCTCATCACCCCGTGCCGCCCGATGAGCCTCGAAGCGACCGCCGGCAAGAACCCCGTCAACCACGTGGGGAAGATCTACAACCTGCTCAGCAACCTGATCGCGAACGACATCGTCAAGGAGGCGGGCGGGAACGTGAAAGAGGTCCACGTCAAGATCCTCTCCCAGATCGGCAAACCGGTCGACGAACCGCAGGTCGCGAGTCTGCAGATCCTCCCGGCGGACGGCGTGAAGATCGGGGCCGTCAAGGGAAAGGCCGAGTCCGTGGCGGATTCCTGGTTCGACCAGGTCGACTCGATCCCCCGACGCCTGCTCACCGACAAGCTGACAGTGTTCTAGATTCCCGCGCTCGTAGGACCCGGCTCTAAATAGTCGGGTCACGCCCTCTAGGTCGTACCGCGTCCCCTCCGGGGGACCCGTGCGTCGGATGACCCTCTCAGGCTCGGTCCTCATTCTCATCGCCATCGCCGCCATCCTCGTAGTGGTCGTCGTCGCGATCTTTTTGGTCGTCCTTCGGCGCCTCCGGGCCAAGCGGGACCGCATCCTGAACGAGCTGGGAGCGAAACCGGCCCTCGTCCAGGACCGGGCCTTCAACCGGCTGGCCATGGCCCGCCGGGAAGCGGACATCCTCGCCCCTACCGGAACTGACACGACCCGGGCCCGGGAGCTGATCGCCCAGTCCCAGGGCGCCTTCGACACGCACGATTTCCCCCGGTCGTACGAGCTGGCCCAGTCGGCCCACGAAGCCCTCGTCCACGCGCACGGTCGGATCGGACCCCTCTCCGCCGCCGTCCCCCGGACGCCCGGGATGGTCGGACCGGCTCCGGCCGGGGCGCCGACCGCATCCTCCTCCCCTCCGCCGGTCGCTCCTGCCCCGTTGCCCCGAAACCGGGCCGAGTCCCAGTTCCAGCTTCGCCTCCTCGACCAGGAGGTCGTCACGGCCCGCCGGGAGCGCGCGAAGGAGGCCTCCACCCTCGAGGCGGCGCAGCTCCAGACTCAGGCCCAGGCGTCCTTCGACCGCGGGGAGTTCACGGAGGCGTTCCGACTCGCCCTGCGCGCCCGCCGGAGCCTGGGCGGAAAGGTGGAGGCGCTCGCGGCGCCGGCCCGGATCGGGGGGACTTCGACGTTCCCCGAAGGGCCCGAGGACCCATCCGATGCGGCCGAGCGGGCCGCGGGGGCGAATCGCTGTTCCAACTGCGGCTACCCGGCCCTCCCGGACGACACGTTCTGCCGGGGATGCGGCACCCCCCGGACGGCGAGTGCGTGCGCTGCCTGCGGATCCCCCCGTGCGACCAGCGACACGTTCTGCGGTCGGTGCGGCGCCCAGTTCACGGCCTAGGCGACGGGCACCTTTTCGGCGACGAGCCAGTCGTCCAAGCGACGCTGGGTCCGAGCCTCGTGGAGGACGGCACTTTGGGTGAGCCAGCGGGGGAGCGGGATGACGAACGTCGACTGGATGAGGCCCAGCAGCTCGCCCATGGAGCCGGGTCGGGTGGGGGGCTCGCGGAGAGCGGCCCGGACGTGCTCCCGGACATTCCAGACGCCGAGGGGGAGGATCTCCCCGGGGTGGACCTCCCGGAGCACCGCCACTCCGGCCTGGCGTCCCATCCGGAGCATCGCTTCGGTGACCGCGAGCCGGGCTGCGTAGTAGCACCCGCCGATCGAGGCGTACGTCGTCCGGCCGTCATACCCCTCATGGTCGCCCATCATGATTATCTCCGTCGGGCTCGGGTTCCAGAAGGTCGAAGGGTACCACGATTCGATCGATTCGTAGCGCCACACCCCCGGTAGGAACAGGATCAACCATCGGTTGTCAAGGGCGGTCAGCCGATGCACCCGGATCTCCCCCAGCTCGGGCAGCTGGCGAACGTCCTCGAGGTTTCGCTTCGAGAGCAGGTCATCGACCGCCGTGATGCTCCACCGGGTCGGGACGAGGCGGCGTCGGCCGCGCCGGCCGAGCGTGCCGACACTGAACGCCCGCTGGATCCGGCTGACCCGAACCCCCCGGTCGTACAGTTCGGAGACGGCGGTGCGGGCATTGGCCGCGGTGTCTGAGGAGAGGCGGTCCAAGTGGGGGTCGACCCGGCGAACATCGAGTCGAAGGGACTCGATTGGAGCGGAAGGTCCGAACGGTGGCGCAGAGTCGGAGAGGGCGATGTGGCCCCGCGGGGGGCGCCGGAACCGGGTCTCGCTCTCGGCCGACTCGGCGGCGATCCCCAGCAGCTGGAGCTCCTCCAGGAGGGGGATCGGTTTCTCCGCGTCCGTGACTCGGATCGGACTGGTCCCACGGACGAGACTGGTGCGGAACCCGACGACCTCGGCCACCGACCGACCTACCCAGTCTTCGGGTGTGTCCAGTAGCTCCGTCCGGCCGTGCTCGGCGGTCAGGAGCGGGCCGAACGAGACCTTCGGGTACCCGAACCGTCCCACGAAGACTGCCGGAGGGGAGGAACCCGAGAGGTCCTTGCCCTGGACCATCGGAAGGGTCCGCTGGAAGGCGTGGTATCGCAGGAGCAAGGGGCAGACCGGTTTTCCGCACAGGAGCTGGGCGGAACGGCACCGAAGGCACATCGTGGGGTCTTCGCGCAGCCCTGGGATCGACCACGATAGGCCCGGCGACGGGTCGACGCCCGGAAACGGGGGAGCGGAGAGCGACTCGGACATGTGGTAGGCGACCGGAGCGTCCGAGGCTCTATATGGATGGTTCAGAGAAGCTGAAACACCCTCGCCCGAACTCGGAAGCTGGGGCGCGGTCCCCGTTGAGTGGCGCGACCGGCTCGGTGTTCGAGCCCCAACGTTTATGACCCAGAAGGCCGGAAAACATTCCCATCCATGACCGCCGTGAGCGCAAAGTGGGGTCTCGCCGTTTTCGTAACTGCCGTCCTAGTCCTCTCCACACTGGGGCTTGCGGGCGTAGGGTCGGCCGATCGAACCTCCTCGGGGACCTCCTCCCCCACAGCGCTCGCTACGGCGCTCGGCCACGGAGCCGCGACTCCCACGGTCGGTGGGTCGGCCCCCGGCGCGACGCAGGCTCTCCTCGCCTCCCACCAACCGGCTAGCTCTACCGCGCCGCCCGCTCCCTCGGGCCGGACGACCTCCCTCATCAACGAACTCCAGCGCGAGCAGGTGCCGCTCAAGGACGCCTTCCTCCCCGATCTCAATGCCAATCCGAACCCCAAGCTCCTCAACGGCCACGTCAGTCCCACGTACGACTCCGCCCCGGCTCCTCTCGGCGTGGCCGAGTACGGCCTCCGGAATGTCTCGGGGACGATCACGCCCTACATGCTCTCCACCTCGAGCGTGCAAGGGACCTACCTGCCCTACGAAATGTCGGGCCTGTCCCAGGACATCAGCGGCCCGGACGAGTACGGCGTGCAACTCAACTCGGTCCTCAACAATGTCACCCTGTTCGGGACGACCGGCTATCAATTCTGGACCCAGAACGTGGTCGAATATTCCGACTTCAGCCACCAGCTGTTCTTCGTCAGCAACATCTGGAACTTCTCGGGCCCCTCCTTCGACGCGAACACCCTCTACCAGTACGGACCGAACGGTACCGTCGCCGCCCCCGAGCTCTATTACGCAACCGGTGGTCCGATCACGATCTCGTATCCGTTCGACCTGCACCTCTACCTGAATTCGACTCTCGTGGACGGCCGGGACGCGGTCTACTTCAATTTCACTCTCGCGAACGCGACGGAATACTTCCAGGGGTCGTACGACTACGCGATCTTCAACTCCACCGTGCCGGGTGGCCCGGCGGCCCCCGCCCCGGCCTACGTGGCGAACGGATTCAACTACAATCCCTTCGGGCTGCCGGACGACTTCGAGCTGACCCTCGGCGGACCGGGGGGCGGCAGCAATTTCGACGCGCTGGCCGCGCAGGCCTACTTCGGTCTCCAGTACTGGAACTCGACCTCCGCAACCTACGAGACCGTACCCTCCGCGTATGGCTACGGGTCGGAGACGGGAGAGACGGCCATCGGGGCGTACGTGCTCTGGGGGAATCCCGGAGCAAGCGGGTACGGTGGGAACCCCACGGCCTTCCTCGCTACCGGCCCGTCCTACCTTCAGCAGCTCTGGAATGTCTCGAGCGCGCCCGAGGCGGGTTCCACATACGGAGGATACCTCACCTTGACCCTCGCTCCGTCCAATGCGTTCGTGTTCATCGCCCCCGGCAGCGTGTTCGGGGGCTGGGGGACGAACACCAACTGGTCACTGTTCCAGTGGGCACCGTACTCGGCGAGCCAGGACTTCTACGAACTCGATCCGGGCAGTTACACGTTGGTGGCCGTGCTCGCGAACTACGACCCGGTCGAGACGACGTTCACCATCGCTGGGGATCTCACGTTCACGAGTGTAACGATGACACTCCCCTTTGACCCCGACAACGGAGTGTACACTCCCCTCTGGGCCTTCGACGACAATGACGTGGCCAACATCTCCACGTTCGCGGACGGCGGGCACGTGCTGTTCAACCAGCAATACGGCACCCTGGGATCCGCGGTCAACTACAACACCGTGTTCCCCTGGTTCGGGCTCGCGAACGACTACCTGTTCCCGGTGTTCCCAGGGATCTATATCGATAACGTGACTTCGGGCGTGCAGGTCCTCTCGCCCCCCAGTTTCAAGGTCGCCTATCCCGCGGTCAACTTGCCGGAGATCAACTACTACGGCCTTCCGACCTGGAACAATCTCCAGATGTTCTTCGACAATGACACGGACATCTACCTGGTGGACGGAGCGAGCATCGGGGGGTGGTGGTGGTCCGACGCCTACTTCGGCAGCGAGGTCTCCGCCTACAACGTCGTCTTCTGGAACTCGAGCTTCAGCGAGGTGTTCCAGAACACGTTCAACACGGGAGGGAACGCGCTCTACTTCTACGGGGGTACGGACAACCTGGTCGCGAACAATACCTTCGAGGAGAGCGTGCCCATTTCCGCGAACCCCTACGCGACGGTCGCCGCGGCGTACGGTTCGGTGGGGCTTTTCGACGCCGACTACGGGAACGCGTCGGACGTTGCGGCCTACTTGGGTCAGGCCAACGATACTTGGGAGTGCTTCGAGGGTCTCGTCGGGTACGGGTACTGCGACCTCATCTTCAACAACATCTTCCTGACCGAGTACACCGCCGACTCACCGCTCTACGACCCGTACTACTTCTACCTCGCCTACCCGACCTGCCCCGCCTGGCTGGACCTCGGCTTCACGACGTGCTTCTTCGACAACGCCTGGAATGCCGGGCCGGAGCTTGGGGCGTTCATTGGCTGGCCGGACAACATCCTGGGACTGCCGGGGTTGGGCGGGAACTACTGGTGGGACTACGGTTCCGCCAACAACCCGTACAGCTACATCCCGTACGACGCCTACTCGTACGAGACGGAGATCTGGTGGGGCGGAGACTACCTCCCCCTGACCCCGTACGCCCTCTACACGGTCACTTTCCTGGAGACCGGACTCCCGGCCGGTACGGAGTGGTACGCCGGCGCGGACATCAACGGGGTCTACCAATACTCCGATAGCGACACGACGACGGCCTCGCTCCTCGTCCCGTCGGGCAGCTACACCTACTACATCGGGTCGTTCTCGGAATTCTGGTCGGCGCCGTCCGGTTCGTTCACTGTTGGGACCAGTAACCTCGAGGTGGACGTCACCTTCGTGACGGCCTACCTGGTCACCTTCACCCAGACAGGGCTCGTGACGGGCACCGAATGGTGGGTGGACGTGTACAACACGACCACCGATCAGTACATCGGAGGGGTCGAGTCCGACAACGGCACCGCGACCGCGACGGGCGTGCTCCCGGGTACGTACCTCTGGTACGCCTACACGGAATCGGATTGGTTTGCGGCAAGTCCGCAGTCGGGAACGGCCACGATCGCAGGGAACACGACCCTCCCGATCCATTTCGTCGCCGTCCACACGCTGACGGTGACGGCCAGTGGTCTTGGGTCCGGGGCCTCCTGGACCCTGATCGTCTGGAACGCAAGCTTCAGCGACTCGTGGACGAGCACCGGCGCCAACCTCACATTCGAGGATGTCGCGGGGGCGTACAATTGGGCCGCGGTCGCGAGCGGTTACGTGGGGGCCCCCACCCAGGGGACGTTTACCCTCGCGAGCAACGAGACCCAGACGGTGGTCTTCGGCACGCCGGCGACTCTGACGTTCTCGGAGTCGGGGCTCACGGTCGGGGCCGCGTGGACCGTCGCGCTCACCCAGTTCGGCTCGACGACGAACTATACGGGGGCCGGAACCTCCATCGCCATCTCGGCGCTCGCGGGTGCGTTCACCTATACGGTCAGCGCGACCGGATACGCTCCGACCACCGCCTCGGGCTCGGGGACGCTCCCCGGGAATGATGCGGTATCGGTGACTTTCACGGCGGTGACGGGGTCCCCCGGCACCCTGTCGCTAACGGTCACCACTTCGGGGGCGGCGGCGAGCGTGAATGGGAAGACGGTCAGCACTCCGTTCAGCGCCCAGGAGAACCCCGGTATCTACGCGATCGTCGTCACCGAGTCGGGCTACATCCCGTACTACAACAACGTCACCGTCACGGCCGGCCAGACCACCTCGGTCTCGGTCACGCTCGTCGCGACCTCGAGCACGTCTGGGGCGTCCTCCAGCAACGGGATCAGTTCCACGGGGTGGGCCCTGATCGGCCTGCTCGCGGCGCTCGCCGTGGTCTTCCTGATCACGACGATCCTGTTCTCGCGCCGCGGACGGTCGCCTCCCAGCGTGACCCCATACACCGCACCCCCGGCAGGGGCCGTGCCCCCCACGGGGTCGCCTGCCTGGAGCGAGGGGCCGAGCCCGCCGAGCCCACCCCCGGGGGCGGCGTAGGACGGTCCGACACGTCTCCCTTCGGGGGACGGAATCAACCTCTTCCTCCCTTTTTTCTCGGTTTCGAGCTCGCGGAAGTTCGGGCGACCGATACGAGAGGCACCCGAGCTCTCAGTACGGCCCGTGCGGCCCATCGGGTCCCGGGCTCACGGACGTCGTCCGGGGAGTCCACCCCGAGGCGCTTCGCGGTTCACGCGATAGAGCCCTAAGCTCGAGTCGTCGTTTTCTCGACGAACGTCCAGACGGCGGTAACCAGCTGTTCGGGTGTCTCGATTTGCGGGAGATGACCCGCGTTGCGGAGAAGCTCGAATTGGGCATTGGGGATCGACGAGGCATAGGCGCGGCCGTACTCCGGGTCCACGATCCGGTCGCTTTCGCCCCAGAGCACCAGCGTCGGCACGTCGATCGCGTGGAGGCGGCTCCGCAGGGAATCATCCAGCATCGGTGGTTGGCCGCTGTACACTGCCAGCGTAGTCCGGTTGGCGGCCATTCCCGCCTTTTGCTGGTCGGTCAACGTGGCGACGTTGAGCGGAGACGCGGCGGGGTTGTGGAAGCTCCGCTTCGTGACCTCCTCCATCGAGAGGTGGAAGAAATCGGCGATTGGGTGGCCTTCCACGACGATCCCGGCGGCGTCGACCAGGATGAGTCGGCCGAGCCGAGGGCTTCGGAGCAGAGCGAGTTCCGCCGCGATCCAACCCCCGATGGAGTTGCCGATCACGGTGACGTCCTTCCGGTCGAGCTGGTCCATCAGCCGCGCGTAGACCTCCGCAAGTCGGGGGACACTGTTCAGCCACTCGGGTCGTGGGGTGCCCATAAAGCCCGGGTGGGTCGGAGTGTAGACCTGGACCGGATGACGGTCGGTCAGGAGTTGCGCAAGGCCCACCACCGATTGGGGACCCGCCCCCCCGTGGAGCAGCAGTACCGGCGCTCCGGTACCCCGCTCACTCACACTGAGCTCGACGGAGCCGAAGGGAGGCGTGGTCACCGTGCGGCTCATCATCGGCCGCCCCACGACGCGCGTCCCACTCGGCACTCTCCGAAAGCACCCCGGCTCGAATCGACAACCTCGATCGGGGGATTCTCGTTTCCGGTCATGGGAGATAGTATACTTTCGATAGTATTAGTACCGACTACGGAATGAATGGATAGTGAAACTCAGGCGGGTGCGATAGGAAATGCTCGAAAGGCAGTGTTGATTGAAATACTATCCCAAATATACTGGTATTGTGGTCCGAGCGCCAGAATCGCCGGCTTCGCTCGACCGGATCGATACCCTTCGACTGTCTTCCGTTGGCGTCTTGTTGCCCGATGACGCCCTCGGCTGTCCCATCCGCGCCACGATGGGCGTGTTGGGGAGGAAGTGGGCCCTCATCATCCTCCGGGACATCGCGTTTCGCCCCAACCCCACGTTCGGATACATCCTTGGCCGAAGTCGGGGGCTCACACCGAGGGTTCTGACCAACCGACTCCGGGAGCTACGGCACGAGGAACTGATCGAGAAGGTCGCGGACGCCCACGACGAGCGGAAGGTTCACTATCGCCTGACCGCGAAGGGAAAGGATGTCGTTCCAATCTTAATGGCCCTCTCCGCGTTCGGCCTACGGCACCTCCTCGAGCCGGCGGGACCGAGGAGCCTGCCTCGGACATTGGAGCAGACCTTCCCAGGGATGGCTCCGGGCCTGCTGAGGGATCTCTATCGATTCGCCCTCAGCACACCGAGGCGCGTCCCGAAGGTTCGAGTATCGCTCGGACCACGGACGCGTTTCGGGGGGGAATCGTGACTCCCTACCCACGGAAACGACTCGATTCACGGAGGTTCCAGGATTCAGATCGGTCGGAGCCCGATTCTGGAGCGGCCGTGCGGGCGACGCCCCGTGCGAGGATGGTGGACCGGTCGGCGTCCACTCCCCCGGGGGGTTCAAATCCAGGGTCGGTACGGCAGGGGGGATAATGGACTGGTCGGGATTTGAACCCGAGACCTCCGGTTTGCAAAACCGGCGATCTTCCAACTGATCTACCAGCCCGCGGGGAGACGAGGACCTCTTCGGGGCCTTAGGGTTTCGGTGCGCCCGCACCTCGGCCCGGTCCCGAACTCGGGCGAAACGCCATCTACCTCGCCCGAGTCCGCCGGCTGTGAAGCTCTCCGCGTTCACGATCGTCGACCAGTTCCCGGAACCCGAGGGTCGGGGTCGGGACCGCTACGACGAGGTCGTGCGCTTGGCGGAGGCGGCCGAACTGGGGGGCTTGTCCGCGCTCTGGGTCGCGGAGCACCACTTCCAACCTGGCGGCACCTGCCCATCCCCCCCGGTCCTCCTCGCGGCCTGCGGCGCGCGCACGACCCGCCTCCGACTCGGCGTGATGGTCAGCGTCCTTCCCTTCCATCGGCCCGTGGATTTGGCCGAGGAATATTCGCTATTGGATCGGCTGACCGACGGTCGGGTCAACCTCGGCGTCGGGAGCGGGTACATCCCGCTGGAGTTCGAGGGCTTCGGAATCGACCCGGCCGGGAAACGAGAGCGGTTCGATGCGGCCCTCGAATGGATGCTGGAAGCATTCGCCGGTCGCACGGTTCGGGTCGGGGAAACGTCGCCGTCCTCCGTCGTGCTCAACGTCCTGCCGGTCCAGCTCCCCCACCCTCCGATCTGGGTCGCGGTCCAGCGCCGGGAGGCGATTCCGTACGTCGCTCGGCGGAACCTTTCCATCGCCCTCATCCCGTATGCCACCGTCGCGGGTCTCCCGGAATTGGCGGAGGAGATCCGGGAGTTCCGTTCCTCCCTTCCGTCCGGCAGCAAGGCCGAGGTCGCCGTCGGACTCCATCTTTACGCAGGCTCCCACCCCGACCGGGCCCGAGCCGCGTTGGACCGCTTCCTCTCGAGCCGCTTGCGGACCCAGAGCACGTTCTATCAGCAGAAGGCCGCTCACGACCCCCATCAAGCGAGCCGGGCCGGGCTCGAGGCGAGCGACCTCGCCCTCGTCGGCACGCCCCGCGAGGTGGCGGACCGTCTCGAGGCGTTCCGACGCATCGGCGTGGACGAGATCCTGGGGATCTTCGACTTTGGCGGGCTCGGAGCCGAAGACGTGGCGGAGTCGGTCCGCGGGCTGGGCCGAGCGTGGACTCCCTAAAGGTCGCGAGGGCGAGACGGAGAACCTGCCGGGCGACTGGGACGGCCAAAAGAGGGTGAGAAAGGGTTGGTCTCGGGCCCAGGGAAGCCCCGACCTAGGTGGCTCCAGGGGGCGGCGAGGGCATCGGAGGTTGACTTCCCCCCGCCGAGGGGTCCGAGGAGGGATTGACCCACTCCGTCGCGCCAGGGCTCGAGGGAGCCGGCGCGGGCGGTGACATCGGTGTGGTCATCGGAGGAGCGCCGCCCGAGGGAGGCATGCTCCGCTTCCGGCGGATGAGCAGCACCAGGACCACCGCGATCACCAGGACGATGATCAGGAGGATCAGCCAGCCCACCGTGAGTCCGCTGCCCGCCCCGAGGTCCATGCTGAGGACCGACGGGTGCGAGTTGATGACGATCCCCGTTTCCCCGAAACATTCCCCTTGACCGTTATAGCTCGAACTGCAGGCGTTTCCCGAGAGGTAGGTCCCTTGGAGTTCCACTTCCAGGATGGCGAACCCCGTCTGGAAATAGGAAGGGATGGTGACCTGGACCGTTCCCGAGCTGCTCGTCGTCGAGATGATGCTCCCGAGCTGGGTCGAGTAGAGCGAGATCGAGAACGAGTACAGGACCGGCACCGGCGCGCCTCCGTACGGCGCGATCTGATAGGAGACGGTGATCGTCTGGCCCGGCTGGTAGCTCCCGTCCGAGTAGCTCGAAAGGGTGGTCACTCCGACGATGACGTTGTACCCCCACGACTGGTCGACCTCGACGTATGCACTCGCCACGGTGCCCGCGGTCGCAGATCCGAGGTACGCATAGATTTCGTAGTAGCTCGGGGCGCCCGCCGACGGGACCGAGATTGTGATCGAGCTGTCGTTGGTGACAGTGCCGGAGCTGACGAGCCCACCGCCTCCATACCCGGAATAGCCCTGCTCATAGTAGGAGTAGATCTGGTAGGAGATCATCGGCGAGACGAGGGAGCCATCGCCCCAAGCTTGCGCCAGGACCGTGACCGTCGAACCCGCCGTGAACGTCGGCGAGCTCGGGGTCAGGGTCAACGCCGCGGGTTGGACGACTCCACTCACTTCCCCATAGAAGTACGTCGTGGCGTTGGATGCGTCCACGTAGAGCGTGAACGCCCCGGTGTATCCCGAGGGTAGCGTGATCGGTAGCGTTCCCGTCGTGGCGGTGCTCGAGATCGTGCCCTGACCGAGGTAATTGTAGTCGGTAGACTCGAGGTACCAGGAGTTCGCGTAGATCGGTCCGGTTTGCTCGGAGTTGGTCGAGGCGACTGTCCATGTCGCCGTGATGGTCTGCCCGGGGAAGTACGAGAGCTGGTTCAGGCTTACCGTGATTCCCGCGGAGGCGGCCGACGGTTCCATGTAGAACGATGCGTTGTCCCAGACTTCCGCGAACGGTGGTCCCGACGGCGTCGCCCCCGGGTTCGTGACGGTCAGGTTGACCGCATTGTAGAACGGATACTGGTAGTACGAGCTAAATTGGGTGCTGTTGGCCAGGAACGAGAAGGAGACCTCTCCCGAACTGTTGCTCACGAGCGAAGTCGGCACGTCCCCGGGCGGCGTCACGTGCGTGACCCCGTTCCAGAAACCGATATCGACGGTGAGGCCGGCGACGGGGGTGAACTGGTCCTCGCCT
Source organism: Thermoplasmata archaeon (assembly GCA_022750335.1). GTDB lineage: Archaea > Thermoplasmatota > Thermoplasmata > Lutacidiplasmatales > UBA184 > Lutacidiplasma. Next base: position 54,053 of record JAKIVX010000008.1, on the reverse strand, counting down.
CCGTAGGCACCGACGATCGCGCACGCCTGGACGAGGGATCCGGAGTTGTAGTAGTATTCGTAGTAGTTGGGGCAGACCTGTCCCGAATTCGCCTCCATCGTAAAGGCGCCAATGTAGAGCGTACCGACTTGGTAGTAGATTCCGTACGACTCATTTTCGGCCTGATGCGTGCCCACGTAGATGGAGACCCAGACGTTCAGTTCGACGTAGGTGTCGAAGGTCGCGTTGGCCGGGACGGTCCAGGTGTAGCTTCCGAACGCTGTGGCCGGTTGCGTGACGCTGCCTCCCGCGAAGAGGTTCAGGTAACTGTCGTTCGCGCCGGTGTAGTGGCCGTTGTAGGAGACGTTCGTGATATCGGAATCCGGCGCGCCGTTCACGACCGAGTAGGACTCGTACGCGGTGGTGACGGTCTCACCGGGGAGGACGACCGTGTATGGTTCGGGGGAGCCCCAGTAGTTGACGTAGTACGTGCTCACCCAGATCGGGTAGCTCACGTTGCCGCCGAGCGGAGCGGAGACCGAGACGTTCCAGCCGCCCCCGATCTTGAGGGAGGAGGGGAAGGTGAAGGAGAGGCCGGCGGCCACGGAATTGAATTCGAAGGTCGTCTGGTTGACCGGGAGGTTGACGGTCCAAGCGGGCTGGCCCACGCCGTCGCGGCTGGCGTTGGGGTCGGTGACCGTGAAGTTGACCGAGTGATCGGCCGCGAAGTCATAGCCATAGAAGTAGAGGGTATTCCCGCCGAGCCCGTCCTCTCCGGACCCGCCGCTGGCGTAGTTCGTGAGGTTGCAGTACGTGCACTCCCCGCTGCTGGTATACAGAAGAATCTCCGTCACCGCGGGATGCGGGGAACCGAACGAAGGGCTGGCGGACGGCGCGGTCGCCCGGACCTGCGACGAGCCGAGTACGGCCAGGGACGAAGCGATCAGCAATACGACGACAGCCAAGATCAACGCACGGCGCGACATCGTCCTACCGTCGTTGTCCCGATATAAGAGCGCTCTGCTCGAACTGTCGAGAGAGTGACACGCCTCCGCACCCCTTCAAGCCGGCGGGTTCCGGGCCGGTCCCGAATGGAATTTATGGCTCGAACGGATAGGGCTGAGCACGAACATGGCAGAAATTTTGCCGGGCGTACATCTGATCGACGGGATCGACCCGAGCCCCGAGTTCACGACCCACGTCTACCTGGTGAAGGACCAGGGAGCGACTTGGACGCTCATCGACACCGGCCTTCCCGGTGCGCACGAGAAGGTCACAGCGTACCTGGCCAAGATCCATGTCGAGCCGCGCGCGATCAAGAAGATCCTCATCACGCACCTCCACCGGGACCACACGGGGTCGCTGAAGCACCTCGCAAAGGTGACAGGGGCCCGGACGTTCGCTCACTGGATCGAGGCCGCCTACATCGCCGAGAAACCGAAGTACGATGGCCCGGGCTCGCCTCCCGCCGAGCCGTTCCACGTCGATGAGACCTTGAAAGACGGGGATTCGCTCGATGCCGCGGGTGGTCTCATTGCGTACCACACCCCTGGGCACACCCCGGGCCACACCGCCTATTACCAGGCCGAACGGAAGCTCCTGTTCTCGGGGGACCTGTTCTTCGGAAGCGGAGGACACCTCGACCTGACCCCACCCGAATACTCCCACCACGTCCCGACCGCCCAGATCTCGGCTCGCCGGATGAGCCAGCTCTCGGTGGATTCGCTCCTCAGCTACCACGGAGGGCCGGTCCTGACCGCCGGTGGGGTCGAGGTCCGCAAGCTCGTCGAGACCCTTTAGGCTCGAGGCGGCGCGACCGTCCGTCCGCCTCGGCCGAGCCGCGCTTGGCAGTGGGACTGGCCAGATTTGAACTGGCGTCTCGGAGTCCCGAACCCCGAAGGATGGACCAAGCTACCCCACAGTCCCAGACGTTGGCCGACCATGCTTCTCGCTATATGAGACTAGGGTGGGGCGAGCGGCCTGCGGCCCCGCGGGCGGGCTTCGCGCGAACCGCCCCCGAGCGGACGGTCGCGCCACCGAAAACCTTTAGGTGAAGGCACGAGAGCGGGCCTCGTGGACGAGGAGCTTGACCCGATCCTGATCCAGGTCTGTATCCCGCTCCCCATGGCCATGATCTTTTCCGGGTTCACCGACCCGGCCCACGTGACGGGGTGGCTCTCCGATTCGGCTACGATCGAGGCGAAGAAAGGCGGAGAGTATCGCCTAGGATGGACCGCCCCGGTCGCGTTCGAGAGCCACGGAGAGGTTCTCCAGATCACGCCGGACCTCGACATCGATTTCAGTTGGGAGGGGCCTCCCGAGTTCGCGTCGTTGATGAACGACCCGCTCCCGAAGACCCACGTCTACGTCCGCCTCCAGGAGTCGCCCGAGGGGATCGACGTGACGCTCGAGCACGTGGGTTGGGAGAGCGGGGAGGCATGGCAGGACGCGCGCTCCTGGCACTTCCATCTCTGGGACGACCGGCTCCACCGTCTGAAGGACTACCTGATCAAGACCGCCTACGGGTAGGGGCTGGGCGCGCCTAGGATTCGCCGGGGGAGTACTTCCGGCAGATTCCCTCCCCGCAGATGGCGCACGGGGCGGTGGGTTCGAGCCGGTAGTTTCCGGAAGTACCGATCGGTGCGACGGCCATGTGGTGGGTGGGCAAATGTCCGCACCGGCATCGCGAACGGAGCGGGGGAGGCGGCGGGGCATCAACGGCAAGCCGCGTTCGCATCACCCCCTACTCGTGCCGGGAGGGCCAAAAGGCTTTGCCGGGGTGGCTAGGAGGCAGGGCGGGTCAGCCGCTTCACCATGTACGGGCCCGAGCGCTCGTACCCGCGGGCCCGGTAGTATTCCCGAGTGCCGACGGCGCTCGTGACGTAGATTCGATCGAACCCGGTCGAGTGCACTCGCTCCTCGGCGCGCTCGAGCAGAGAGCGCCCGAACCCCCGATGCTGGTACTGGCCAGCGTCCTCGCTGGTCCCGCCGACGGGGACCTCCCGGCCGAGCACCTTGAGCTCCCGGATCACGGGCGCATCGAGAGCTCCCTCGGTCGTCCCCGACGGGAACCGGAGACGGAGGTATCCGACGATGGTGTCGGTCTCGGGGGCCTCCCAGGAGAGGAACACCTCCCGTCCTCCCGACGCAAGGTAGCTATGTTCCATGGGGCGAAACTCCTCGGGGGGAGGGGAGGAGCGCCGTCCCGCTTCGCGGCATCGAAGGCAACGGCAGTGGAGTCCCTCGTCGCGGAGTCGGGCCATCGCGAGTTCCCGAACGTTACTCGTCCGAACCCCGGCCGCGATCAGACGGGACGGGATATCCCGCTGGATCCGGTGGATCCGAACCCACGGAGGGACGGCTCGCTTCATTCCCGCGAGGACTCGGACCGCGGTCTCCGTATCGTACGGGACGTACGCGCCGGACTTCCAATCGGCGTAGAGAGGCGTTCCTGGCAGGACCAGCGTCGGGTAGATCTTCAGGAAGTCGGGCCGAAAGTCGGGACTATCGAAGATCCGGGAGAAATCCGCAAGGTCGAGCTCCGGCGTCATCCCGGGCAGTCCGATCATGAGGTGGTAACCGACCTTCAACCCCCGATCCCGGGTCTCCCGGCTCGCCCGCGCGACGTCCCCCACCCCGTGCGCCCGGCCCACGGCTTCGAGGACATCGTCCCGGAGGCACTCCACGCCGACCTCGACGCGCGTGACCCCGGCCTCGAGCAGGAAGGGGAGCACTCGCCCGTCGCACCAGTCGGGTCGGGTTTCGACCGTGAGACCGACCATGCGGTGCTCCGCGCGCTCGTTGCGCTCGACCGCGTCCGATAGGGAGCCCGACCGACAGCCGTTCAGCCCGTCGTAGATGCCGCGCAGGACCCCCTCCTGAAACGTCCGGGGTCGGGCTGGAAACGTTCCGCCCATCACGATCGCCTCGACCTTGCTGGTCGGATGTCCGGCGGCTTCGAGGGTCGTGATCCGGTTCGTCGTGATCGCTTCCGAGTCGTAATGGAACTGGGCCCCGCGCAGCGCACTCGGCTCCTCACCCGTGTAACTCTGGGGGCTCGCGTTCTCGACCCCTCCGGGGCAGTAGGTGCAACGCCCGTGCGGACACCGCGCCGGGGCCGTCATGACCGCCACGATCGCGACACCCGAGAGGCTTCGGGACGGCTTCCGGAGGACCGAGCGGGAGAATTCCGCGGCCTCCTCGGGAGGCAGGGAGCGTACCCAATCGACGTTGGTCGGGAGTCGACCGCCACCCTTTACCCGGACCCGCTCGAGCTTGGTGCGATGGATCTCGTCGGGCGTGGGGGCCCGCGGGGTCAGTGATGCAACCACTGCCGACTCTCCCCCGTCACGACGTACGGGGCCCGCTGGAGCTCGTCCAGCGTCCGCGACCCAGTGAGGAACATCGCGACCTTCAGTTCATGCACCAGGTGGTCGAGCTCCCGGCGGGTCTCCGCGTAGCCGGTCGCGGCGGCCCGCAGGACCCCCCCCGCCGTCCCGGCCGCGCTCGCCCCGAGGGCGATCGCGCGCGCGACATCGAGGCCCGAGCGGATCCCCCCGCTCGCGATCACGGGCAACCCGAGGGGGACCAGGTCCACTACGGAGACCGGCGAGGGGATGCCCCAATCCCAGAACGTCTTTCCGACGCGGGCCTCGCGGTCGGCTCCCTGCTCCACCGCACGATAGTGCTCGACGGCCGCGAACGACGTGCCGCCCGTCCCGCTCACGTCGAACCCTCGGACCTTGCGGTCGCGGAGTTGCTCTGCGACGGAGCGGGAGATGCCGGCCCCCGTTTCCTTCACGAGCACCGGGAACTCCTCGGCGAGCGCGCCGATCCGGTCGAGGACTCCCTTCGCCTTCCGGTCGCCGCCCGGCTGCACCATCTCTTGGAGGAAATTGAGGTGGATGGCGAGCACGTCGGCGTGGATGAGGTCCATGGCCGCACGGACTTCGGGGGCTCCCACGACCGCTTCGCCCGGGTGCTGCGGGATGACCTGGGGCGCGCCGATGTTCGCGAACCTTAGCGGGACCGGGTACCGGGCCACGCAGGAGTAACTTTCCGGGTACTGTCCCTTGAGGATGGCCGCCCGCTCGCTGCCGACTCCCATCGCGATCCCGACCTCGGAGGCCGCACGGGCAAGGTTTTCGTTGATCTTCACCGCGTCCGGGAAACCCCCCGTCATACCGGTGATGACGATCGGAGCGGCGAGGGCGTGGCCCAGAAGGGTCGTGGAGGTGTCCACCTCCTCGAAGTCGATATTGGGGAGGGCCTGGTGGACGAGCTGGATGTCGTCCCAGTACCGGTACCGACCGTCGACCTTCTGGCCGAGGACGACCTTGACGTGTTCGGCTTTGCGATGGCTGAGGTCAATTCCCGCCGCGTCCGGAGGGACCGGGGGGTCGTGCGTGGGCCCAGCTCCCGTAGACGAATTCCCCCCGCAGCGCCCGCGAGAGTTCTCCATCCTTGAGTCCGCTAATAAGACCTGCGTCCACGCCGGTGGCGGCGATCGCCCGCATGGCTTCCGCTTTGCCCCGGATCCCACCGGTCACATCGGGACCGGACCCGACCCGACGAAGTCCTTCGACGACCGCATCGGACACGTCCTCGAACACCGAGGGCTTTCCGCCCGTCCGGGCGCGGAGGATCCCGGGCACGTCGCTGACGAAAACGACCCGGCGGGCCGGGAGCTCCCGGGCTAGCTCGACCGCGATCGTGTCCGCGCTGAGGATCGACCAGCCCCACGCGTCGTCCGGAACGACGTCCCCAAACGAGACGGGGATCACGCTGCGTTCGAGGGCGGCCCGGAACGGGGCGAGGTCGATCGAAACCAACCGGCCCTCGCGATTGCGGGCGTGGTTTGCCACCGGAATCGACCAGGGAGCGGCGCCCGCACGGACGAGCTCGCGGAGGACGAGGAGGTGGAGCCGCCGGACCTCGGCCGAAACGATCGCGGCCCCCCGGCTCCTTCGGGCGGGGGAGCCTTCCGGTTCTGGAGGCCGAGCGAGGCCGAACTTGCGGGCTCCCGGGTGCCCGAACGAGCCTGCGCCGTGCAGGAGCACCATCGGCGTGTCGGCGACCGAACTCACCTCCTCGGAGAGACGGCGGAGGATCTTCGGGCGCACCCGCTCGGCTTCCCGCTTCCGGGTGATGACGCTTCCGCCGAGTTTCACCACGAGGGGTCCGACGGACCCGGGTGCCGACTCCATGCCGAGTCCTGTCGGTTACGCGGAGTCGAATCCGGCCCGTCGGTCGAACAACATCAGTCCGCCGGCGACGCAGGGCGCGATCCCGACCAGGAGGAGGAGGTTGAACGTCAGCAGGAAGTAGGCCATCAGGAGCAGCCCGAGGCCGATCAGGGTGGCCGACAAAATGACCCAGCCCACCGAAATGGGGCTCCGCTCGTGGCCGTGCGAGGGGCGGGAGTGCGCTTCACCGTACCCGGACATCCCGGGTGCGGACACGATGCTCCTTCAAATCGGTTGGGTCGGAGCCGGCCGAGTCGCGAAGCGCGGCAGAACTCAGCCGACGCGTCCGTTATCGACAGAAAACGTCGGGTTCGGCCGTCGACCGACAAAAGGTAGATATGGCTCGCGAACCTGCGAACTCCGCCCGAGGGCCGGGCAGGCTTCGACGTTGACACCTGTTTCTGAAGATCGACCGGGCGACGATGCGGGCCGGTTCACGGCCGGAACTGCACCCGGCACGACCACCACGTCGGTCAACGAGCGCCCGACCGGGGCCGGTCCGTCCGCGGCTCCCGCGCTCGGGAATCCGCCGCCCCCTCCGACCTCGGCGGCCGGGTTCCTTGACTCGATCCTCGAAACGAAGAGCGAATTGTTCCGCGCCAGCCGCGAGATCCTGCGCGACTCCTACATCCCGAACCGGCTCCCGCACCGGGAGCAGCAGATCCGTCAGGTGGCCGAGGTCCTAGCGCCGGCGCTGCGCGGTGACGTCCCCTCGAACCTCCTACTCTACGGGAAGATCGGTACGGGGAAGACCGCCGTCGTCTCCCAGGTTTTGCAGGACATCCAGCGGCGGACCGAGCTCGCGAGCCACATCGCCTTCGTCTACGTCAATTGTGGGAACATCGACACGCCGTACAGCCTGCTTCAGACGATCGCCAACACCTTCGCGAAGAACGAGTCCGACCGCATCCCGACCGGATGGTCGCTCGACCGGGTGCAGGCCGCGATGCGTCGCCTGATGGACCTGAACGGCGGCACGGTCATCCTCGTCCTTGACGAGATCGACCGGCTCGTCGCCCGGAGCGGGGACGGGGTCCTCTACACGTTGAGCCAGATCAACACCGAGCTCGAGCTCGCCCGCCTGGTCCTCCTCGGGATTTCGAACGACCTCAAGTTCACGAACCACTTGGACGCCCGAGTCCGCAGCCGGCTCAACGAGGAGAAGATCCTCTTCCCCCCGTACGACGCGCTGCAGCTCCAAGACATCCTGCGCGACCGGGCGAAGGAAGCCTTCCGGGACGGCGTCGTCGACCCCGGCGTGGTCGAGAGGTGCGCCGCGTACGCTGCGCTCGAGAACGGGGACGCCCGCCGGGCACTCGCGCTCCTCCGGCTCTCCGCCGAGATGGCCGAACGCGATCGCGCGAAGCGGATCACCCCTGACCACGTCGTCAAGGCGAAGAACCGTCTCGAGCAGGATATCATCCTCGACTGCTGCCGGACCCTTCCGCCGCACTGCAAGGTGCTCCTCTACGCCATCCTGCAGGCGTGCGAACGGCGGCGGAACGGCGTGCTCACCGGCGAGGTCTACGACGCCTATCGCCGACTCGCGGAGCGCCTCGGGCTGCAGCCCCTCCATGCGCGGTCGATCTCCAACTACGTCAGCGAGCTCGAATCGCTCGGCCTCATACGTGCGACCATCGTCTCCCGTGGCCGCGGCGGGCGCACCCGCGAGATCCTGGTCGATGTGCCCATCTCCGACACGATGCCGGCACTCGAGGAGGACCCGCTCATCGCACCGGTGGGCCGGCCACACTCTCGCGGTCAGCTCCTGCTGACCAACTTCGACAACCCGGGCCGGACCGGCCCGTTCTAGACCGGTCCGTCGCGGACTAGGCGGTCTCGCGCACCGTCACTCGGCCGGCGGATTCCTCGACAGCGGTCGTCCGTCGCCGCGACCGTTCCCGTTTCAATTCCCGGAGGTCGCGTTCGATCTCGTTCAGTTCGGAGGCGACGCGGCGCACGCGGGTCCGGGCCATCCGCTCGATCGCAGCGATCTCGCGATCGAGGCTGTCGTCCGAACCCCGGAACCCGGTCATGACGCCTACTCGGAATCGATCTGGGCCTTTTGGAGCTTCGCGGAGAAGTCGACGAACACCGTCTTGATTTCGGTGAACTCGTCGATCGCCACGGACCCGGCTTCGCGCCCGCCGTTCCCGGTATTCTTCACGCCACCGAACGGAAGTTGGACCTCGGCGCCGATCGTTGGGGCGTTGATGTAGGTGATCCCGGCTTCGAGGTCGTCGATCGCCCGGAACGCCCGATTGACGTCGCGCGTGTAGAGCGAGGAGGAAAGTCCGTACGTGACGTCGTTCGCGACCCGCACCGCCTCGTCGTAGTCGCGCACGCGAATGACCGAGAGGACCGGTCCGAAAATTTCCTCCTTGGAGATCCGCGTACCGTGCTCGGTCTCAAAGATCGTGGGGGCGACGAAGTAGCCCCGGTCGTAGATCCCTCCGGTCAGTTTCGTTCCCCCGTAGCGGAGCTTGGCTTCCTTCTTGCCGATCTCGATGTACTCGAGGATCTTCTTCTCCTGGTCCGCTGAGGCCACGGGTCCCATGCCGGTCCTGGGGTCGAGCGGGTCCCCGACGGAGAAGCGCGCGAGGCGTTCCGTGAGCATCGTCAGGAACTGGTCGTACACCTTCTCGTGCACGATCAGCCGGCTCGTCGCCGTGCAGCGCTGGCCGGAGGTGCCGAAGGCCCCGAAGAGGACGCCCTCGAGAGCGAGCGGAAGGTCTGCGTCCTCCATCAGGAGGACCGGATTCTTTCCTCCGAGCTCGAGGTGGACCATCTTGAGCTGTTTCGCCCCCCGCACGTAGACATCGCGGCCCGCTTCCACGCCGCCAGTGAACGAGACGGTCCGGATCCGGGGGTCCTCGACGAGGGCGGTCCCGACGACCCCGCCGCTGCCCGTGACGAAGTTGAGGACGCCGGGCGGAACCCCGGCCGCTTCGTAGACCTTGACGACCTCGGTCGCGCAGAGCGCCGTGTTCGAGGCCGGCTTGAAGACGATGGTATTGCCCGTGATCAGGGCCGCGGCGATCTTCCAGTTCGGGATGGCGGTGGGGAAATTCCAGGGGGTGATGCAGGCGACTACTCCCTTCGGTTGGCGGACGGTGAGGCAGAACTTTCGGCGAAGTTCGGAGGGGACGGTCTCCCCGAACAGCCGTCGACCCTCGCCGGCCATGTACTCGATGAAGTCGATCGATTCCTGGACGTCGCCAAGCCCTTCCCCGATGACCTTCCCCATCTCCTGGGTCACGACCCGCCCGACCGCGGCCTTGCGCTCGGTGAGGATTCGGGCAGCCGCGAGGAGGATGTCCCCCCGCTTGGGAGCCGGCGTCTCCTTCCACGCGGGGAAGGCTCCGTGGGCCGCGGTGACCGCCCGATCTACATCGGCGGCGGTCCCGGAAACGAACGAGGCTAGCGGCTCCTTCGTGGCCGGATTGACCGTCTCGAATCGCTGGGCGCCGGGAGGGCTGACCCACTTTCCGCCGATGAACAACCCGTACTCCGGAACCTGCGACGCCATGAGCTGAGACCTACCGAGCCTCCCATCCCCCGCGCGGATACATAGGAGTTTGCCGGCCGGACCCGTGACGGGGCCTAGGGCCGCCCAGGGGGTCGGGACAAAGATATGGATAGGGTCGGCTTCCGGCCCCCTGGTGATCGACCTCGACCTCATCCGAAAGGACCCCGCTACGGTCACGGCGAACCTGGCCCGGCGCCGCAAGCCCGTCTACATCGACCTGTTGAACGAGGTCCGGCAGAAGGACACCGAGTGGCGGGCTTGCCTCCAGGGGGCCGACCTGCTCCGGCGGCGCCGCAACGAGTTGAGCCACCAGATCGCGGAGAGCCGGTCGAAGGGCACTCCGGCCCCCGAACTGGACGCGGAAGCCAAGGGGATCCCAGACGAACTGCGCGAGGTCGAGGCCCGGGAGACCGAACTGCTCCACGGGCGGGACGCCCTCCTGCGGCGCCTCCCCAACCTGATGGACGATTCGGTTCCCTACGGCGTCGACGACTCCGAGAACGTGGTCGTTGCGAAGTGGGGCGAGCCGAGCCCGGACGGAGCGTCCCGCAAGTCGCACGCCGAGGTCCTCGAGGGGCTCGGCATGGCGGACTTCGACCGTGGGCGCCGCGCGAGCGGGGCTGGGTTCTACTATCTTCTAGGTTCAATGGTCCTGCTCGACCTGGCCCTGCAGCGATTCGCCCTCGACCTCCTCGCTGGCCGCGGGTTCACGCCCGTGTCGCCGCCGTACATGCTGCGACGCGCGCCTTACGAGGGCGTCACCGACCTCGCCGATTTCGAGAACGTGATGTACAAGATCGAGAACGAGGACCTCTACCTCATCGCGACGAGCGAGCATCCACTCGCCGCCCTCTATCTCGGGGAGATCCTCGACGAGGACCGTCTTCCCATCCGCCTTGCCGGTGTGAGCCCCTGCTTCCGAAAAGAGATCGGAGGTCACGGGGTCGACCAGAAGGGGATATTCCGGGTCCACCAGTTCCAGAAGGTGGAGCAGTTCGTCTTCTGTCGACCGGAAGAGTCGCCGACGATCTTGGAGGAGTTGCGGGCCAACGCCGAGGAGGTGTTCCGCCAGCTCCGCGTGCCCTACCGGGTGGTCAACGTGTGCACCGGAGACCTCGGCACGGTCGCGGCGAAGAAGTACGACATCGAGGCCTGGTTCCCCCGCCAGCAAGCGTTCCGGGAAGTGGTGAGCTGCTCCAACTGCACGGACTACCAGTCGCGCCGTCTCGGGATCCGTCTCGGTAAGGCCGGGCGGCCCGGGAAGCTCGTCCCCCACACGCTCAACTCCACGGCGGTCGCGACCTCACGCGGGTTGGCGGTCATCCTCGAACAGTACCAGCAGCCCGACGGCTCGCTCACGATCCCGGACGTGCTCCGCCCCTATCTCGGGGGTCGAACGTCCTTGACCCGAGAGGGCTCCTGAATCGAACCTCGAGCCCGACGCAGTCGACCGTTCCGTCCGCCCGGGGAGAAGCGACTATGCGCGACGCGGACTACCGGGTCGAGGTCCCGTGGGTTCGCAGCGCCGGCTCGATGATTTCGGTACGCCCGGCGAGGCCCCCTCGCCCGAACCGCGACCGGTCACGCGGCCCCATCCGGATGCGCTCCCCGGTATCTGGCAGGTCGTCGACGGGCTGGTCCAGCATCCGTACCTGCGCCCCGGGATCATACGGGCGCTGCCCTTCCAGATTGACCTCGCACGGGTCGGTCTCGAGGATGACCTGCTCGTCGTCCTCCCCACCGGACTCGGCAAGACCGTCATCGCCGCCCTGATCGCGGCCGAGGTCCTGCGTCGTCAGGATGCCAAGGTCTTGGTGCTCGCGCCGACCCGGCCCCTCGTCCAGCAGCATTCGGACTCGTTCCGCCAGTGGCTCATCCCGCTGCGCACGGCCCGGTTCACGGGGTCCGTGCGTCGACCAGTCCGCGAGGGAAGTTGGGCGGATGCGGACCTCGTGTTCGCGACCCCCGAGATCGTGCTGAACGACCTGGTCGCGAGCCGGTATGACCTGAAGGAGGTCGCGCTCGTCGTCTTCGATGAGGCCCACCACGCCGTGGGGAAGTACGTCTACGTCCCGATCGCGGAACGGTACCGGGCCGAACGCCCACCGGGCGGCCACGTCCTGGCCCTGACCGCTTCGCCGGGGGGCCGGGACGAGCACATCGAAGAGGTGGTGGCCGCCCTCGGGGTGAACCGGATCGAGGCCCGGAGCCGGGAGGACCCGGGGGTAGCGGAGTACGTTCAACCGGTCGACGTCGACTACGTCTGGGTCGACCTCGCCCCGGTCGCCGAGACGATCCGAACCGAGCTCCAGGCGGCGGCTCACGCCACCGGGCGCAAGTTGCAAAAAATGGGATATCTCCGGAAAAAGCCGATCGACTCGGTCTCGGTGAAGGACCTCATCGCGCTTCGGAGCGAGATCTTCGCCCGACCGGGCCCGATGGTGCGCAAGTTCGGGCCGCTCTTTCACCAGCTCCTGCTCCTTCACCTGCACCACGCCGAGGAACGGCTCGAGACCCAGGGGGTGTCGCCCTTCCTCCAGTACCTCGAACGGGTCGCCGCGAAGGAGAAACCGTCCCGGGGGGACCTCGCCTTCCTGAAGTTGCCCGAGGTGGCGAGCGCCCGGACCGTGGCCGCCGATTTCCTCCGGACCACCAAGGAGTCCTCCCATCCGAAGCTGGACGCGTTGGTCGACCTCGTGCGGGACACGCTTGCGGGCGCGCGGGACCGACCCGTCCGCATCCTCGTCTTCGCCCAATACCGGGACACGATCCAATCGATCCTGGACGTTCTCGACAAGAACGGTTGGGCCGCGGCCCGATTCGTGGGGCAAGCGACCCGGGACAAGGACGACAAGGGAATGAACCAGAAGGAACAGGCCCGCATCCTGACAGGATTCCGCGGTGGCCAGTTCCCGGTCCTGGTCGCGAGCAGCGTGGCCGAAGAGGGGCTGGACATCCCGGACGTGGACCTCGTGGTCTTCTTCGAGTCGGTCCCGAGCGAGATCCGGGCGATCCAGCGACGCGGACGAACGGGCCGTAGTTCGCTCGGCCGAGTGGCCGTGCTGCTGACGCGAGAGACCCGGGACGTCCGGTACCAGGCGGCGGAGGTGCGCCGGGAACGCGCGATGCGGCGGATCGTCCGGCGCCTCTCCTCCGAGTCCCGGACGCGGCGCGCGGCCGAGACCGGGGTGGCCGAACCCCCCGACGCAAACCCGCCGAAGAAGCCGCGACGGGCGAGAAGGGCTCCCGTATAAACGTTCGGAAAATCCGTGCGACGGTGCATCTCGGGAATTGCGGCTAAATAGTCGGGTCCGGGTCCAACGCCCCAGGAATCGATGGACCCCTTGGGTTGGGTCGCCCAGAACTTCGGTCTCACCGTGCTGACGTTGGTCTGCCTGGCGCTGACCTTCTACCTCGTATACGCGATGGTCCACCCCGAAGAGTTCTGAGGAGTCCGGGGTGGCACTCGAGCTCCAGTCCTTCTGGGACGTAGTCGTCCTGCTCGGGCTCGCGCTCGCCATCGCCCCCTGGTTCGGGGCCTACCTCGGTCGGGTCTACATGGATCGGCCGCTCCCGGGGGATGCCGTCCTGACCCGCATCGAATCGGGGATCTACCGCATCCTGGGCACGTCCCCGCGGCGCTCGATGCCCGCCCGGGAGTACATGCTCGCCCTCCTGCTCGTCAATGGCGGGATGTTGTTGTTCCTATTCTTCTTCTTCTTCGACCAGGCCAATCTCCCCCTCAACCCGACCCTGGTCCCGAACATGAGCTGGGACCTCGCGTTCCACTCGGCGGCGAGCTTTACCACGAACACGGATTTCACCCACTTCACCAACGAGTCCCAGATCAGCTTCGGATCGATCGTCCTCGCATGGCAACTCGCCCTCTTCCTCTCGGCGGCAACCGGTCTGGCCGTCATGGCGGCCATGATCCGAGGGTTCGTCCGGAAGGACGGGACGATCGGGAACTTCTACGTCGACATCGTCCGGACGATCGTCCGGGTCCTCCTCCCCATTTCGGTGGTCGGCGCGCTCGTCTTCGTCCTCCTCGGAGTCCCCGAGACCTGGACCGCGACCGTCGTCGCCCACCCGCTGACCGGGGGTACCCAGACGATCTACCTCGGTCCGGTCGCCAGCTACAACGCCATCACCCTTCTGGGGACGAACGGGGGCGGTTGGTACTCCGCCAACATGGCCTCGCCCCTCGCCAACCCCTCCGCGGTTTCCGACCTGTTTGCGATCTTCATCATGCTCCTCATCCCCTTCGCGGCCCCCTTCGCCTTCGCCCAGATCATCCGGCGCCGGGGGGAAGCGTGGCCGTTCGTGGGCACGGTCCTCATCGTCCTCGTCATCGCTTTCGGCCTGTTCGTCGCGTTCCAGGCTGTGAACAACCCGGCGCTCGCGAGCGTCTCCGGCCTGGGACCGCAGACGAACGGCTACCCGGTCGGTCAGGAGACGAGGTTCAGCCTGCCCGAGGCGTCCCTCTTCCAGGTGGTCAGCGTCTACGGGAACGTCGGCGCGAACAACATGGCGATCGGGTCGATCTCACCCGTCAGCCAGATGGTGCTCCTGTTCGGGATGTTCACCCAGAGCACCCCCGGGGGCGAGGGGACCGGATTTGCCATGCTCCTCATGTTCGCGGTCCTCGCCATCTTCGTCGGCGGCCTCATGGTCGGCCGCACCCCCGAATACCTCGGGAAGAAGATCGAGACGGCGCACATCAAGTGGGCCGCCCTCGCCCTCCTCATCCATCCGGCGACCATTCTCCTTCCGTTCGTCGTGGCGGTCGCGGGCGGGTACGTCCAGATCGACGGGGCCACGCTGCCGGCCACCGCCCACAATTTCACGTCCGTCCTCTACGAGTTCACGTCCGAGTCGGCCAACAACGGCAGCGCCCTTTCGACCTCGGCGTTCAACGACACGACTCCGTTCTTCAACGTCACGGGGGCGCTCGTGATGCTGATCGGCCGGTTCGTCCCGATCTGGGCGATGTTGAAGGTCGGGGACCTGTTCTCCAAGCAGGAGGCCCTCCCGCCCAGCACCGGCACGCTCCGAACGGCGAGCGGGACGTTCACGATCTACCTCACGCTCTTCCTGATCATCACCTCGGCCCTCCTCTTCCTCCCCGTCCTCGCGATGGGCCCGCTGGCCCAGATCGTCGGAGGAGCGTAGGATGGCGGCGGTCGACCTTCCGTCCCCGGGGGCCCGGGTCTCCGTGCGCCGGACGCCGCATACGTCGGCCCGCCGGGTGCTGGCGGATTCGTTCCGGATGTTCCATCCCAAACACCAGTACCGCCACCCCGTGATGTTCTGCGTCTACGTCCTGTTCCTCCTCTTGGTCGTCCTTACCCTCGTACCCTCGATCTTTCCGGACGTGGCCCACACGTACCACCCCACGTACTACCTGTCGGTCACGATCATCTTGTTCCTCACCCTCTGGTTCGCCAACGTCTCGCAGGCCATCGCCGAAGCCCAGGGACGGGCCCAGGCGGATAGCCTCCGGGAGATCCGCAGCGGGATCCGGGCCCGGCAGATCCTGCCGGACGGGTCCGAACGGTGGGTCGCGTCGGACGTACTGCGGATCGGCGACACGATGGAGATCCGGGCGGGGGAACCGGTCCCGATCGACGGCGACGTGATCCACGGGATCGCGATCATCGACGAGTCGATGATGACGGGAGAATCGGAGCCGGTCACCCGCGAGAGTGGCGGCGACAAGACGAGCGTCCTGGGCGGGGCGCGGGTCATCCAGGGGACGGTACGGGTGCGGGTCAGCGCGATCCGGGGGGAATCGTTCCTCGACCGTTTGATCCGACTGGTCGAGGGACAGGGCCGGGAGCCGACGCCCAACGAGCTCGCGCTCGGCGTCCTGCTCTACGCGTTCACGATCGCCCTGTTCACGGTCGTGGTGACGTTCATCTTCCTCGCGAACTTCACCGACATCGTCGCGATCGACATCGCGACCATCGTATCGCTGTTCGTCTGTCTCATGCCCACCACGATCGGGGCGCTCCTGCCCGCGATCGGGATCTCGGGGATCAACCGGGTGGCCAAGGCGAACGTCATCGCGAAGTCCGGCAAGGCGGTCGAGGCTGCCGGTGACCTCGATGTCCTCATCCTCGACAAGACCGGCACCATCACGATCGGGAACCGGCTCGCCGTCCAGTTCGTGGCGGCGCCGGACGTCCCAATGCCGGAATTGCTCGGCTCTGCCTTGCTCTCGGCGGCGGTGGACGATACACCCGAGGGCCGCTCGATCGTCCGGCTCGCGGCCCGGCGGAACGCGCCCGTCCGCCGTCTCGACGCGGGGACGTACAAGGTCCTCCCGTTCACGGCGGAACGCCGGATGAGCGGGATCGTGCTCGCGGACGGTACCGAGTACTACAAGGGCTCGGTGAAGGCCATCGAGGCGTACGTGGGAGCGATCCCCCCCACCCTCCAATCGGCGGCGGACGACGCGTCCCGCCAGGGGATGACGCCGCTCGCCATCACGGTCAGCAAGCGCGTCCTCGGTCTCGTCCTCCTCAAGGACGTGGTGAAGCCCGGCATCAAGGACCGCCTTCGCGAGTTGAAGACGATGGGGATCCGCACGATCATGTGCACGGGCGACAACCGGCTCACCGCGGCCGCGATCGCGCGGGAGAGCGGGGTGGACGAGTTCATGGCGGAGGCGAAGCCGGAGACCAAACTGTTGCTCATTCAGCGCGAGAAGGCGCAAGGTCACCTGGTGGCGATGACCGGGGACGGGACGAACGACGCTCCGGCGCTCGCCCGCGCGGATGTCGGACTCTCGATGAACAGTGGCACCAGCGCCGCGAAGGAAGCGGGGAACATGGTGGACCTCGACAACGACCCGACCAAGCTCATCGAGATCGTCTCGATCGGCAAACAGCTCCTCATCACGCGGGGGGCGCTCACGACCTTCTCGATCACGAACGACGTCGCGAAGTACTTTGCGATCATCCCGGCGCTCTTCATCGCCGCCGGTTCGGGCGCCCTGCCCGGGATCGCGTTCCTCAACATCATGGGACTCTCGAATCCCCAGCTGGCCGTGCTCTCCGCTCTCCTGTTCAACGCCGTCATCATCCCCTTCCTCATCCCGCTCGCGCTCGCCGGGGTGCCCTTCCGTCCCCGGAGCGCGATCGACCTCTTGCGGAGGAACCTCATGCTCTACGGGATCGGCGGACTCGTAAGCGCCTTCGTGGGGATCAAACTGATCTACCTCCTGCTCGCCTTCCTTGGCGGAACCCCCTTCTTCCTGTCCCTCGGGACGTTCGTCGCGCACCTTCTCCCCCTCGGTGGCCAATGAGCGGTACTCCCGCGACGCCCTCGGAGGCGCTCCCGGAGACGCCTCCCGAGATCCCCCTCCCGATCCCCGCCCCCGGTTCGGAAGGGGGACCGACGCCCCTGAACCCCCCCGTCGTCTCGACCGCCGCTCCACCGTCCACCGGAGCGGTCGGACGGCGTCGGGTCCCCCGAGCCCACAGCCTCGCCACCCACCTTCGGGCGACCGCGCTCCTGCTCGTGCTGACCCTCCTCGTCTCCGGATTTGCCTACCCTGCGTTCGTGACCGCTGTCGCCCAGGTGCTGGAGCCCGAGACCGCGAACGGCTCCCTGCTCCATTATCCGAACGGTACCGTCGCCGGCTCCGCCCTCATCGCCCAGAACACGAGCGCTCCGTACCTGTTCTGGTCGCGTCCGTCGCTCACGGACTACAACACCACGCTCGGGGCGGACACGCCCCCGGGTCCGACCGATCCGGCGCTCGCACAGCTATTGAACGAGACGCTCAACTACACGCGGGAGTATGGGAACTTTACCGTGAACGCCTCCATTCCGTTTTGGTTCGTGGGCCCGTCGGCCTCCTCGATCGACCCGGACCTGACGCCGGAATCGATCCTGGTCCAGATCCCGCGGGTCAGCGAGGCGTCGAACCTCTCGATCTCGTTCCTGACGTCGTTCGTGAACGCGCACATCCAGACGTCGATCCTCCCGTACGTCGGCGTCGCGTACGTCGACGTGCTCCGTCTCGACCTCGCGCTCTTGCCGCTCGAAGGACGGTGACCCGTGTACAAGCGCATCCTCGTCCCCGTCAAGGAACCGAGCGAGGTCGAACCGATGATCCGGTTCGCGTCGAGCCTGCTCGACACGGACGGCGAGATCCGGATCCTCCACATCATCCCGACGACGACGCTCCCCGAGGTCGCCCGGGAGTGGCGGGCCAGCGTGAACATCGTCATCCCCGCGCACGAGGCGGGTGCCGCGCTCGACGTGAAAGTCGAGCCCGAGGTCCGCGCCGCGACCGACGTGCCGGCGGAGATCCTCGAGTGCGCCGAGAACGAGGGCGTGGAGGCGATCGTGCTCACCCTGCAGGGGAACCGACGGAGCCACAACCCGTTCGTCGGGCACACCGCGAGCGGCATCCTCCATCACGCGAGCGCGGACGTCCTCATCGTGAACCGGCTCGCGCTCGCGGCCGACCACATCCCCCGCGTACTCGTCCCGACCCTGCAGCCCTCGGCGACCCCGAAGGCGCTCCGAGTCGCGGAGGAGATCTCGATCCGGCGGGGCGGCGTTCCGGTCATCACGCTCGACCTCGGGTCCCGGGGGAGCGAAGGGGCCGACGCGAACCCGCGGGAAGAACAGAGCCCGCGGGGCGTCCCGATCATTCACAAGAGATCCTCCTTCCCGGAAGCGATGCTGGGCCGACGACGTCGGCTCCCCGACCTGCTCCTCCAGGCGGCCCAGCGGGAACGGTACGGGCTCCTGCTCGTGGTAGGCGAGGAGGAGGGCGCCTCGGGCCCGTGGCTCACGCGTCGCTTCCTGGAGGAGCTGTTCCGGGGGGCCCCCTGCCCCGTCGTCGCCATCCGGGTCTGAGCCCGAGGGGGCGATGGGCGAGCTCGCGTTCGTAGGCCTCGGACTGGGCGATGAGCGCGGCCTCTCCCCGCGCCAGATGGACGTTCTCCGCGCGGCCGACCGCGTCTTCGCCGAAGAGTACACGGCCGTGGCTCCCCCCGGCACCCTCGAGCGTCTGGCGAAGGAGATCGGGCGACCGGTCGAGCTCCTCGACCGCCCGCTCCTCGAGTCGGAACGCCCGCTCCTCGAGGCGCTCGCCGCCCATTCCCGGGTCTCCCTCCTGGTCGTCGGGGACCCGTTCGCCGCGACCACCCACGTCGCGCTGCGCCTCGCAGCGGAAGCCCACGGACACACCTGGACGTACTATCCCAACGCGAGCATACTCACGGCGGCCGCGAGCTTCCTCGGCCTGATGCACTATCGGTTCGGGCGAACCGTTTCCGTGCCGTTCCCCTCGCCCGGCTTCGCTCCTCGATCGCCGGTCGAGCAAGTCGGCGCCAACCGCTCCTCCGGACTCCACACCCTCGTCCTGTTGGACCTCCGCCCGGAGGAGGGACGCTTCCTGCGCGCGTCGGAGGCCCTGCGGATCCTCCGGGAGCGGGACCCCGAGGGCGTCGTATTCGCCGACGGCCTGCCGGTGGCGGTCGTGGCGCGGGTTGGGCGCGACGACGCGGCGGGCTGGTTCGGACCGGTGGAGCGGCTCGCGGAGCTGGATTTCGGGGAGCCTCTCCAGGCGATCGTGGTCCCGGCCGACCTCCATTTCGAGGAAGCGGCGGCGCTCGAACGCTTCCGGATCGACCGACGCTAGGGGCTCGCTCCCGGGGCGGGCGGACGGAGCGCCTCCGCGAACTGTCGGATCCGGAAGGGTCGCAGGAGAACGACGTCGGGAGTGGGAGTGGACGCGTCGACCGGGGGGGGACGGGAGGCCGGCGCGACCAGGATCGTACGCAACTGAGGGAAGAGGCGTTTGGCTTCGCGGAGGAGGTGGTGCGGGCTCCCCTCCGCCAGATTCACGTCCACTACGAGGAGGGTCGGCGAATGGTGGTTCAGGAGTTCGAGGGCCTGGGTGACCCCGTCCGCTTCCCCGTCCACCCGGCAGTGATGCAGGCGCAACAGGCCGCGCAGGAGCACGCGCGTCTCCTCGTCGCCCGCGACGACGAGGGCGTTCGTGATGGTCGTAGACGAGGTACTCGTATCCCGGCTCCCGCTCGGCGGTCCCGATCCGCCATCGGAGGCATTGCCTCCCCCAAATAACCGTTGTAGGAGTTCTAAGCTCTTTGTCCCGGGCGGCACGGTGTGCGGCGCGCGGTCAGGTGGGTCGGGGTTCTCCCCGAGAGCCCCAATCCGCCACTCCGGCGGCCCGCAGGAGCGCGTCCAAGGCGTCGTGGTAGCCAGACGCCGGGGCTTCGAGGAGCGCGCGCACTGGCCCGATCAAGGATTGGCCGAACTCCTGTTCCGTCGGGGTGAATTGCCAACCGTGCGCCGAGGCGCGACCGAAGGCAAGTAGGAAGGCGAACGCAATCCCCCGTTCCTTCCCTTCCCGGGGGAGCGTCTGGAGGATCCCCCGCTCAGCGCCGGCCTCGCGCTGGGTACGGTAGGTGCGAGCGATCCGGTCGACCCAGGCGGCCTCCGACGTCAGGCGGTCGTAGCGGGGCAAGGCCTCCAACACCTCGCGCTCCTCGCCTCGCTTCTGGGCCCGCTTCAGGATCTCCGCGATTCGGCCGGGAGCGTCGCGCGCTTCCTGGAGGGCCCGTCGGGCCTCCGCCTGGTCGTCGGTGATCGCTGCGAGGATCTCCTCCGCGTGCTGCGGCCACAGCCGTTCCAGGGCCCGGCTCGCGGCGGGCTCATCGATCTCGAAATACCCGGTGACCTGGCCGAGGACACCCTCGAGCGCGCGTCGCTCCACGGGGGTCGGGTGCAGGGCATCCAGGAACGCGGGCAGCCGGCTGCCGTAGCACACCCCACCGGCGACGAAGGTGGTCCGCCGGGTCGCTTCGATCGCAGGGCGGACCTCGTCCCGGTAGGCGTCCAGGAGCGCCGCGTCCGACAGTTTCCCGTACTCGTAGTTCTGACGCAGTCGCTTCGGCAGCTGCGGGACCCGCGCGTGGACGCACTCGGGACCCCCCTCGCACCGGACGTTCAGTCGGGCGTCGATCGGGAACGCCTCAGTCGGGTCCGGGCTCGCGGCGCCCTCGGAGAGGTGGGAGAGCAGGTGGCGGTCGTCCTTCGCGCACCGACGGCAGACCCGGAACGACCGGTGGGCTCCGGGCCAGTCGACCTCGAGGTACATGCGGGGCTCGCCCGCCGAGAGATGGATGCAGACGAGGCGATGCCCCGCCGGGTCGGGAACGAGACGGTACGGGAGGTCCGAGATCTTCTCATTGACGAACTCCGCGGGAGGTTCCGCGGAGCGGCCCGTACACCAGAGTACGCGCCGGGTCGCGAAGAAGTGGAGCCCTTTGCGGGCCCACTCGACGTACGCGAGCATCACCCGAGCGGGGTCGTCGGACTGCTGAACAGCGACCTCGGCCTCCCGGCTCCCGCGCGACAGGGCCGCATAGGAAACCTCGCCGCCCGGGAGCGGGAAACTCACCACGGTCGGGTTCTTCGGTTCGAGATAGTACCGGAGCAGCCCGGCGTAGGCTCGGGGCAGGGAGTCGCCCCGTTTCGCGAGCTTTTCGAGGCGGTCGACGTCGTCGCGCTCCGCCCGGATCTCTTCGAGGTCCGCCCGCAGACGGTCGAACCGGTCCTTGGGCGCGTCTCCGGAGAGGCGGGGAAGCAACGGGTCGACCGACTCGCGCAGGGCGCGGGCCCGGACGACCAGGTCCTTCTCCCGAATTCCCGACGCGCGATGCAGGCGAGCCACGATCCCTCGGCCGGGGAGCGGAGGGCCCTACATAATTCCGTGCGGCCCCGTGTGCTACCGACGCACCTGGTCCAGGAAGTGGCGGAAGATGTCGCGCCCGCCCTCCGTGTGTTCCACCTCGGGGTGGAACTGTACGCCCCAGATGGGCCGGGTCGGGTGGGCCATGGCCTGGACAGGGCACGAGGGGGAGTGGGCGAGCGTCGCCCAGCCCGGGGGAGCGACGAGGACGTGGTCGTTGTGGTTCGCCCAAGCCCGAAGATGGTCCGGCAGGCCCGCGAACAGCGGGTGTTCCGGCCGGTCGACCGTCAGTTCGACCGCTCCGAATTCGGGGTCGCCGCGCACGACGCGTCCTCCAAAGTGCCGACCAAGGAACTGGTGACCGACGCAGATCCCGAGCACGGGCACGTCGATCGTGTCGATCCAGCCGGCGACCTCTCCGAGCGGCGACTCGGTCCCTTCGAGGCTCAACGCCCCGCCCGAGAGGACGATCGCGTCGGCATCGAGGGCCGCGACGGGGGTCGTGTTCGGCAGGATGGTCGTGTCCGCCCCGAGGTCCCGGAGGACCCGCCATTCCCGGTGCGTCCATTGGCCTCCGTTGTCGATGACTCGAACTTTCACGCCTCCCCCTGCGGCGGCGAGGGTGGGACCTTCCCGCCCTCCGCGTGCAGCTCGTTGACGGCCGCCTTCAGCTCCCGCACGTCGGAGCGCATCTGAAGCATCTCCTCCTCGAACGGGGTGAATCCGGTGGGGTTGAGGATCCGGGCCGAGGCGTACATCCCGATGAACACCGCGCCGACGAGCGCGAGGATCGTGGTGAAGACGAGGGCGAACACGAGGGCGAGCGGGTCGGTGAACGCGGATTGGACCGGGAGCGTGAAGAAATGCGTGATCTCCGCGAGTTCCACCACAAGGAGCGCCGTGATGAGCAGCGCCCAGCCGACGAGGACGACCCGGGAGGGTCTCATGGCTGTCCTCCCACGTCCGAGAGGTCGATCACCCCGTATTCGGGCAGGTCCGAGACCGGCACCTGATTGAGCCCCGGACTTAGGCTGGTGCCCGGGGTCGGGGACGCCGAGAACAGGTAGAGGGTCGAGGAGCCGGACACGGTTCCCACGAAAAAGGCGAACTCCCCGACGTAGTATGCCCGGCTTCCCGAGGTCGAGTAGAGGATCGTGATGTTCAGCGCGATGGGGTTCGAAGTCGAAGCGAACTGGAAGGCGACCAGGTCGGACTGGTCGACGAGCCCGGTCCAGTTCAGCCGCGAGCTCGGGAACCCGCCGCTCCAGTTGAACCCGGACGCCGCGAAGACCTCGATCTGGGCGTACCGTACGTTCGACTCCGGGGAGTGGAGGTAGAAGGTCGTGACGTTGGAGGAACCGGTGGTATCGACCGTCAGCTCCGCCTGCGTGAAGATCGTACCGGCCGCCGGCTGTCCGTCGGGCACGAGCACCGGAGTGAGCAGGATGAGGAGGACTAAGAGGAGCGTGGTGGCGACGAGCGGCGCCGGGAAGTACCGGTTCAGCGACTGTCGCCGGTTCACGCCCCCTCCGACTTCCAACCCCGGTACAATTGGTGGGAGACGCCGAACTGGTCGAGGACCTTCCCCGCCAGGTACGACGTCTGGTCGTCCACCGTGCGGGGGTGGAGGTAGTAGGGAGGGGCGGCGTCCAGCACGACGACGCCGAGCTCGCTGAGCGTGGTGAGATGGCGGAGCAGGGTCGTCGGCAGCGGCGTCTCCCGCGGGACCACGACGAGCCGTCGCCTCTCCTTGAGGTGGACCTGGGCGGCCCGAGTGAGGAGGGTGTCCCCGAGGCCAAGCGCGATCTTCGCCGCCGTCGTGCCGGAGCAAGGAACGACGACCATCCCTCGGGTGGGCCGGGAGCCGCTCGCGATCGGTGCGGCGAGGTCGGTGTCGGAGTAGACCTCCCTCGCATACGAGGTCAACGCCTCCGGCGCGAGTCCGCACTCTTCGCGCAGCAACGCGACCGCGCCCGCGGAGACGACGAGCGCCACCGGGGTGTGGGCGGCCGCCAACGCCTTCAGGACCTGCACGGCGATCGGAGCGCCGCTGGCGCCCGAGACGCCCACGACGATCGGTGCTTCTTCGCCCAAGGATGCCCCGGAGTTAAGAGGCTCGAGGGACTCAGTCGATAAGACGATTCTCGGGTGGGACGAAGTGGCACATCGAGCGGCGATTGTGGGCGCCGGTCACACCCGGTTCGGCGTCCTGGAGGCGGGACCCCGGACGTTGCTCCGCACCGCGGTGGACGGGGCCTTTGCGAGCCTGGACCACGGAGGAGGGCGGAACGAACTGGGCGAGGCATTCCTCGCGACCCTGGGGTTCGGGGGATGGCAGATCGGAAATTCCGCGGCGGTGCTGCTCGAAGAAGCCACGAGCGTCGGCCTCCCGACGACCCGGGTCGAGAACGCCTGCGCGTCAGGCGGATTCGCGCTTCGGGCGGGGGTGCGCGCCGTGGAACGGGGGGACGTCGACCTCGTCCTCGTCGCGGGCCTCGAGAAGATGACGGACGTCGGGAGCGCCCGTCGGCGGTACTGGCTCGGGGTTTCAGGGGACACGGAGTGGGAACGCCTCGCGGGTCTCACGTTCGCCGGAGTGTACGGCTTGATCGCCTCGGAGTACGTTGCGCGCTATCCCCGCGCGCGGGAAGCGCTCGCCGAAGTTGCCTCGAAGAACCACGAGAACGGGACGCGCAACCCCAACGCCCACTTCCAGAAGCTCGTCAGCCGCGAGGCGGTGTTGGAGGCACCTCGGGTGGCGGACCCCCTCGGACTCTACGATTGCTGTCCCGTGAGCGACGGCGCGGCAGCCCTCCTGCTCGCCCCCGCCGACCGCGCCCATCGGTACACCGACACCCCAGTTTTCGTGGACGGCCTGGGCGCCAGTTCGGACCGGCTCGCCGTGCAGGAGCGACCGGAGCTCACCCGGTTCGAAGCGACCCGCTCGGCCGGGCGCCAGGCCTTCCGCGACGCGGGGATCGAGTCGTCCCGGGTCAATTTCCTCGAGGTCCACGACTGCTTCACGATCGCCGAACTGCTGGCGCTCGAGGACCTAGGGTTTGTGGAACCGGGGGGCGCCGTCGACCTCACCCTGAGCGGAGCGACGCGTGCTACAGGTCGCCTGCCCGTGAATCCGGACGGGGGGCTCAAGTCCAAGGGCCATCCGATCGGGGCGACGGGCGTCAGCCAAGCCTACGAGATCTTCCTCCAGCTCCGCGCCGAGGCCGGCGCGCGGCAAGTGGCCGGGGCGGAAGTGGCCCTCGCGCACAATGTCGGCGGAGCGGGTGCGACAGCGGCCGTCTCGATCTTCTCCCGGGGGTAACATGACGATAGGATTCGAGCGCGGCGCAATCTACCGTCCTCCGTTCACATGGGAGGGAGGGCCAACCCTCGGACCGGACGAGGACGCCTTCACCATGGCGGTCGGCGCCATCGAGGCGCTACCGGGCCGGTCGGAACCACCGCTCACTCCGCGGGTCCATCTCGTCGGAGATTTCCCAACGCTCCTGGAGTGGGCGCTCCCGGAGTATCTCGGTCGTCCCGTGGAAATCTCGCGGCACGCGGGCGGAGCCCCCGGGCTCCTCAGTGCGCTACAGGAAGCGGCCTCCGCCGAAGGGGATCTCCCGTACCTCGTCCTCGCGGTCGACCTGGGGGGCCCGCAGGGGCCACGGGCGGCGGCGCTCGAATTTGGTCCGAACCCCGCCCCGCACCCCCCCGAGTGGACGTCCGTCATCGGTATCGAAGGGGCAGCGGCGCTCGCGGGCGACGTTCTGACCCGAGCGGGCGCCGTACCGAAACGGGTCGGTCCCGAGGCGGGTCCACCCTGGGCGGTCGACCGCGCCGCCTCCTTCTCTCAAACGCCTGCGGCGCAAGTGTCGGAGGGAGCGTACGTTCCCCGCGCGCGATACCTCGAGAATCTCTCCAGTCGTTGGCGACTGGAGGCGGACCGGTGCGGCGCGTGCGAACACAGTACCTTCCCGCGTCGGGGTGCGTGCCGGTACTGCGGCCGGTCGGACCGACTTTCGACGACCACGTTGCCCCGCGACGGCGCCCGGGTGGTGGCGGCCACGGTCCTCGCGAAGGGCGGACAACCTACGGAATTCGACCCCCAGGTCGAAGCGCTTGGACCCTACGGGGTCGTCCTCGCGGAGCTCGTGCCGGGGGTCCGACTGACGCTCCAGGTCAGCGACGCGCGCCCCGGAGAGGTGCGGATTGGCGATTCGGTCGGGACCCGACTTCGCCGCCTCTACCCGATGGAGGGCGAGTGGCGGTACGGTCGCAAGGCCGTCCCGATGCGGGCGTAGGAGCCCGCGCTAGGCCTTCGGGCGCTCGGTCTCCGGTTTCGGGGCGTCCCACGGGACTCCGAGCCAGTGCTCGTGGACCCTCCTCGCCATGTCCGACGCCGGCTCGACGGTCGCGAAGCGGTACTTTTGCGGGGGGCCCTTGCCCGTGGTGAGGGCGAGGTGGCGGAGGAATCCTCGGCGGAAGACCGCGACGTCGACCGGAGTTCCGGGCGGATAGGCCTCGAGCTCCTTCTCGAACTTCGAGAACCCGACCTTGTTGCCGTTGAGCGCGATGATCTCGTCCCGGGGGCTGAGGCCACCGCGGTGGCCGGGGGTGTCCAGAAGCACGTGGGTGAGGCGGACGAACCCGCCGGCGTCCTCGAACCGCACCCCCAGATACCCTGGTTCGGGGGAGTCGTCGTCCGCCGGCTTCGGGCGGGGGCCGAAGGTGAGTCCGGCCATCCTCGCGAACCGGTCGACGTCGACCTCGGTGGTCCCCCGGACGTACCGGTCGAAGAACTCCCCGAGGTCGATACCGGTGGCCCGCTCGGCCACCGCCTGGAGCTCGTCCTCTTCGAGGCCCCGTCCCGCCCTCCCGTACTCGGTCCACAGGAGCTGCAGTACCGTCTCGAGCGAAGCGGCGGTTCCCGTGCGGGATCGAATCTCTAGGTCGAGGCAGAGCGAGACGAGGTACCCCTTGTCGTAGTAGGAGATCGATTGATTGGGCGTCTCCTCGAACGGTTGGTACAGGTCGACCCAGGCGATGCGGGAGAGCTCCTCGAGCGAGAGGGAGTGGCGCCCGGGTGCGGAGAGGACCCCCTTCGCGATCTTGGCAGCCTCTTCCAGGTACTTGCTAGGAGAGAAGAGGCCGGCGCGGCGCAGGATCAGGTCCGAGAAGTAGTCGGTCGTCCCCTCCATCCACCAGAGAAGGCCGGTGTTGACCTCGTGCGTGTAATCGAACGGTCCCAGACTCTTCGGTCGGATCCGTTTCACGTTCCACAGGTGGAAGTACTCGTGGCTCTGGAGCGCCAGGAGGCGTTGGTACCGTTCGAGCGGCTGGAAGTTGTTCCGCAAGACGACCGCCGAGTTGGACGAGGCGTGCTCGAGCCCCCCGTCCGGGACGTCGCTGAGGTGGACGAAGAACGTGTAGCTGGTAAGGGGCGATTCCCCGACCAGGCGGATCGATGCGTCGACGATCTTGGCGAAGTCCTCCTCGAGTCGGTGGGCCTCGTAGTTTCCGCCCTCCCCACAGATCGAGATCCGGTGTGGGATCCCCTGCGGCCGGATCGTAAGGACGAGGGGGTGTCCGGCGTCGATCGGACTGTCGACGAGCTCGTCGTAGTTCGCTGCGCGGAAGGTCGGCGGGCGGGCGGTGACCTCCTCGAGCTCCGTGACGACCCTCCAATCCGAGGGAAGGTGGAGCTCGACCTCGACCGGGTCCTGCAGGTGGCCCTCGACGAACGGCAGGGCCAAGGCTGCGTTCAGGAACAGGTGGTCCTGGTTGAGGTCGAACGCCTCGGTGACCATCTGATTGCCGTACACCGTGTACTGCACTGTAACCCGAGCCACTCCCGTGGTCGCCAAGCGCCAGCGCTCGGAACTGATCCGTCGAACGAGGAGGGGGGTCCCGCCCACGGTCGTTCGAGCGGTCATGTCCCGGAAACCCCGGACGTAGTTCACGAGGTGGTAGGAGCCGGGAACCCATGCGGGCAGGACCAGGTCCAGGGTGGGCGACTCGACCCCGTCCAGTTCCAAGGTGAACCGACCGCGGTGCCCCTCGGAGACATCGGCATCGACGCGATAGTGGATCCGCACGGTAGGCCGACGTTAGGCGAATCCGCGCAGGTCGCGGTCGGGGCTACCCTTGCGGGCGTAGGGTTCGCTCGCGATCCCCAGATGGGTGGCGAGGGACCGGAACGTCGTCACGAGCTGGTTGATCGCGACCGCCATCTCCTTCTGTTCCGCCCGGAGCTCCTGGATCTCCTGCCGGAGCATCCGCAACTCTGCCTCCCAATGGTCCTCGCCGGATCCTGCGGTCACGTAATCGTCCTCGGGGGCGGTACGCTCCGCCACGGATTAACTTCGACGGGGTGTTGTCGCCCTAGGTCCGGGTGCCCGTCGGGCCGAACGGTGAGTCCGAGGTCCCCTTCTCGACGAACGGTACCCAGTTCTTCTCCGCTGGGGCGTAATCGACCCGCTGGAGCTCGACCACGAACGACTTCAGGAACTCGGAGGCCGCGGGTCGCACGTGTACTGAATACACATAGATGCCGAATCCCATGAATTCGGTGACCCGTCGGAACACCTCGGCTAGATGTTCGAGCGGCACGGTGACCCGGATCGAGGTCTCCCCGAGGAGCCCGGAGAACTCGTCGACATCGAACGGCCGCTCGAGGGTGATGAGGGGCATCGCGCTCCCCCCGGGGGGGGTCGCGCCAGTCGAGGACGGCGGGGCCGGTGCGGCGTGCGCGGAGGTCGTCGCGACGGCGTTCGAGCCACCCGGAGGACCGCGGGGAGCGAGCTTCGGGTCCTTGGGGGGATACTTCTCGAGCACCGGAGAGGCATCCCGCCCCACGAATCCTTTCTGGGAGGCGGGCTTGGTGCGGCGGGTCGATCGTGGGGGGGTTCTCTTCGTTCGAGCCATGGACGCCCCCGGTCAGGCCGCCCGAAGCATAAGTTGGTGGTTGGGCGAGTCGGAAGACCGCCCGATGGCTTCTGGGACGACCGCCTCCCAATCCCTCAGAAAAGGGGCTCCCTCGGGGAGATTGTAGCGATAGCCACCGTGCGAATCTCCGTCACGGGGCGCTAGATTTGTCGCACCTCTCACGACAATTGAATTAAGTAAGCCTGAGTGGGTGGGCGGTCTAAGACTGGACCCGTTGCGGTCGGTCGAAATGAGGTAGAAGAATGCCGGCACGCGTGATGAAGGAGTTCCAGGCCCCGCGAGGGCTTCCCCGTAAGACGGCCTCGGTTTGCCCCGAATGCATCAAGGTGATCCCCGCGGTCGTCCGCGAGAAAGACGGCCGGGTCATCATGGAGAAGACCTGCCGAACGCACGGGTATTTCTGGGATATCATCTCGAACGACGTCGATTTCTATCTCCGGATGGAGGTCTACGCTCATGACGGGGTCGGCTACGAGAACCCCTACTACGACAAGTTCCGCGGCTGCCCGACCACCTGTGGAATGTGCAGCCACCACAAGTCCCACACGGGACTCGCCCTGATCGACCTTACGAACCGGTGCAACCTGAAGTGCCCGGTCTGCTTCGCGAACGCCAACGCGGCCGGCTACGTCTTTGAACCGACCCGCGAGCAGATCCACTTCATGCTGAAGACCCTCCGGGAGCAGAAGCCGGTGGGAACGGTCGCGGTCCAGTTCTCGGGCGGAGAGCCGACGCTCTCCCCGCTGTTCTTGGACGCGGTCGGAATGGCCCGGGAGCTCGGGTTCAAGCAGATCCAGGTCGCGACGAACGG
Organism: Thermoplasmata archaeon; assembly: GCA_022750335.1. GTDB lineage: Archaea > Thermoplasmatota > Thermoplasmata > Lutacidiplasmatales > UBA184 > Lutacidiplasma. The sequence continues at coordinate 24,801 of JAKIVX010000008.1, read as the reverse complement.
TATTCGGGTCGCGAACGAGCCCGGATTCGCCCAGGCGTCGCGCGACGCGGGCCTGCACACCCTCTACCTCCAGTTCGACGGTCTGGACGATGAGATCTACCGGAAGGTGCGGGGGGTCCCGCTCCTGAAGGTCAAGCAGAAGGCCATCCAGGCCGCGCGGGAGACCCACTCCCCGGCTTCGGACCTCGCCGCGGGTAAGCCGGACAAACCCCTCTCGGTCGTACTCGTCCCGACGCTGGTCGGCGGGTTCAATGAGAAGGAGATCTGGCCGACGGTCAAGTTCGCGATCGACAACATCGACGTCGTGCGCGGCGTCAACTTCCAGCCGGTCGCCCTGACCGCCCGTATCCCCGACAAGGACCGCTTCCAGATGCGGTTCACCCAGTCGGACCTGGTGCGCATCCTCTGCACGGAGGGGCCGTTCGAAAAGTCGGACTTCTTCCCCGTGCCGTCGGTCGCCCCGATCTCGGAGCTCGTCAGCATCATCCACGGCGAAGAGAAGATGACGCTCACGACCCACCCCGGCTGCGGATGCGCCACGTTCGCCTTCATCTCGAAGGACGGACAGAAGATCACCCCGCTCCCGAGGTTCATGGACGTGGACGGGTTCTTCGAGAACGTCGAGTCGATGATCGAGAAGTACCGCGATTCCCGCTTTGCGCGGGTGCGGACGGCCGTGGCCGGAGCGCGCCTCCTCCACGATGTCTCGAAATACTTCGACTTCTCGCGGGCGCCGGAAGGCCTGTCCGAGAAGAACTGCGTGAAGGTCATCGCCTCGATCTTCACCGAGGGGAACAAGGAAGCCGTCGCGAAGTTCACCTGGAGGACGCTCTACATCGGTAACATGCACTTCCAGGACGCGTACGACTACGATATCCAGCGTCTGATGCGCTGCGACATCCACTATGCGGTGCCGGACGGGCGGATCATCCCGTTCTGCTCGTACAACTCAGGCCCGATCTACCGGACGGAAGTCGAGAAGAAGTTCTCGATCCCCATCCCCGACTGGCAGAGGGCGAAGTCCCAAGGCGGCGCCCAGTTGAAGACCATCGAGACGATGGGGATCAACGGGGAAGTCGTCGTGGACCCGGAGTACTACCGCGTGCGGGCGCTCAAGGGCGCCCCCGGGATGGGCTCGGCTTAGACCGTCCCTTTCCGCCCCGCCCAACCTCTTCGTTCTTCCCTTTTTTCGGTAGGTACGGGCTCCCCGCCCGCTCGTAGAGGGTGGCGCCGCCACGACGCCACGCAAGACTGTCCGGTAGGGGGGTGCGCGGAGGCGTGTCGGAGCGCCGGTCGATCTCGGCCCACACCGCCTCTGGGTCCGTCTCGGGTCCCGGGCCGGCCGCGGGGGCGGCTGGGTGACGTTCGAGCCAGCGGGCCGCGGCCTCGATGTGTTTGCAAGTGCCGAGGCCCCGACGGGCGAAGTCCGAGCACGTGCAGAGGGCGACCGCCCGGTCGGGAAAGGCAGGGAGCATCACCCGATAGTCGGTCCGGTGAAGGGGGTTGCGTACTTCGAGGAGCGGGAACGGGTTTCGGGTCAGGAGGAGGACGTCCAGCGGCTCCTCGACCGCCCGGCTCCGTCGCTCGGCCACGGCCCAGGGGTCATCGTTCGCCCCGGCCGGGGGTGTTGGGGGACGCGTCGGCTCCGTCATTCCTCTTTGGACCCCCTCCTATATACCGCGGGTTGAAAGGATAGGCGATGGTCCAGGCGACGACCGAGTTCCTGATCGCCCTCTTCCTCCTCGTCGCGCTCGCGATCATCGTCGGGGAGATCTTCATCCGGCTCGGGCAGGTGGCCCTCGTCGGCCAGCTGCTGGTCGGGGTCGTCCTGGGTCCGACCCTTCTGGGACCGTTCCTCGGCATCACGAGCGCGGCCACGACGACCTCGTTTGCCGGCCTCCAGACGGTCGCGACCTTCTTCATCCTCCTGATGGCGGGCCTCTCAGTGAGCCCGGAACAGATCTGGGACACCGGCCTCTCGGCGGTCCTGCTCGGGATCTCGATCTTCCTGGTCCCTTTCCTCAGCGGCGCGGCGCTCATCTATCTCCTCTACCCGAACCTGGGCACCACGACCTCGTTGTTCGTGGCCCTGACGATCTCGATCACCGCGCTCCCGGTGCTCGCGATCATGCTCCGCGAGTTCGGGCTGATGAAGACCCGATTTGGGACGTTCCTCCTCAACGCTTCGGTCATCAACGAACTCACGGCTGTGACGGCGTTCGCCATCCTCCTCAGCGTCACCACCAGCACCGCCGGCGTATTCGACTCGGTGGCGGTCTCGATCGCCACGGTCGGGTTGTTCCTGACGTCGATCCTGACGATCCACATGGCCCTTCGGGCCCTCCGCCAGGTCCGCCTGTGGGACCGGGTCGTGGCCAAGTTCCGGGAGACCTGGCGTTCGCGCGAAGCCGGGTTCGGTATCCTCATCATCATCGGCCTCGGCTCCGCCCTCTACTCCCAATACCTGGGCCTCACGTTCGTCGTGGGGGCGTTCTACGCCGGGCTCCTGGTGACGCCCGAGAGTGCCGGCCAGCGCGAGCACCGGTCGGTCAGCCTCCTGTTCGAGGCGGTCACCTGGGGATTCTTCATCCCCCTCTTCTTCGCCCTGGTGGGGTTCGACACCGACTTCCGCGACCTCTTCTCGACGCCGCTCGCGATCGTCCTGTTCGCCGCGCTCTGCCTGTTCGCCCTCATGTCGAAGATCGGGATGGGCGCGGCCGTCAGCCGGACGCTCCGCTGGTCCCGCCATGAATCGCTCGCGGCGGGCTGGCTGCTCACGAGCCGGGGAGCGGTCGAGCTCGCGATGGCGACCATCCTGCTCGGAATCGGGATCTTCAACGTGACCACCTTCACGATCGTCGCAGGGGTCGGGCTGGTCACGACCTGCCTCTCGCCCATCGGGGCGCGGCCGTTCATCCGGAGCGTCACGCTCGAGCGGCGCGCGGCGGAGGAGGCCACCCGGCAGCCCCCGATCGGCTCCGGACTTCCCCCGCGCTCGCTCCTACCGGACGAAGAGCGCCCGATCCTCTAGGTCGCCGGGCACGTTATCTTCCGGCCCCCCTCGACCGGCCCGATGGTCGCCGCTTCCCCGCCCCCGACCCGGACGCGTCGCGCCCCCCTCACGAAGAACCAGAAGATCGGGCTCGGGCTCCTCCTGACGTTCGTGGGCTTGTTCCTCCTTTCCATCCTCCTGCCGACGGCGCCCGGACGGTTCTCGACCATCCTCCCCGTCGCCGCGGCCGGCATGCTCCTCCTCTGGGTGGGGGGCATCTGGATGGGCGTCGGCAGCCGATCCTAGGGGAGCGATGGCCCGAGGTCCGTGGCGCATGGTCACCGTCGACATCGACGGGACCCTCACGCGGGTCCACGGTTGGCGGGTCATCGCCGAGAGATTCGGACGGGTCGAGTTCTACGAGCGAACGATGGCCCGGGTCCGCGCCCATGAAGCCGGGGAGGACGAGACGATCGCTGGGCTCGTTTCGATCGCCGAGGGTCACACCGTCCCCGAGGTCCTGGCGGCCGTGGAGGCCACCCCCCGTCTGTCCGGGATCCCGGAGGGGGTCCGCCGCCTTCATGGGGGGGGGATGAGGGTCGCCCTCCTGACCCACAACCCTCCGTACGTCACGGACTGGTACCGCGCCTTCGCCGGGTTCGACGACGCGGCCGGGATCCGGGGATCCCAAGCGACGGACCCCCGGATCGGTCCTTCGGCCGGTATCGGCGCCGACAAACCAGGGGGCCTGGCGGCCCTGGTCGCGCGGAGCGGGATCGACCCGAGATTCGTCGTGCACGTGGGCGACTCGGGGCCCGATGCGGCGATCTTCCCGCTCGTCGGCGCCGGCGTCGCCCTCAACGCGAGGTCTCCGGCGGTGCGGGCGGCCGCCGACCTCGCGATCGATACCACCGACTTCGGGGAAGTCGTGACCGCCCTCCTGTGCCTTCCCTCCCGACCTGAACGGTGAGCCGCCCGGGCGAACAGTTTTCTAATCGAGCCCCGTACCCAAGCCACTCCCCCATGGAGTTCGTTGTCGTTTGGGCATCCCACCCGACCTGGCTGACGCTCCAGCTGCCGAAGGACGTCTCCGAACTGATCGGCTACCGGCCCGAGGACGGCGCCGAGCGGGATACCAGCCGGACGATCTCCTTTCTGGCCCGCGGGCCCCAGGTCGCCCGCGTGGTCGCGACCGGCCGGGCCCGCGAGGCGCTCGCCGTCGAGACCGTGCGGGGCCGCCTCATCGCCTCCGCCCGGCCGGGGGATCGGAGGATCTTCACCCTTCCCAATGCCCTGACCGAGTACCTGGGACTGCGGATCCTCCAGCGGGGACCGAGGGCTGGTCGAGGGACGGGGGACGGGCTCGTCTGGTTCGCGCCCGCCCCGGACTTCTACGAGTTCCGGTCGGTGGCGGACGAGGGGAAGGAGTACTCGGGACCGTCCAGCGGACCCTTCGCCGCCGTGTACGTCACGAACGCCCTCTACCCGTTCCCGGCGGGGATCGACGACCTTTCGGAGCGGGAGAAGCGAATCGAGGAGACCGAGTGGCGTCCCGCCGTCCGCCTGCTCCAGCGGGTCGGGCGGGGCCGTCGCGAGGGGACCGGATAGAGCCGGACGGGCCCGAAACCCCTCCAATCCACCCTTCCCGCGAGCGGGTACGCGACCGAAGGTAAAATCTGCCCGAGGACCCCTCTCTCGTGGGCGAAGGGGCGTCGGACGGGGGGGAAGGAGTATATCCCCAAACCCGCTCTTTTCCTAAGTTATTTATAGGATACCTTCGAATTGAATCCCATGCGTGACGTCGCCGGTTCCCATGCGAAGAGCCCGGTGAAGCAGTATACCCTGCGCAACCCGGTGCCCCTCCGGACGGCCGCCGATATCACCACGACCCGGTCGGGAATTCCGACCGATGTCGTGCTCTCCGACATCGCGGGACCGGTCGATTTCGACTCGCTGGCGAAGGCGATCCGACGCTCCGTGGGCCACGAAGGGATGCGCCCCGAGGACGCCCGGACGATCGCCTCCCACGTGCTCAACTTCTTCGGGTTCAACGAGCGGATCATCGACAACGTCCTGGAGCCGGACGACCGCGATACCTTCTACATGCTCGAGGACACGGGCATCCTCGAGACCGAGCGGGACGAAACGACCCTGTACGACGGGCGGGAGTGGCGGATCCACTACTGGATGTTCCGCAAGGACCGCATCTTCGACCTCGCCCGGGAAGAGTCGGCCGCGATGGCGGCCGCGGGAGAGCAGGACGTGGTCTACTCCTCGAATGCCAATCGATCGGGCGGGTTCCTCCTGCCCCACGGAGAGCACGGAACCGGCCTCGCCGCCCACGCCGTCTACCACGAGCTGGGCGACGAGGTTTGGCTCGAGCGCAAGCAGAACCCGATGCCCGCCCCCAAGCAGCCCAGCAAACCCCGCCGGCGGACCGCTGGCCCGGGTCCGAGCCGAGACCTTTAGCGCCGGGACGCCTCCCGCCCTCGTGCGCCGGTTCCTTCTCCTGGCCCACCGGGTCCCCCCGAACGGGGCGTTCACGCTGAATGACCTCGCCGGCGGGGCGGGCCGGATGGATGAGGTCGCCCGCGCCGTCTCGACCGCCTTCACCCTCTCGAACGACCTTCGAAGGGACACGGAGGTCACGATCCTGTTCGTGGCCGAGCCCCCGCCCGTGGCCCGGCGGATCGACGTGGTGGGCGCCCGGGTCCGCTACTTGAACCCGGACGAGCGGTCGACCGCCGCCCTGTTGAAGAACGCCCTCGTTCGCTCCGCCGGATACCCGGATCCGGTCGAGTCGTCCCCCGGTCTTCGGGTAGGTCCGGTCGACCCCCCCACGGCGTTGGCCGAGTTCCTCCGCCTCCCGGGGGCGGTCTGGCTGACCGAGTCCGGCGGTCCGATCGGTGCCTGGACCCCGCCGGACGGGTTCCTCGCGGCCGTGATCTCCGACCCCTACGACCCGACGGAGACCGAGACGACCCAGTTGCAGGCGTCCGGGGTGCCAAGGCTCTCGGTCGGGCCCCGGAGCCTTCGCACCTCCCAGGTCGTCGACCTGGTCCACGCCGCATTGGACGCGCGAGAGGCCGCGGGTGGGCCTAGCGCGCTTCCACCAGGCGCGAACGCGGCGGCATGACCGCGTCCCGGACCGTGCGCGGAAGGAGTCCGCCGATGACGGCGGTGAGACGGAGGACCTCGCTCGGCTCTGACCGGACACGGGTACCCATCACCAGGCGGTCGGGTTCGCCCAGTCGGTGGCGAAGCGCCCGCAGGACGCGGTCGAGGGTCCCGAGGGTGAAGTTGGACCCCCCCTCGAGGTGGACCAGGACCGAGGGCGCGGCGTCGATCTGGTAGTCCAGCAACGTCTCGTTGAGCGCCTCCTGCACGAGTCGCTCGGGTTCGGAGATGTGGTACTCCCCGACCACCAGCGTCGAGAGGTCCGAGTTCCGGAGGTGGTTCTTGAGGCTGGCAAAGTCGACCGAGATCTGGGAGGGATTCTCGACCATGTCGACCAGGCTCGTGACGAGGGAATGGACGTAGGCGTTCCGGACTTGGAAGACGCGATGGATCGGGAGCGAGTCGAACCGGCGGAGCTTTTCGTTCGCGAGGGCGAGCAGGAACCCGCCCATCCCCTCGAGGTCGGCGACGGTGGCCTCCACGTTGAGGCGACGGCTCGAGTTCGTGTCGAGCTCGACCTGGAACGGGAGGAACGCGACCGGTATCGGCAGGGCGTTGGTCTGGCGGAGCTCCCGCGAGAGGAAGGGCAGGAGCGCGCTGCCCGTGCCGCCTCCGAGCCCCGCGAGCAGGAAGACGATCTCGAACGGCCGCAGGCGCCGGAGCAGCTCCTCCTTGCCTTCTACCGCGCCGCGTAGGACCGCGTCCCGGTCGCCTCCGCTCCCGCGACCCCGGAGCTCCCGGTGGCCGAGGAGGATCCGCTCCTCCACGCCGGTGCGGAGCAGGTGGTTCGCGTCGGTGTTGACCGCGAACGCCCGCACGCCCGGTATCCCGAGCGCCAGCAGGTCGGCGACCGCTTCGCTGCCGGCCCCCCCGAGTCCGACCACGGCGACGGACGGGTTGCCGGAGAGCGCGGCCCAAGAATCCAGCTCGGGCGAGTTCGTCATCGGAGGCTCCCCGCCCTCAGGGCGGTGGGGAGCCCTCGGTGGTGAGCGCCTCCCCTTCTCGGCGGTGGGATCGCGTCGCGCCGACCTGCTCGAGACGCCCGCGGATGTACTCCCGGACGGCCGAACGGACGGCGTCGTCGACGCTCACGGAGTTTCCTTCTCGGACGAACGCCTCCAGCCGGTTATTGTCCTGCCGCGAGAGTTCGACCACGACCTTCCGGACGTTCTGGGGTGGAAGGTGGAGTTCGATGTACTGTTCGAGACCTTCTCGGATCGTGTCGGAGATCGTCGGGGAACCGCGCACGTCCTGGATCTGCTTCAGCTTCTCGATGAGTTCTTGCGGGATCCTGACGGTGACCCGCTCGGACGTGTCGACCATGTCTGTCAGACAACACCCCGTGCTTTGTCTGACGATTGACATATCGCATCGCTGGTATTTGAATCCCTGTGCTCGGTCGGCCGCCTCGGCCGGGTGAGAGGGCGACGACGGAATCCGGTGCCGGCCGACCGGGCGTGGGTCGTCCTTCGGTCGTTCGTCGAGAGCCGGGGCCCAAAGGCGTCTACGGATCCGGCGGTCGCGTCGCCTGCGGGAAGCGGGCGTGCCGAAGTCGCGCCACGTGGCGCCGCGCCCGCCAGTGGGAGATGCGCCGAAGGTCCGGGTGCGGAGCCACACCGGCCTTCGCATCTTCGTGCGCGAGCGCGGCGGAGAAGAGGTCCCGGCCGAGGGCCGGGAGCGGCCGCAGGAAGGCGTCGATGACCCCCGCTCGTCGCGGGGGCGGCGGGACATGGAATGTCGGCCACTCGCTCACGGGTCGAGGGACCGAGCGGGTGAGAGCAGGGCCGATGTCCGCGGCGACCGCGTCCCGGCCGGTGAGGGGCGGCCCGAGCGGCCACCGTTCGCGTAACGTACGGATGACGGAGGTGCTCCGATAGTGGGTGTGGATGAGCTGCCCGGGGTCGACCCACGCCGAGACGGCGATCGTGGGGATGCGGACCCCCGAGCGGTCGAAGCGGAATCCCATCTGGCCGGCCGGGGCCGCTGGGTCCGGAGGGGGGACACGCGGCGGTGGAACATGGTCGTACGTGCCGCCGTGCTCATCGAACGTGATCAGGAGGAGGGTGTTCTTCCAGTTGGAACCGTTGGGGCTCGAGGATCGGCGCACCGACTCGTAGACATGGGCGAGAAGCGACTCTCCGCCGGCGATCGCGGACGGTCGTGGGAGGAAGGAGAGGATCTTCTGGAGCCGGGCCGTGAACGGGGGATGCATGTCGTTGTGGGGAGGGATCAGGCTGGGCTCGATGAACGAGTACTCGGGCAAGGTCCCCTGGGCCGCGTCCTGATGGAAGTCCTCGTGGGAGTGGAAGTGGGTGGCAAAGTACGGCGCGAGACGGCGGGCGTGGATGAGCCCCGTGATCGAGACCAACTGGTTCGGGTCGAAGTAGACCCGCCAGCGGAGCCCGGCCTTCTCGATCCGCTCGAAGATCGTCTCGGCGTCGTTGTGGACTGGAAAGCTGGCGAACGGCTCGTTGAGGACCAGCCCCGAGGAGCTGGCGGCATGGAAGAACGACCGGTTTGCGAACGTCTGGGTCGGGACTTCACAGAACCAATGGTCGAAGCAGGCGAACTGGCGCGCGAGCGTCGAGAGGACCGGCAGCTCGGCCGGCGTGTGGCAGGACATGATCTGGGCATACTCCTCGTAGCGGGGGAGCCGGCCCATTTCCGTGCGGAACGCGTTGATGTAGTCGGTGACGAAGCCCGCCATCGTGGGTTCGGTTGCGGGGTCCGAGGGCGCGTTGAAGGGGGGTCCCATCTTGGCGGCGCGAACGAACCGGTTGGACTCGGGAACGACCGTTCCGAACAGCTGGGTGTTCGTATGCGGGTGCTCCTCGCCCGGATCGGGGTCGGGGCTGTCCATGATCTCGCTCGGGTGGACCGGGACGCTCCCCCGCTCGGCCCCGAGTGCATACGGGGGGATGGGGTTGGACAGATTCCGACCCACCACCCCCTCGAATTCCGGCCTCTCACCGGGACCGTAGAGGTATCCGAGGAGATTGTCGAACGAACGGTTCTCGAACATCGCGACGACCACGTGATCGAATCGCGGTGTGGAGTCGGAGCTCGCCATCAGAACCGTTCGTCCTCGCGCGGGGGCCCTGACCCGCGCAGGATTCAGGGCGCGATAGGCTTAGCGGGGACCCGTTGCCCGTTTTTCGGGCGGCATGTACGAGGTAACCGTCGAAAATCCGTGTCGACTTTCTCGAACCCGTCGAGGTCGGAAACTTGGCCAACTCCAGCCGATACGGCGATCAGCCTTCGCTCGCAGTTTTGCCGATGACCCAGTAGTGACGAATGCCCGTGATCGATTCCGGCGTGGCTTCGCCTCCGATAAGTCCCTCGTCGACCCACTTCTGAAGTTGGAGGCCGATCTCGGCCGTGGCCGCCCCCTCGTCGGGTTCATTCGAGTTCGTCGGACGTCCGTCCGTGGGGGTGAGGCCCCGGGACTTGAGGCTCTCCCAGATCCGGCCGGCCGCTACGGGGTTTCCTCGGTGCCGAGCGAGAAAGGCGAGGATGAACGCGTCAGCGGCTTCGTCGGCGTCGACCGTCCCCCCAAATCGAATCTTCAAGAGGTCCCGTCCGCGCGACCGAGCGCCGCGGGCCTTTTCACGCTACCCGCCGAGAGTCGGGAGGACGCCGAGAAGATCTGACGAACGCGGGGCGGACGGTCGCTGATGAGGGACGTCTCACCGCGGGGCCTGTTTTCGAGATGGTCGGGCCGACCGACGAGCCCAAGAACGGAACCGGGTTAGGACCGTGGTGGTCCGCACTTCCCTCGAGCTCGAACTCGCGGCTCTCACACCCGACACGCCCGGTGCGGTCGAGTTGAGCCGCGACGCAATCGTCGCGGCCTACGTCCGCTCGGGCACGGCGGCCGACGCCGAACCCCGGGTCGTGTCCGTTTCCGAGCGGATTCGTGCGGGTGAGTTCACGGAGGGACGCCTAATCCGCAGGGCCGATCGACCCATCGGCGTCGCTCACTGGGAGGTCGGACACCCCTCCGGGATCACCTTGCAGATCCTCTACCTCATCCCCGGAGAAGGCGGGCCCGCCGACTATGACGCGGTACTCCGGAAGGTGACCGAGGCCGTCGGCCCGATCGTGTTCGCACCGGGCGGCTTGGTCGGCCTGTCCGACGAGGAGGAACGTACGCTCATGAATTCCCGGGGGTTCGGACGGTTCTCGCGCTCCGAAATGCGGTGGCCGACGACGCTCGACCTTCCTACGGGCCATGCCCCCATCGGGGTTCAGGTGCGACCGGTGATCGCCGAGGATGAACCCACGATCGCGCGGCTCCACCTTGCCGCCTTCGGTGGCACCTTCGACCAGTACATGTACCTCAGCGACCCCGATCCCGCCGTGGATTCGTCCCGGGGGGTGGGCGAGATGATGCGGGGCCGGTTCGGGGAGTTCCTCGGGTGGGCCTCCTCGCTCGTGGAGTCCGGCGGAAGGGCGCTCGGGGCCTCGCTGGTCGTGCGCGCTCCGTACGGGCCTCTCCTCATCAGCGTCATGGTCGACCCGGTCGCCCAAGGGCGAGGGCTCGGCCGGACCCTCGTGCTCGCCAACCTCCATGCCCTCCGGGCGCGCGGTGAAACGGTGGCCGCCTTGAACGTGACCGAAGGAAATACCCACGCGGTCCGGCTGTACGAACATATCGGATTCGTCCGGACGATCGGGCCCGAGCATGCGTGGTACTCCCGCGCGGCCGTCCCGGTCGCGCCCGGCGAGGTGTTCAGGGGTCCGCCGTCGGGGCCGGTGCGCTCCGGTAGTTCAGCCGCCGCAGGGAGCCGAACGCGGCCAACATGAACACTCCGAACGCCACGATCGTGGCCCCGGCGAACAGATACGTGCCCTGGACGCCGACCGCGACCGTGAGCTCGCCTCCGGCGTACTGCCCGGCCGGTACGAGGGCGTAGCTGCCCACCTCGTCGGCGGAGAAGACGCGTCCCATCATCTCGTCCGGTACCGTCGACTGGATGGTCGAAAGGAAGATCGTGGTGAACATCCCGGGGATGATCCCGAACAGGAAGATGATCGGAAGGGCAAGCCAGATCGTATGGACCAGGGCGAGAGCGAAGAGCGTCGCGCCGAGGGCGACCGTCAGCCCGATGAGCGCGCGGCCGGCCACCCGCTCGAACCGGACGTTGCCGATCAGGATGAATCCGACGGACGCGCCGACGGTCGCGGCGGCGACCATCGCGCCGTACCAGATCCCCTGGGTCAGCGCGAGCCAGCTCGTCACGTAGAGCGCGAGCTCGACGGTCGCGAGTGCGACCAGGAAATTGATGACGAGGCCGGCGACCGTGATCTGGAGGATCGCCCGATGGCGGGCGAGGTAGGAGAATCCGTTGCGGGCGTCCCGGAGGAGCGAGTGCACCGGGCCGGTGCGCGTGACCGAGAGGTCGACGTCGACGCCGGCGAGCGCGACCTGGGTCACGAAGAACAACGCAAACGGGATCGCGAACGCGTACGGAGCGGGAGCCACCGTGAGCAGGACACCCACGCCGATCGTGCCCGCCGCGCTGAGACCTCCGGCGACCGCATAGATCGCCCCGTTCGCCCGACCGAGGAGTTCCCGACGCACGACCCGCGGGACCGACGTATTGAACGCTGGACGGAAAATGGTCGACGAGACGATCACGGCGGCCCACAAGGGAAAGATGAGGAGGATCCAGAACGGGACATAGAACCCAGGGGGGCCCGGGAGGTAGAGGCGTCCGGTCGGTTGAAACACGAACAGCGTCGCCAACCCGGCGGTGGCGACGACCCCGATGAGATTGACCAGCCGCATCAACTTCCCGCGGTCGTAGCGGTCCGCGAGCGCCCCCGAATAGAACGCGGCGACCAGCGTCGGCACGGTCGAGGAGAGGCCGAGCAGTGCGAGGGCGAGGGCCGCATAGCTCGCCCGGTGGTCAGCCGGATAGGCGACGGCAACCGAGTAGAACAGGATCACCGACGCGGTGCCCGGAGCGGCGAATTGAAGGGCGCCGGCCGTTAGGAAGGAACCGAACGAGCGCTGCCGGAACAACTCGGCATAACGACTGGTCAGGTGGTACCTCCTCCCGGTGGCGGGGGACCGTCCCTTCCGAATTAAACCTATCGTGAACTCGGCGAAAGCCGCTTATGGGTCGGCCCCGTCGGGGCCTTTCGGAGCCGATCGTGCGCCTACTCCATCGTGATGCAGCGACCGGTCAGCTCCGCCTCCGCCTCGAGAGCCCGAGCGACCTGTGGCGCATCGCGCGGTTCGTGCGCGCGGGCGATCTCGCCGGTGGGTCCACGACCCGACGCGACCCCGAGGCCCCGATGGACGTTCCGGGGGCCGAGCGGGTCCGCCGGCGCGTCTGGATCGTCATCGATGTCGAGCAGGTCGAGTTCCACGGGTTCTCCAAACACGTGCGCTTCACCGGTCCGATACGCGAGGGGCCGTTCGACATCGGTCGCCACCACACCCTCGACCTCGACGAGGGGGACGAGGTCACCGTCCTCAAGCGATCGACTTCGGCCGGGGACCGGATCCTGCTCGAGGAGGGTCTCGCGAGCGCGGGCGAGCCGACCATTCTGCTCGCGGCCGTCGACTGGGGAGACTCATCCTTGCTGCGCTTGCGCGGACGCGCGATCGAACCGGTCGCCGACCTGAAGCGGACGATCGCAGGCAAGCGGTATGAGGGCGGCCAGGCGGAGAAGGATCGGAAGACCTACGCCGACGAGCTCATCGGACTCCTCCGACGGGAAGGCCCCGCCGCGCACGCGGTGATCATCGCGGGCCCGGGGTTCCTCAAGGAGGAGCTCGTCCGGCGGTTGCACGAGGAGGACCCCGCCGTGGCGTCGAAGGTGAAGGTCTACGCCACGGCCGAGTCCGGTCGCGTCGGCGTAGACGAGTTGCTCAAGTCCGGGCGCGCGACCGAGGTCCTCCGAGGGAGCGTCGCCGCCGAGGAGGCCGAGTTCGTCGAACGGCTCGTCCGTTCCTTGGCGGCGGGAACGCGGGCCGCCGTGGGCCGCGTCGAGGTGTCCGAGGCGGTCGATGCCGGCGCGGTCGAGACACTGCTGGTCTCCGAGCGACTCCTGACCGACCCCGAAGTGATCCCGATCCTAGACCGGGCGCGCAGTGCCCGCGCGCGCCTGTTCGTCGTTCGAGACGAAGGGGAGAACGGGGCGAAGCTCGACGGGTTGGGGGCGATCGCGGCGATCCTGCGCTACGACTGGACGAGTCCGAACCGCGCTACGGGATCGCCTGGATCGCCTCGCGCATCTCCTCGAACCGGCGCTTGAGGTCCTTCAATGCGAACCGCAGCGCTTCGCGAGGGGTGAGGGAGCCGTCCGTCTCGAACCGGAGGAAGAAATCCTCGGTGTCCGGTGTGATCTTGATCGAGCCGTGCTCGCAGGCTTTCTCGCAGGCGCCGCAGTCGATGCACTTCAGCTCGTCCGTGACCGAGAGCTTGCCACCGGCGAACTCGAGGATGTTCACCGGGCACGAGGCCGCCGTCCGCTTCAAGCACGCGTCGGTGCAGTCGGGCTTCTTCGAGATCTTCACGTGGGGGCGGGGATACATCCCGACGCCCTGGGCGACCTGCCACTTGGCATGCTCGCGGGCCGTGCCCACGACCGCCGTCGCGTAGGCCAGGAGAGCCTGGCGTGCGCCCAGACGCACGATCGGGATTTCCGGTTCGAGGATCGCGAGCGTGGCATCGCCGAGGGGAACGACGTCCCGGGCGTAGACCGTGCACGGCCCCTTCCGGTCGATGGAGAACATCACCTGGCAGTGCGGGCACCCGGCGCCGCCGCATGTGCAGTCGGACTTGCGACGGAACTCGGAGAGGTCGGTCGGGATCGGCAGCAGCCCGAGGCGGAGGGCGATCGCCTCGTCGAACATGCTGGTCGAGGAGTCGTAGTCCTTGCCGGTCGCCTCGTCCCGGATAGGGCCCAAGTGGAACTCCACGTCCTCAATGGCGAGCTTGGGGACGTCGGCGATCAGCGTGCGGCGGATGGCGTTCACTTGGGACGCGGTCGCGGTGTCGATCTCGACGAGCGCCGCGCGCGGCTTCAACTCGATAATGGAAAGCGGCGTCACGGGTTACACCCGCCGTCCGCGTCGGCCACCCTTCGGCTTGGTCCCATCATGCGGAACGGGCGTTACGTCCTCGATCCGCTGGATCTTGACCCCGGCCCGCGCGAGCGCGCGGATCGCGGCCTGGGCGCCGGGTCCTGGGGAGCGCGAGCGGTTGCCGCCCGGCGCTCGGACCCGCACGTGGAGGGTGTCGTACCCCTTCTCCTTGATCGCCGCTGCGATCTGGTCGGCCGCCTTCATGGCCGCGTACGGGCTCGACTCGTCCCGGGCCGCCTTCACGACCATGCCTCCCGTCGCCTTGGCGAGGGTCTCGGCCCCGGTGAGGTCGGTGATGGTGATGTGAATGTTGTTGTAGCTGGCATAGATATGGGCGATCCCGATCTTCGCCATCGCCTAGGCCTCCTGGGCCGGCGGAGGCGGGGCTTCGGCGGGCGAGGATCGCGCCGAGAGGCGCTCCCGAAGAGCGCTGCGCTGGGAGTGGTCGTCGTCCGAAAGCGGACTGGTGGGTGTGTAGGAGATCTTGACTTCGTCGGCAGCCGGGACGAGATAGCCCGGTCGCGTGACACGATGGTCCCCGATCGAGAAGTGTCCGTGCACGATCCATTGGCGGGCGCCTTTGGGAGTGGGCGCGAGTTCGCGATGAAAGACGACCCATTCGAACCGACGGCGCAACAGGTCCTCGGTCGTGAGGGCCAACACATCGTCGATCGAGGGGGTGGAGTGAGAGAGGACTCCGAGACGGCTCAACCGACCGATCAGTCCCGCGGTTTCGCGCTCGGCCTGGGGCTCGCCCGCCCTCAGGCGCGCTTGCAGGTCCCGAGCCTGGCGACGGAAACCCCGAAGGGTGGATTGGGCCTTCCAGAGCTCGCGCTTGTTCTTGAGACCGTACTTCTCGAGGAGCTTGCGCTCCTCGTCCATGCGGCCGGCTTCCCACGGGTGCTTGGGCGTGTCGTACATTCGGCGTAGGAATTTCGGATCGCCCATCGAATTACGCCTTCTTGGCCGGGGTCGCGGCGGGCGCGGCTGCGGCGGCCGGTGCGGCCGCCGCCGCGGGCGCTCCCGGCGAGCCCGACTCTTCCTTGCCCGCGGCCGCTGCGGCCGCCTTGGCATCCTTCTTCAGCACGCCCGCGGCCATTCCCGTCCGCCCGTTCGAACGGGTGCGTTGGCCTCGGACCTTCTGCCCGCGTTCATGGCGAACGCCCCGGTAACTGCGGACCATGCGCATCTGGTTGATGTCGTCCCGTCGGCGCGTGGTCAGCTCGGGGCCGACGTAGTGCAGAGTCTCGCCCATCATCGGTTCGCGCCGGTGGTTGACCATCCAGGTGGGCACCTTGGTGGGGAGCGAAGCGAGGGTCGCCTCGATGCCTTCGACCGTTTGCTCGGAGAGGTTTCCGATCCGCTCCGCCGCCGGTACGTTGGCGAGCAAGCACGCGACCTCGGCGAGGCGAAGACCGACGCCATTGACGCCCGCGAGCGCGAGGGCGGTGGGGCGCGTTCCGTCTAGGTCGGTGTTCACGACCCGGACGATGTAGCGGAAATTGGGGTTGTCGGAGACGAACTTCGGAGTCTTGCCGGACCCGGGGCCTTTGCCCTTGGTCTTCGACTCCTTACCGTCCTTGGAATCCTTGCCGTCCTTCGAATCCCGGCCCTTCGGCCCCTTCTCCTTCTTAGGGGCCTTTTCGCTCGGGGGTGCATCCCCGGCAGGCGCGGCGGACGCGGCCGGTGCGGCCTTCGCGTCCTTCGGATCTTTGGGCGCGGGACTCACTCTCCTGATGTACCGGAACCGGGTGCACGGACGGCCTCACGGCCATCGGACGGGCCCTCGGCTCGAGGGTGCGGGCGCCGAGAAAGCCGCCCCTCTTAAGCGCTTCGGGAAGGTGAGGTGCGTCGGATGGTCGCGGGGCGAACGGGGGCCCTGGAGGAGCGAACGGCTGGCCCGACCGGTTCGGGGCCTCCGCCAAGCTGTATGTAACCCGCCGGGTTGGTGCGCGCGTGCCGACCGAGCCGCTGGTCTCGGTCGTCCTCCCCACATTCAACGAGCGGAAGTCGCTCGAGACTCTCTATCCCGAGCTGTGCGCGGCGCTTTCCGGGATAGCGAGCGAGGTGGTGGTGGTGGACGACGGCTCGCCGGACGGAACGGCCGCCTACGCCGAGACGCTGTCCGGGCCGGTGACGTGCATCGTCCGTAACCGTGGTCGAAAGCTCGGGCTCGCCACGGCGGTCCTGGACGGCTTCGCCCACTCCCGTGGTCGCGTCATTGTCGTGATGGATGCGGACGGGAGCCACCCTCCAACCGCGATCCCGACGTTGGTGCGGGCAATCTCCGACGGAGGTGCGGAGTTCGTCCTCGGCAGCCGGTACATTGCGGGAGGGAGCTCCCCCGGGCTCACGCCGGCTCGGCGTCGGGTCTCTCGCATCGCGACCGCGATCGCCCGGCCCCTCGTGTCGGTCGCGGACCCGATGTCCGGTTTTTTCGCCTTCTCCCGTCCGATCCTCGACCGCGCACCCCTCTCTCCGCTCGGTTTCAAGATCGGGCTCGAGATCATGGTCCGCTGCCGGCCGCGGCCGATCGTCGAGATCCCGATCGCGTTTCGGCCCCGTTCGGCCGGAAGGAGCAAGCTCGGTCCGGGGGCGATGCGGGCCTACGTCCGGCACATCGTGCGGCTCTACTTCTTTCGTGTACTGGGGTCGAGACGCGCCTCGAGCACCCGGTAACCCGAGCGACGGCCGAGGACCTCCACCGTCCCGGGCCAGTGCTCTTCTAGCCATTTCTGGTAGTACAGGATCCCCTGGGTCCCCTTGCCCACGATGAGGAGACGGCCCGAAGGGGTGAGGTGGTCCGGAGCCTCGGTCACCAGTTCGAGGATGAGGGGTCGCCCCGCGCGGTACGGCGGGTTCGTCGCAATGAGATCGAACCGCTCTCCGGGGACCGGCGCGAAGAGGTCCCCCACCCGGACCTCGCCGTTCTCCACGTGGTTGCGTTCGAGGTTGAGTCGGGCGAGGCGGGCGGCGCGGCGGTTGACCTCCGTGAGGACGACCGTTCCGTCCCGGGTGGAGCGCGCGGCCGCGATCCCCACCGCTCCCCAACCGCACCCCAGGTCCAACACGCGGTCGGTCTTGGCGACCGTGAGGTTCTCGATGAGCAACGAAGTGCCAGGGTCGAGGCCGTGCGAGCCGAACACCCCTCGGTCGACGACGAAGGTCAGGAGCTCCCCCCGGTAGAGGAAGCGCTGTTCGGAACGGGCGGAGGCCGATCGCGGCCGCTCGGTGAAGTAATGGTCCGCCGAAGGCGGATCGTCCGGCTCGTCCTCTTTCACGGGGCGCGCCGCCGGAAGAGCGATTCCCTCTTGGCCCCGACGGAGGGTGCGCCGGGTGAAAGCGCCTCCCGCAGGAGTTCTTTTTCCCGTCCCGAGAGGGAGTGGGGTATCTCCACGTGGACCGTCACGATGAGGTCGCCTCGCACCGACCTTCCCAGGCGGGGGAAGCCGTTTCCACGGAGTCGGAACTGGGTCTCCGGTTGGGTCCCCGCCGGGATCTTGAGGGCCGCGTGCCCGTCGACCGTGTCCACGGTGACCTCCCCACCGAGCACGGCGATCCCGAGGGGAACGGTCGCTTCGCCGTACGCCGTCTCCCCCTCGCGATGGATGTGCTCGGAAGGTTCGAACACCACGTGCACATACAGGTCGCCGGACGGAGCACCCTCGTCGCCTTGGAGCCCGTGACCGCCGACCCGCAGCACTCCCCCGTCCTCCATCCCGGGAGGCACCGTGACTTCGATGTGCTCGGTCGAGTTCAACCGGCCGCTTCCATGGCACGTCGGACACCGTTCGAGGATCCGCTGTCCCGTCCCCCGGCATCGGGGGCACTCGCCGATCGAGATCAACTGGGTGTGGCCCCGGTTCTGGATCCGACGGACTTGCCCGCTGCCGTGGCACTCGGGGCACGTCTCGATGGCCGTTCCGTCCTTGGCGCCGTTCCCGTGGCAGTCGGGGCACACGTCGCTCCGGGGGACCGTGACCTGGGGTTTCCCTCCGTGGATCGCGGCGGTGAGGGGGAGTCGGACCGTCACTTCGACGTCGCTGCCTCGGGAGAGGCGCGAAGTCCGCCCACCACCAAAGGACCCGCCGTAGTTTCCGAAGAGCTGCTGGAAGAATGGGTTCGAGGAGAGGAGATCCTCAAGGTCCCCCTGGTGCGTGAAGTTCTGCCAGCCGAAGCCTCCCGGACCGAAGTTGGGCTCGACCGCCTCGAATCCCCGTTGGTCGTACCGTGTCCGCGTGTCAGGGTTGGCGAGGACCTCGTAGGCTTCCGAGATCTCTTTGAACCGTTCCTCGGCGACCTTCGGATTGTCCTTGGCGACATCGGGATGGTACTGCCGCGCGAGGCGGCGGTAGGCCGACTTGATGTCGTCCGGGGACGCGGTCTTCGCGAGACCCAGGACCTCGTAGTAGTCTTTCTTCGCCATGCGGGAGACGACCGAGGAGCGACGGCTACCGGCGTCGGCGCGGCAGGTTCGGCCCGCTATTTACCGTGTTAGTCGCCGGGACGTCACCTCCGCTCCAGCGGAATTCGACCGGCGTACCGGTCCGGGCACGCAGACGCAGGGAAGCGCTTCCCTCCGCGACGGACACTTCCGCGGTCCCGAAACTGGAGCCGAGGGCTCCGAGCCGCCCCCGGCCGAGCGCCTCGTAAGACCGGACCCAGGGAGTCCGGACGGAACGCCCCTTCCCGATGACCGCCGACAGCCCCAGCGCCGCCGCGGGGATCCAATCGCTCGGGACGTTCGTGATGAGGTTCCCAAAGTGATCGACGTGCACGACCTCCCCTTGGGCTCGCGACCTGGACCGGCTCGCCTCGGGCAAGCGGAGGTCGTGGAACGGCGTCCGGATTCCGAGACGCCCCAGCGGTACGCCGAGGGCGATACGGGCGGCCGCGGGGGCAAAGAGGTCGCGGCCGTCAAAGGTGGTTCCGACCCGTCCTTCGGGAGCGAACCTGCGGGGGTCGAGCCGGTACACCTTGGGTTGGCCGAGCGCCCGAGCGAGCGGAGCCAGCACCCCATTATCGGGGCCCACGAGAACCGAGCCCTCCCCACACCGAATGGCGATCGCGGCGCGGGACCCACCTACGCCGGGGTCGACGACGGCGACGTGCGTGGTGCCGGGCGGGAAGCTCGAGGCCATCGCTCGGAAGACGAACGCCGCCTCGGGAATTCGGTGCCGCGGGAGATCATGGGTCAGGTCGACCAGTGGGACGGTCGGGGCCGCCCGAAGAAGGGCGCCCTTCACCTGGGCGGCATAGACCCAACCCAGGTCCGAGGTCAGGGTGACCAGTCCGGGCGACCGACGCTGCCCCGCGATCCGGGGGGCCACGGCCTTCGACCGCGGTCTAGGACTTCATGATCGCGACCAGGAAGATCCCGATAGCGATCACGGCGCCAATGACGGCCGCGAGGATGACCAGGAACGACCCGAGGACGAGGTCCTCGAGGTGGTGCGCCGAGGCGCCAAAGTCCCCCGCCGAGTAGAGATACCCGACCAAGAGGCCCACCACGAGTCCGACCACCAGCAGAGCGATCCCGATCGTCCGGCTCTTTCCGCTTCCGAAGTAGGCCGTGAAGATCCCCGCGAGGATGAGGAACAGTCCGAACACCAGTAGCAGGATCGCAAGGAACTGCCACAGGCCAATTTGCACTGACGTACCGATCAGATCGAACATGTGTGACCTTTCAGAATTTGATTCCAGTGAGCGTCTTCGTGTCGATCACACCCGGGACGGAGCGGATCTTGTCCACGACGAGCTGACCGAGCGCGTTGAAGTCTTCGGCCTCGACCTTGGCGATCAGGTCGTACTCGCCGAAGAGGGGGTGCAGTTCGACGATCCCCTTCACGCGCAGGAGCTCGGTGTACACCTCGTGCTCCTTCGCCGGGGCCGTGCTGATCAGGACAAAACCTATCGCCACGCCTGAAATCGCCTCTGGAGGAGTCGAGGAACCGCCTTCCCTTATAAGAGTTGTCTGACAGGGGGTGGAGGGGCCCCTGCCCTGAGGGTCCGTGTGCTCCGCCAGTCGAGTCGACCCCATTTTAAGACCCAGCTTTTAGACGCCCCCTCGAACGATGGTCCTTTCGCTGCGGACGTGGCCGCGTCGCCTCATCGCGCGGCCTTGGCTGCTGGGCTTCATGCCCATCAACGCGGCCACCTCCGGGTTCGGCGTGGTCCTCCCTCTGCTCATTCTCATCGTCCTGCACGGAAGCTGGGCGGATGTGGCCGTCGCGGCGACCCTGTTCAACTCGGCGGTCATCCTGTCCTCCGTCGCGTGGGGGCACCTTTCCGACCGCTACCCGCTCCGACGATTGTTCCTGGTCGTGAACTTCGGAGGGTACGCGCTCCTCTACCTCACCCTCGGATACCTCCACTCCCTCCTCGCACTCTACGCGATCTACACGGTCATCGGGCTCATCGCCCCGGCCGGCGCGAGCGCCTCCAACCTGCTCATCCTGGAAAAATTCACTGAGAAGGAGCGGGCGAACGCATTCGCGTCCTTCCAGGAGATGAGCATGATCGGCTCCGTGCTCGGCCTCGTGATCGGGTACTTCTGGACCCTGGCGAACGACGCCTTGCTTTCCCTCCTCTTCGTGCTGGCCCTCCTGGCCGCGGTCAGTGCCGTCGCGATCTGGTTCGGCGTGAAGGACCCCCCCCGATCGTTCACCACGGCCCAGGTCGCGCACCATCCGGAGAGCTTGTTCTCGCGGATCCGGGTCTCCACATCGTTCCAGATCTCCATCCCCTTCTTTCCCCGCCGGCCGGATCTCCGGGCCGGAGCGGTCCGACGGTTCCGGACCTGGGCCAAGGAGGAGCTCCACCACGAGCTCCCGCTCGTGTTCGCGGCGACCTTCCTGTTCAGCCTGTCGGCGAACCTCTTCAACATCACCTACACGCCCTACCTCGTCTCGGTCGGCCTCGCGGCCTCATCGATCTTCCTCGTGAACTTCTCGAACAACTTCGTACAGATGCTGGTGTTCCCGGTATCCGGAGGCCTGGTGGGCCGGTTCGGCTCGGACCGGTTGGTCCAACGGGCGACCTACCTACGTTCTCTCGGGTACCTCACGACCGCCGGCTTCACGTTCTTCGTCGTGGCGCGGACCGGAGCTTTCACGGAGAACCTGATCGTATTCGGGATCCTCGGCGGGGCGATTGCGGTGTACACGACCGCGAGCTCCCTCATGCTGTTCCGGGGGCTCGAGGGCCGGGACGCGGGCAGTCTGCTCGGGGTGAACAGCGCCCTCGGGGGGGTCGCGGCGGTCACGGGTGCCGGCCTTTCCGCCGTCCTGGCCGAGTTCGGAAGCTACCGTCTCGTATTCCTTGTCTCTGCCGGTGCGCTGCTCACCTCGCTACCGCTATGGACCGCCGCTTCGGTCGCCTACCTTCGTCGGAAGCACGGTGGGGGTGCCCCACCTCCACCGCCGACCGTCGGGGCGCGCCGGGCCTCCGAGGTCGTCGTGGCCGCGAAAAGTCATTAACCGTCCGTCGTCCTCGCACTCCCCGGTAGCACGTCGATGGTGGAGTCATCTCCGGAGGTGCAGCACGGGCTGCAGGACGTTGTCGCCCTCGAATCCCGCATCTGCTTCATTGATGGGCATCAGGGGCGACTCATCTATGACGGGTACGACATCCGGGACCTCGCCTCGAAGTCCAATTTCGAAGAGGTCGCCTACCTGCTCTGGTACGGACGGCTCCCGACCGGCGACCAGCTCGCGGCGCTCCGGGCGCGCCTCGTCGAACTCCGGCAGCTCCCGGCGGCGATGGCGGAACGGATCGACTCGATGCCCGCCACGGCCACCCCGATGGATGTGCTGCGGACCGCGGTGAGCGAGCTCGCGCTCTTCGAACCGGAGGAGACCCGGCCGGGCCCGAGCTCGATCGGCGGCGCGCAGCGGCTGACCGCCGTGCTCCCTTCGATCCTGGGCCAATTCCATCGCCGCCGGGCCGGACTTCCACCCCTCACGACGCGCCCCGACCTCTCGCATGCGAGCTATCTTCTGTACGCCCTCCTCAACCGGGACCCGAGCGAGCTCGAAGGACGGGCGCTCGACGTCGCGCTGATCCTCCACGCCGACCACGAGCTGAACGCCTCCACGTTCGCGGCGCGGGTGACCGCGTCGACCCTGAGCGACCTCTACAGCGCTGTGACGAGCGCGGTCGGGACCCTCAAGGGGCCGCTCCACGGGGGCGCCAACGAGCGCGTAATGGAGCTCCTGGACGAGATCGGCACTCCGGAACGCGCGGAAGAGGTCGTGAAATCGAAACTCGCCCGCCACGAGCGGATCATGGGGTTCGGCCACCGCGTCTACAAGGTCGAGGACCCGCGCGCGACGATCCTGCGCGAGTGGTCGCGACGGATCGGCGAATCCAAGGGCGACCTCCACTACTACGAGCTCCTTCGCAAGGTCGAGGAGGTCGTTCATCGCGAGAAGGGCCTCTACCCCAACGTGGACCTCTACTCGGGGTCGGTCTACACGTTCATGGGAATCCCGCACGACCTGTTCACGCCCGTCTTCGCCGCCAGTCGAGTCGCGGGATGGACCGCGCACGTCCTCGAGGAGTACCAAGACCTCCGGCTCATCCGGCCGACGGCCAAGTACATCGGACCGACCGACCTTCCCTACGTCCCGATCGCCGGACGGAACTAGGCCGTCCGCGTCGGCCGCCGCCGCGACTGGACGGGCCGAACCGAAGCGATGCTCATCAATGGGTAGCGGAGGTCGGCCCGGTGGGCGAGGCGTCCCTCGACCTCGATCCCCCGGTCGGAGAGACGGACGCGAACGTCCAACATCTCGGCCGTGAGGTAGCGGTAGGCGAAGCGGCCGCGTCCGAGGGGACCTCCGCGCTCCGGATGGACCCGCACTCGCACGTCGACGACGAACGGCTGGAGCGCGACCGCGCGCTCGATCGTCCGGGCGAGCCCGGCGGCCGTCCGCGACGAGACGGGAACACCGAGGTACTGGTGGAAGATCCCTCCGAGCTTGATGCCGGCCTCGAACAGGAGCGCTTCGCGCGGGGTCAACGCGGCCCGATGGATGGACGTACGCGGCATGACCTTCTCAGCTCCCCACCGCCGGGCGCTTTACGGTGAAGGGTCCCAGCACGTAGTAGCTGGCGACCCCGATGAGCAGGACGTACGAGGCCGCGAGGGCGACCCCGTAGGCCCCGCTTCCCTCCGCGAGCTGGAACTGCAGCAACAGGAGGGACACCCCGGCGGCCACCGCGGTCACCGCCATCGGCCATCGGAGGGGCGATCCCCGTTTGATCTTGGGGTAGGGGATCGGCAGGACCATGAGCAGCGCCAGGGCCGCGACCCCGATCAGAAGGCCGACGGGCTGGACGGTCTGGAACGCCGGCGTATCGTGGAACAGCACGGCCACGATCACGGCGAGCGCGCTCTGCGGGGTGGGGACGCCGAGAAAATCGGTGCGCTGGTAGGCCCGGGCGGTGAAGTAGACGAGCCGCCCGACCGCGGCGGCCAGGTACGCGGCCGCGAGGATGAGCGCCAGGGTCGCGTACGGTTCCCACGCCGACGAGTCCGAGGTGTGGACGGCGATGAGGAACGCCGGCGCGGCCCCGAACGTGATCGCGTCGGCGACGGAGTCGGCGATCCGACCGAAAGCGGTCCCCGGGCTCGCGCTGCGACGGGAGAAGATCCCGTCGAGGCCGTCGAAGCCGATCGCGGACGCGATGAGGAGCATCGCCCACAGCTTGTTGCCGGCGAGGATGTAGAGGATCGCGCCGACCCCGAGGAGGGCGTTGGCGAGCGTGGCGAGGTTCGCCGAGACCCGCCATCGGTCGGTCATGCGCGCGTCTCGGCGATCGTGGAACGACCGGCCCAGACCCGGTCCCCGACCCGGACCGTCGGCGTGATGCGGGCGGTCGGGAGCAGGACATCCACGCGGGAACCGAGGACGATCATCCCGAACCGGTCCCCTCGGGGCCGCGAATCACCCGGGGTTACGAACGTCACGAGGCGGCGGGCGACGATGCCCGTGATCTGGACGATCTCGACCGGCCCGATCGCGGTCGTGAGCTGGTAGGTGCGCGCGACGTTTCGGTCCGCGTCCGCGCGGTAGGCCGGACGGTACCCCGTCCCACCCGAGTCGATCCGGGCGAAGGTTCCGTCGAGTGGCATCCGATTCACGTGCACGTCCGTCACATTCATGAACACGGAGATGCGCGTGCGGTCCCCCTCGACCGTGACCGCCCGGACCTTGCCGTCCGCAGCGGAGACGATCCCATGTCCGACCGGACGTTCCGGGTCCCGGAAGAATCCGGCGAAGAACCCCCAAAATCCCGCGCCGAGGACTAGCAGGACGAGGAGCGGCACAGAAAACGGTGGCCCGTGAAGCGCGGTCGCCGCGGCGCCGAGTACGAGCAGAACGGCCGCGACCAGAAGTGGGCGACCTGCGCCCGGCGCGAACACGCGCCTACCCGGTCAGGACGATCTCGATGTTGACGCCGTCCGGGACCTGGATCCGCATCACCTGGCGAAGGGCGCGCTCGTCGGCCGCGAGGTCGATGAGGC
>JAKIVX010000022.1 GCA_022750335.1 Thermoplasmata archaeon | reverse complement strand
CCGCGGAGACGGCGTGCGCCCAGCCATGATGCGGATCGTTACGGCCGGGGAACAGGGCAACCCCCCACGTCCGGGTTTATAGGGTCCTACCCCTGGGTTCGTTCGATTCCCCATGAAAGCCGCGGAGGCCGCCGCACTCGCGGAGAAGATCCGGACGGCGGTTCGCGCCGCGGTCGTAGGGCGCGAGGTGGCGGTGGACCAGATCCTCGTCGGGCTCCTCGCGGACGGTCACCTGCTGCTCGAGGACATGCCCGGGCTCGGAAAGACGCTCATGGCGAAGTCGTTCGCTGCCGCGCTCGGACTCGATTTCCAACGGGTGCAGTTCACCGCGGACCTCCTGCCGCACGACATCACCGGCGCGGAGATCCTCGACCCCCGGAGCGGGGGGTTCGTGTTTCGCCCCGGACCGATCTTCACGAATGTGCTCCTCGCCGACGAGATCAATCGCGCTCCTCCGAAGGTCCAGTCCGCCCTCCTCGAATCGATGCAGGAGTACCAGGTCACGAGCGAGCGCACGACCTACCCGCTGCCCCGCCCCTTCTTGGTGCTCGCGACCGAGAACCCGATCGAGCTCGAGGGAACGTACGCGCTCCCCGAGGCGCAGGTCGACCGCTTCCTGCTGCGACTTCGCGTGGGATACCCCACGGTCGATGAGGAGCGGACGATCCTCGCACGTCGGCGAACTCGCAAGACCGAGAATGCCGACGTCCTCCCCGTGACGAACCGCGAGGCGTTCCTCGAACTCCAGCATTCGGTCGAGGAGATCGAGCTCGAGTCGAGCGTCGCCGAATATCTCATCGACCTGGTCCGAGCGACCCGGGCCGACCCCCGCGCCGAGGTGGGGGCCTCCCCTCGGGGTTCGCTCGCCCTCCAGAAACTGGTCCGTGCCCGCGCTCTGCTCCTCGGACGGGATTACGTGCTCCCGGACGACGTGAAGGCGCTCGCCCTGCCGGCCCTGGCCCATCGGATCGTGGTGAAGCCCGAACCCTGGATCCGAGGGGTCCGCGGCGAGGACGTCGTCCGGAACGCCCTCGAGAAGCTCGCGGTCCCGAAGACGCGGTGACCGACTCGGCCGGCAACCGTTTTCAAGCGTCCCGGGGTCGGCGGGTCCATGGAGGAACTGCGGCGCGTCGTGGTCGCCGACCCGATCGACGCGGCCGCGCTGTCCCGCCTGTGCACCGGTCCCTGCGAGGTCATGGACGTGAGCTCGGATCCCTCCCGATTGCTTGGCGCCCTCCCTACTGCGTGGGCCCTCGTCGTCCGCAGCCGGACGAAGGTGGACCGGAAGCTGATCGCCGCGGCTCCGGCGCTCTCGCTGGTCGCCCGGGCGGGGGTCGGTGTGGACAGCGTCGACATGGCCGCCGCCGCCGAGCGGGGGATCCGGGTCGTGAACGCCCCGGCCGCCGCGACGGCGAGCGTCGCCGAGCTGTCGATGACCTTCTACTTGCTCCTCGTTCGAGGACTGCTCCCGAAGGTCGCCTCCACCCGGGCGGGTCGATGGGAACGCGGGACCTCCGGACACGAGCTGGCCGGTCGTACGGTGGGGTTCGTCGGCTATGGCCGGATCGCGCGGGAGATCGCGCGCCGCCTCGGTCCGTTCGGCGCCACGACGATCGCCTTCGACCCGTTCGTGCGCAGCGCGGTGGACACGACCGAGCTTGTTTCGCTCGAGGTCCTGCTCGCGCGCTCCGACATCGTGAGCGTCCACGCGGCGTTGACGCCGGAGAATCATCACCTGCTGGACGCCCGGGCCTTCGCACGGATGAAGCCGGGCGCCTTCGTGGTCAATGTCGCCCGCGGCGCCCTCGTCGACGAGGCCGCCCTGCTCGACGCGATCGGCTCCGGCCGGGTCGGGGGAGCCGCGCTCGACGTTTTCGAGGAGGAACCACCGATGAACCGCGCACTGCTCGAGCACCCCCAGGTGATCGCGACGCCGCATCTCGGCGCGTCTACGGCCGAGGCCCAGGCGCGGGCTGGATCGGACGTGGTCGATGAGGTTCTCCGCGCCCTGCGCGGGGACCCGCTGACGGCCGAAGTCGCTCCGCCCGGAGGTTCCCAATGACGTTCGACCCCGAGACGGCGACGTTCCTCATCGCGGGCCCGGTGCGCATCCACCCACGGGTGCTGCGCGCGATGTCGATGTCCTCGCTCAACCACCGAGGCGACTACTTCCACGGTGTCGTCCGGGAGATCCGGGAGCTGCTCCCGGTCGCCTTCGGAACGACCGGTCACCAGGTGATCCTCACCGGGAGCGGGTCGTCCGGTCTCGAGGCGATGTACTCCTCGCTGCTGCCGCGGGAGGGCCGAGTGCTGGTCCTCTCGAACGGTAACTTCGGCGAGCGGAGCGACCAGATCGTCCGACGCTATGCGACCCATGTGACGACGCTCACGGCACCCTGGGGACAGCCGATCGCGCCGGAAGCGGTGCGGCTCGAGCTCGAGAAGGGGGACGTTTCGGCGGTCTGCGTCGTCCACAACGAGACGAGCGTGGGGCTCACGAACGACCTCGCCGCGATCTCCTCCGAGGTCCGACGGGCCGGCTCCCCGCTCCTATTGGTGGACGGGATCAGCGCGGTCGCCGGTATCCCCATCCAGATCCGGGAGTGGGGGATCGACGCTCTCGTGGGCGGGCCCCAGAAGGGACTGGCGGCTCCCGCCGGCCTCGCGCTCGTCCATCTCTCCGACCGCGCTGTCGCGGCGCTCCACCCCGGCTCGTTCTACCTCGACCTGAAGGCGCACCTGAAGCCCCTCGAGAAGAACGACACCCCATGGACCCCCGCCGTCCCGCTCTTCCTCGCACTCCGGGAAGCCCTGCTCCTCCTCAAGGAGGAAGGGCTGGACCACCGGCTCGCGAAGACACACCGCCTCGCCGAGGCGACGCGCGCCGGGGTGGACGCCCTCGGTCTCACGTTGTTCCCGGTGCGATCGCACGCCTCCGACACGGTGACCGCGATCCGGAACCCCGAGGGGATGGGCGACCCCGAGCTGCGCAAGGTGCTCGAGCGGGAGTACAACATCCTCGTCCAGGGAGGGCAGGGCGCGCTCGCCGGCCAGATCTTCCGGATCGGCCACATGGGGATCGCCGACTGGCCGGACCTGCTCGTGACCTTTGCCGCGCTCGAACGCATCCTGGGAAAAGCCGGACGCCGGCCGACGCCGGGCGCCGGCGTGCGCGCGGTCGTCGACCACATGCCCTGAGGCGCCCGCGCGGTCCTAGATATCGACGATCACCCGGGCCCGCCCGGACGCTACGTCGAAGACGAGGTGGTGGAGCGTCACGGCCTTCACCTCGGTCCGGGAGGAGTGGCGGAGGGGGTCGAACGGTTCGCCGTGCACGCTCGCGACGAGCGCGGTGGGTGGGACGCCGAGGGGACGGACCTCGATCGCGCGGGCCAGGAACCCGTCCGGCTCGTGCAGCTGTAGGAGCTGTGTGAGGAAGGCGACGACGAGACTCGTCGGGTCGTCTCCCGAGGCGCTCACCGCACGCTCCTCGGTGGGGCGCACCTTGCGCAGGTCGGTCATGAGCGAGAACAGTCCGAGCCCCAGTCCTTCGAGAAGGGCGGCCGCGTCCGCGCCCTGAGCCCAGATGCCGACATCAGCGGTGGTCGGGAAGCTCCCCCAACGACGCCGGCGGGGAACGGTGGAACGGCGGGGCGACGTAGATGAACCATGGGCGCGGAGGGGTTAAAGGGGTGTCCATCCCCTTGCTCCGTGATGCGGGCTTCCCTCGTGATCCCGACCCTGAACGAGTCGGGTTCGATCGCCCTGGTCCTCCGAACCTTCCGGACCGCGGCGGATGCCGCGAACCGGGCCGAGTTCGCGAGCGACCCGATCGACTGGGAGATCCTGGTCGTGGACGGAGCCTCTACGGACGGGACGGGTGAGATCGCCGCGCGGGAAGGAGCCCGCGTGATCGTCGAACGACGTCGGGGCTACGGGCGCGCCTACAAGACCGGGTTCGCCGCCTCCTCGGGCGAGGTCATCACGACCGCCGACGGCGACGGGACGTACCCCGTGGACCTGATCCCCCACTTCGTCCGTCAGCTGCTTGACCAGCAGATCGACCTGCTCTCCGGCAACCGGATGGCGTACCTCGACCGTCGCGCGATGACGACGGAGCACCGGATCGGCAACCGCCTGCTCAACATCCTCCTCCGGGTCCTCTACCACCACTATTTGCACGACATGCCTGAACGTACCCTGCTGGACAGCCAATCCGGCTACTGGGTCTTCCGTCGCTCCGTGCTCGACCGGGTCGCACTCACGCAAGACGGGATGGCCTTCAGTGAGGAGTTCAAGATCGAAGCGTTCCTGCGGGGCCTCAAGGTGGTCGAAGTGCCGATCCACTACGGCGAGCGGTGGGGGTCTCCCAAGCTCTCGACCTGGCGGGACGGTCTCTCCAACATGGTCTTTCTCGTTTCCAAACGTCTCGCGGTCCAGCGGGAACTGAAATTGGGCGCGCCGACCCCGTTCCGACGGGATGTCGAGGCCGGTGCCCCGCGAGCGTAAGCGGCCTAGGCGGTCTTGCCGGACCGTTCGCGGGACTTGACCCGGAGGCCGTGGTATCCGCAGCGCCGGCACTGGACCGCCTTGGGGGGGTTCCGGGCCGAGCAGTTCATGCAGATCTTCTTGTTGAGCAACCGCTCAACCGCCTCGGGGAATGGCATGGGACGGCCGTGACCCTCCCTCGCGTATAAAACGGGGGCCCCCAGCCTCGAAGGTGCTTTCCCAGACGGAGGACTCGGCGGGTCGTGATCTCGACCTCGGAGGGCGAGCGGGCGGTGCGCCTCGCGCGGGGGGCGATCGAGCAGACGCTCGGTCCGGCCGGGCCGGGGGACTCCCCGACGATGGAGGAAGGCCCCGTGCCGCGGGTGTTCCGCGAGCCGCGCGGCGTCTTCGTCACGCTGAAGCAGCATCCGAGCGGGGAACTGCGGGGGTGCATCGGGTACCCGCTGCCCGTTCTCCCGCTCGGGGAGGCGATCGGCGACGTGGCCGTGGCCGCCGCGACGGAGGATCCCCGTTTCGCTCCCGTCGCGCCAGAGGAGATGGTCGAACTCACCGTGGAGGTATCGATCCTGACCGTTCCCCAACTCGTGACGTCTTCGTCCCCCGAGGCCACGCTCGCGGCCATCCGACCGGGGCGCGACGGCCTGATCGTGGAGGGGAACGGGCAGAGCGGCCTCCTCCTACCCCAGGTCGCGACCGAACAGGGCTGGGGGGCCGAGGAGTTCCTGGAGGGGACGTGCCAGAAGGCGGGCCTTTCCGCGGACGCGTGGCGGGACCGCCGCGTGCGGGTCCGACGGTTCGAGGCCGAAGTGTTCCGCGAGGTTCGTCCCCGGGGCGCGGTGGTCCGGGCGCCGACGGAATCTACGGGGCCCGACGGACGACCCGCGCCGTGAACGCGAGCCCATCGAGGTCCCACGCCCGCACGTCATCCGCGGTCGGTAGCGCCCCGTCCACGAGGTCGATCCGGTCGGCCAGCAGGTCGCGCTCGAGCGAGTCCCGACGCGCGGTCACCGCGGAGAACAACTCCCCGGTGGCGGCGAACGTGAGCTCCACGTGGTCGGTCGGCGCCAAGCCGAGATCCTTGCGGGTTTGCTGAAGGCGACGGGCGACCTCCCGATACAACCCCTCGGAGCGAAGCTCGGGCGTCGGGTGACGCGGGAGGGCGGCGACGCGCTGGCCCTGCTCCTCTCGGACGACCCACTCCTCGTCGGGCCAGGAGGTACCTTCGCCCTCGAGGACCCGACGCAGAGCCTTCACGTTCAGCTCGTCCAGGAGGAGTCGCTCCCCCTCGGCTCCGAGGCCGGCGAGAGGTCCGGACGGCGCGCCGAAGACGACGAACTCGGCGAGCGGGATCCGGGCCTTGACCTCGGCCCGTTGTCGAAGCTCGCGACCGACCTCGACCAGCGCGCGCAGCTGCGCCATCCCCTCCTCGAGCAGGGGGTCCCGCGGGGCGAGCTCGCCCGGCCAGCTCCCGAGATGCACGGACGCGTCGCGGTCCGCGAACCCGAACTCGCCCACCTCCTGATGCACCCACTCGGCCGTGAACGGCAGCAGCGGCGCCATGAGGCGAGCGACTCCGAAGAGCGCGTAGGAGAGCGTGTCGTGGGCGGCGCGTCGGTCCTCCGGCGAGGTCGACCCCCAGAACCGCGGACGGGAGCGACGGACGTACCAGGTCGACAGGTCATCGACCAGCTCCCGGATCGCGACGGCGGCGGGCCGGGGGTCGAACGAATCGAGCGCGGCGGAGACCGAGACCCGAGCCCCTTCGAGACGGGAGAGAGCCCAGCGGTCGAGCACGGTGCCAGCCGCAGGGCGGTCGCGTGCGGGAGGAAGGTGGTCAGCGTGGGCGTTCTCGCGATGGAAGACGACCAAGTTCGCGAGCGTCCCCAACGTTCGACCGGCGCTCTTCTGGATCGTGCTCTCGCCGATCCGCATCGGTTCGGTGAAGTCGACCGTGAGGAACGTCCAGCGAACGGCGTCGGCCCCGAGCCGCTCGAGCAACGGAGTCGGCTCGAGGACGTTCCCCTTCGACTTGGACATCTTGCGTCCGCTCTCGTCGAGGACCATGCCGGTCGTGAGGCTCGCCCGATAGGCGGGACGTCCGAACAGCGCGGTCGAGAGCACGAGCATCGTGTAGAACCAGCCGCGGGTCTGGTCGAGGCCCTCCGCCACGTAGTCCAGCGGTCCGTTCGGGTCGAACGGGCCGGGTTCGAACGGGTAATGGAACTGGGCGAACGGCGCGGAGCCGCTGTCATACCAGACGTCGATCGTGTACGGCTCGCGTCGCGTCAACTCCCGGCAATGCGGACACGGGAAGGAGACCGCGTCCGCTTGGGCCCGGTGCGGGTCGAACGGTTCCGGGAGCGGGGATTCGTTGTACCGGGCGAGCTCCGCAAAACTACCGACACACGTCGCGTGACCCTGCGGGCAGAGCCAGATCGGGAGCGGAGTCCCCCAGTACCGGTTGCGGGAGAGCGCCCAGTCCTTGGCCTCGGTGAGGAAGTTTCCGAACCGGCCGTCGCGCAAGTAGGAGGGGACCCACGTCACGGGGGCGTTGTTCTGGACGAGCGCCTCGGTGAAGCGGGAGGTCCGGACGAACCAGGAGTCGATCGCGCGGTAGAGGAGCGGCGTGTCGCACCGCCAACAGAACGGGTACGTGTGACGGAGCGTCGTCGAACGGTACAGCAAGCCTCGCGCCGCGAGGTCCTTCGTGAGGATCGGGTCGGCGGTCTTGAAGAACTTCCCGCGGACGAGCGGCACCGCGTCGGTGAAGACGCCGCGGGAGTCGAGCGGGTCGAAGACGCCCACTTTCTCGCGGGCCCCGACGCGCTGGTCGTCCGGTCCGAAGCTAGGGGCGACGTGGACGAGGCCCGTACCGTCCTCCGCCGTCACGAAATCGTCGAGGATCACGTGGTAACGGCCGGCTCCCGGACCCCCCGAGTCGAACGGAGGGCGATACGGTTTCCCGGCCAGCGCGCGCCCGGTGAACCGCTCCCGGACCGTGACCCCGTCGGGAAAGTACCGCGGGACGGCCGAGGAGGCGAGGATCAGCTCGTTCCCCTCGCCGTCCTCCACCAGAGAGTACTCGAGGTCGGCCCGGGCGGCGACCAGGAGGTTGGCCGGCAAGGTCCACGGGGTCGTGGTCCAGACGAGAAGGTCCCGAGGACGGGGCGCATCCGACAGAGGGAAGCGGACCGTCACCGAGGGGTCCGTCGCCTCCCGGTGTCCCTGCGCCACCTCGTGGGTCGCGAGCGGCGTCTCGCATCGCGGGCAATAGGGAAGGACGTAGTGCCCTTTTTCGAGCAGTCCCCGGTCGAAGAGGGTCTTGAGCGACCACCACACGCTCTCGATGTACGGCGGGTCCATCGTGCGGTACGCGTGGTCGTAGTCGAGCCAGTACCCGAGCTGTCGGCTCATCTCCCGCCACATGTCCGCGACGGCCAGCGTCCCGGTGCGGCACTCGTCGCAAAACCGTTCCACCCCGTAAGTCTCGATCTCCTTCTTCGACTTGAGCCCGTGGCGTTTCTCGACCTCGACCTCGACCGGCAGGCCGTGGCAGTCCCAACCGCCCATCATGGAGATGACCCGATCGCCGAGCATCCGGTGATACCGGAGTTGGAGGTCCTTGAACACGCGCGCGACGAGATGGCCGAGATGGGGCGGTCCGTTGGCCGTCGGGGGCCCTTCCGTGAACCGGAAGATGGGTCCGCTCGCAGGAACCTCGAGGGCCCGGGTCGGTACGCCCGTGCGCTCCCAATACTCGAGCGACCGCTCCTGGATGGCCCGACCGGAAGGAGCCCCGGTACCGGTGATCTCGGGCGGCATGGAAGGGGCCGACTCGCCCCCGGCAGATAAAAGGAGGGCGGGGACGATCTACCGACGCAGCCCGTAGGGCGGCGGACTGACGGACCGCGGACCCACCAGGGCCGTGCGATGGCGGCGGACGACAGTTCCCTCGAGCTCGGTCACGTGCGCGTTCGGCCCGAGGATGACCTCGGGGCAATGGACGAAGGCTACGTCGACGCCCTCGAGTTCCACGCGGTCGGCCTCGATCCGGAGGATCGGGGTGGCCGGCGAGCGGCCAAACAGCCGTTCGATCGGGTTCGGGGAGGCTCGGATGAGGCGGACCGACCGGGCCCGGACGACACCGAACTGACTCTCCTTTTGGATCCGGATGTCGACCTCGACCGCCTCGAGGCTCCCCGGAACCACGATCCCGCCCTCGGCCCGGAACTCCCCCACCTGCACCGAGGCCGCCGCGAAGTGGCCACGGACCGCGAGGGCACCCGTGACGCGGACGTCTCCCCCGATGCGAGTGGTCCCGGCGAACGACCCCTCGGCAGCGGTGACGGTCCCCCGGGTGTGAAAGTTGCCGGCGGTTGTGAACTTCCCCGAGACCGTGATGGAGGTATCCGTTTCCAACGTACCCTGACAGCGCAGCGAATCAGCCAGGATCGCGCCACTGATCGAGACCGTCCCGGTCAGCCGAGCATCGCCCACGTCGACCTCTCCCGAGACCTTCACCATACCGTGGACCTCCCAGGTCTGGGCGTGCACAGAATCCCGTCGCGCGACGCCTCGATCCTCCAGCGTGCCCGTGCGCGGCAGGCGGGCGGCGGGGACCGGTGGGGGCGTCGCGGTCGGTTTGACCGGGGTCGAAGGAGGAGTGGGTTTCGAAGGGGCGGCCGTCGGAGGGGTCGGAACGACGGCGGCCGGAGGAGGGGTGCCCGAGGGCGGCGTCGGGACGTCCACCGGGGAGGACGGGGTCGGCGGAGTTCCTCCGCTCATGAGGTCCCCCGGACCGGACCGACGTGCAGTCGGCGATGCTGGGTCATGATGCAGAGATCCTCGACGACCGTGGCGCCCGCCGCCCGACCCCGGGCCGCGGCTTCGGGCGACGCGACCCCGAGTTGCATCCAAATGGCCGGGACACCGCGCGCGATCGCCTCGTCCACGATCGGCGGGACTTCCTCGGACCGGCGAAAGATGTCCACGAGGTCCACCCTGACTTCCGGCGGGATCGCCGCGACGGAGGCGTATGAACTCTCGCCGAGTACTTCCCGTAGGAGGGGATTCACCGGCACGATCCGGTACCCCTCCGCCTGAAGGTAGCGCGCGATCTGGTTCGAATCACGCGCCGGCTTGTCGGACAGGCCCACGATCGCCACCGTGCGGGCCCGTTCGAGCACCTCCCGGAGGACGTTGTCGGGGGGATTCATCGGCGGGGGCACACGGGTCCGTTACATGATGCTAGCGGGGTCGCTCCCGCCAAGGATTATCGAAGGGCGCCCCTTGGGGGGAGCGATGTACGTCGACTACGTGGGCCTCCGGGTCACGAACCTCGCGCGATCGCTCCGTTTCTTCACCCAGGGGTTGGGACTGCAGGAACTGCGACGCGGGAAGATGTTCCACGGCGGAGTCTGGGTCCTCCTCGAGGACCCGATCTCCCACCAGAGGATCGAACTGAACTGGTACCCGCGCGGGTCGAAGTACGCGACGCCGTTCGTCGCGGGGGAAGGGATGGACCATCTCGGGATCCGGGTGAGCAACGTCGCCCTGGTGGCTCGCCAACTCCGCGCTGCCGGCGCGAAGCGGGTCGAGGAGTTCCGGAACGGACGGACCTTGGAGGTGGCGTACTACGAGGGTCCGGACGGCCTGTGGGTCGAGCTCATTCGCTCGCCGACCCCGTAGACTTCCGGAGACACTGGACCTCTAGGCCGACGCGCCGGGCGGCGGCACGGATGCGGCGGACGGTCGCAAGTAGAGGACGAGTCCCACCAGGGCTCCCACCAGGATCACGGCGTAGTGGAGGACGTCACCCAGGTTCGCGTTGACCAGGGTCAGGAACGCGGTGGCGTCGTTGGCGCCGTGCAACAGGGCCACGACCACCAGGTTGCCGCCGGAGGCCCGATAGGCCGCCGCGAACGCAAAGCCGAGCAGGAAGAGGGAGGGGAAGATCAACGGGGCGGCCGGACCGTACGTCGTCGCGTAGTAGAGGTGGACGCCCGCGAACACGACGCTCGTCCAGATGGCGGGCACGATCCACGAGCCGGGTTGATCGCGCCAGAAGCCGAAGATCCACCCTCGGAAGATCGTCTCCTCGAACGCGCCGACGACGAACGAGAGCGCGACGTAGAGCCAGGGATTTCCGACGGCCTGTTGCAGGGCGGGGTTGGGACGGTCGAGGAGTTTCAGCGCGGAGGGGTCGACCGCCGTGTAGACGACCGCGAGCGCGAGGACGATGACGAGGGCGAGCAGGGACAGGAGGCCGTACCAGCGCAACCCTTCGAGGGTGGCGAGCGGCATGCGGTCCGCCCAGTGTCGCAGCGGGCCGGCCCCGACGAGGAGGAGGAAGGCGAGGACGGGTACGCCGTAGACGACGGCGAGGTCGCCCACCAGGGTTCCGTAGACCGGGCGGAGCGCCGGGACCGCTTCCGGGACGAAGTACTGGCTCAGGATGGCGAAGACCGTGATCGCCACCCCCGCCCCGTACCGGGCCAGCTGCGCGCGGGATGCCGGGCGCAGCATCGGCGGCTCCGGCGGAACGGGGAGCGAGGGGAACATTCGAGCGACGGACCCGGCCTCGCTACTTAGTTTCGGTGGCCGAGCGGGCGGTCCGCTCCGCGACCTGCACGCACGCGAGTAGGTCCTCGAACGTGGCCCGCACGGTCCGGGCCGAGGTCGCGCTCGTCCGCACCACCAGGTCCGACCCCTCGACCTCCAGATGGACGTAGGACGGGGTGTCCGCGACAAGGGCTCGCCGGAGTCGTTCGGCGCTCTCCGGGTCGGCGCAGGGCCGACGGGCGACCACGCTTACTTCGACGCCGGGGATTTCTTCGTCCGGTGCGCCGATGGGGCTCCTCCCTTGGGCTGGGCGCCGGGCCCGCGGCTCAGGGCGTCCGAAACGATGGGCGCGGTCTGGGTGCGTCGGGCGACCTCGGCCCCGGCCCGTTCCTTGAGGTAGAGGAGCACCGTCGGCCAGATCGCGGTCTCGTTCTGTTGCTTGTTCTCGAAGTTGTGTTCGCCGACGAACCGGGCGAAGGAGGCTCGGCTCGGAGCGTCCCAGTTCCCGTTCAGACGACCGGTGTAGTACCCGAGGATGCTCAGGTCATGCTGGAGCGCGAGGGCGGTCTCCCCCTGGATGGGGATGAGCGTCTTCGGGTTCTCGCGGTTCAAGAGCGTGAGATCGTAGAGGCGGAACACGCGCCGCAACTCCTCGATCGGGGAAGGGTGGTCGTCCACGCGGACATCGACCCATCGGTCGCTCGCCCCGTAGCCCGCCGACTTCTTGCTGACGAGCAGGGCCGCGGATTGCTGCCCCCGCCGGTCCCCGCCCTCGCGTTGGCCGGCAAACAGAGCGGCGAGGAGTCGGTCGGCGATGTCGCCGGCGGTCGTCTCGTAGGCGCGTGCCATCGACTTCACGACGGCCGGTCCGAACAGGATGTTGCCCTGGCAGGCGTAGCCGTCGCCGACGACCTGGCCCGCCCAGTCCATGCACTTGGGTCCGGTGTACGCCGCGGCTTCACCGCGGGCGTCGACCACCCCGAGCTGACGTTCGTCCCGGCCGGGGTCGGCCGCGACGAGCTGACGGACCACTTCCTTCGCTCGGAGACCCTGCTTCAGAAGGGCGATCCCCTCGGGTCCCCAGGCGGGGTTGGACGAGGCTTGGGTCGCCACGGCGCCCACCTTCGCTTCGGCCCACGGGACGACCGCGCCGACCGCGATGAACTTCGATTGTACCGCGACCC
Organism: Thermoplasmata archaeon; assembly: GCA_022750335.1. Taxonomy (GTDB): domain Archaea; phylum Thermoplasmatota; class Thermoplasmata; order Lutacidiplasmatales; family UBA184; genus Lutacidiplasma. Next base: position 10,564 of record JAKIVX010000022.1, on the reverse strand, counting down.
CGCAGGTGCCGTCGTCCGGGTCGCACGCGACAATGGAGAACGTTCCGAACCGGGGCCAGCTCATCGGAGCGAAGGAGGCGTTCGCGCCCTTAACGTGTGGGTGCGGGCCCGGCCCGGCCGTCGCTCGTGCGACGGGCCAGTTCTCCGAGAAGCTGTTCGACCCGGCGGGTCGCCTCGACCAACCGTCCGGCGGCGTAGGCCCGCTCGGCTTCGGCGAGGTCGAGCAGCTCTCGGGTCACCTCTGAGCCTTGCGAGCGGAGCAGAGAGAGGAGCCGGGACGCGAGCCGAATTCGGTTGCCCGTCCGATCCTCGTCCGGTGAGGGAATGTCGTCGGCCACGTTCTTCGGTGTGTAGTCGACGAGGCCCCGGGGCCACTGGGTGACCTCGCCTTCGCCCCGGCGGGTCCGTCGGTGCGGCGTTTCTTCGGGCGACGTGGCCGGTCCCGTTCCGACTAGGCTTCGCTGACTTCTCCCGAGACAGCGGCCGGGGCGACGCGCGCCGCCGGAGGGCCCGTTGGCTTGGCCACCTGCTCCCGAACGGCGAGCCAGAGCGCGTCGAGGTGTTTGTAGAATCCGGGGACGAGCCCCCCAGTCTCGAGGAGGGCCGCCGACTCCTCGACCCGGGGTGCGAAGGAGGAAAGGTCGGTTCCGTGCGCCGTGGCCCAGGCCACGCTCGCTCGGGCCAGCGCGAGCTGGTCGTCGGCGTGTCGCCGCGCCTTCCGGGCCTCCTTCTCCGGGACCGCCATGCCGTGCTCGGGGTCCCAGTGAGGCGGCATCGGAGGCGGGATCGGAACGCGCAGTCGGCGAAACGGTTCGGGGAGGGTCGGCCATCGGGGCTCCGCGAATCGGATGGAAAGTTGGTCGAGCGCTTGGAGGGCCGCCGTGTAGTCCCCGGCGAGGTAGGCGGTCTCGGCCCGTTCGAAGGGAGCGAGCAGGTCCGGGTTCGGAGCCCCCTTCCACTGGTCCAGCCGAAGGGCGATCCGGCTGGGAGCGAGCCTTCGAAGGGCGAGTCGCTCGGGCGTCTCCGGCACCGCGGGAGTGGAGGGTACTTCAGGGTCCTTCGGAGGAGGCCGATTGGGTGCGCCGGGCATCGAACGATTGGGAAGCGTCTACAGGAACGCTTCGAACTCCTTCGTGACTTCGGGGTACTTCTCGTGAACGGCCTTCAAAATGTTGTGGACGTTCAGCTTCTCGAGCTTCACGCCCCGGAGGGCGTCCACGATCTTGTCGAAGGTCGCGTCGGATAGGGTCGTGAGCTTTTCCTTGGCGAGCCAGTTCCGGTAGAGCTTCTCCTCGAGGCGGACGCGCCAACCCTTCTCGTACTTGTCGAGGACGGTCTTGGACGCGTCGCCCGTGTGGACGGCCTCGGCCGCGACAACCCCGCAGATCTTGCCGGCGATGCAGCCGTTCGCGATCCCCCCGCCCGTGAGCGGGTCGATCATCCGGGCGGCGTCGCCGACGAGCATGAATCCGTCCACGACCGTCTGTTTGAGGGGAGGTGCGATGGAGACGCCGCCGCCCACCATGTCGATCACCTTGCCTTTCGCGTAGGCCGGATGGTGCGCGATCCAGGCGTCGAGGTAGGACCGGGCCTCGGCCATCGATTTGATTTGACTAACTTGAACGCCAATCCCGACGTTGGCGAGACCCTCCGCCTTCGGGAAGATCCAGACGTAGCCGCCGGGGGCGACCTTGCCCAGGTAAAAGTCGCAGTAGCGCACGTCGCAGTCGACGTTCGTCATGCGGTACTGCAGGCACGTGTCCATGTCGCGGAGGGCGAGGTTGGTGGATATCCCGGCCCAGCGACCGACCTGGCTCTCGAACCCGTCGGCCCCGATCGTCACTTTGGCGCGAACGTCGAAGGTGGTGCCGAACTGCTTGACCTTCGCGCCGACGACCTGTCCGTTCTCCTTGAGGATCCCGGTCGCCGCTGTCTTCAGGCGGATCTCGACCCCTTCATTGGCCGCATCGATCGCGAGCTGCTTGTCGAATTCGTCCCGTTCGACGACGTACCCGACCTCGTTGCCGGCGTGCTTCTCGTTGATCTCGTACACCTGCTCGCTCGGCGAGTAGATCCGGGCCCCCTCCACCTCGAGGTTGACCCAGCGGCCGGTCTTGATGCCGACGTCCTGGAGCCAGTCCTTGCTCATCCCCTCCCCGCACCGCACCGGACTGCCGATCTCCTGGCGCTTTTCGATCATCAGGACCTTCGCCCCGCTCTTGGCCGCCCACTTCGCGGTCATGCTGCCCGCGGGACCGGCCCCGATGACGAGCACGTCGGTCTGGAGGTCCGATGCCATGATCCGAATTCCTTTTTCGGGGAGATCAGCCGATCTCGATGGCCCCGACGGGACACGCCTTCACGCAGATCTCACACCGCGTGCAGATCTTTTCGTCGAAGGTGATCCGGGTCTCGTCGAGGTAGATGCAGTTCAGCGGGCAGATCCCGACGCACGCCCCGCAGTAGATGCAGAGCTGGCCCGACGATTCGATATGGAGGCTCTTCTTGCTCGGCAAAGCGCCTTCCTCGGCTCGGACCGGTCCGGGCCTTATTAAAGGATACCGCGGGAGCGGTTCGGAGGACCTCGCGGACGCTGCGGCGCTCTTCGGACCGGCTACTGTTCCTGCAGCCACCGTTCGGCGTCGATCGCGGCCATGCACCCCATCCCGGCCGCCGTGACCGCCTGGCGGTAGCGATGGTCGTTCACGTCCCCCGCGGCGAAGACACCTTCGACACTCGTCCGCGTGTGGTCGTGCACCTTGAGGTACCCTTCGGGAGTCAGGTCGAGCGACCCGCGAAACACGGTCGTGGCCGGCTCGTGCCCGATGGCGACGAAGACGCCCCCGACCGGAATCACGGAAGAGTCACCGGAGGGCAGGTGCTTCACTCGAACTCCCTCGACCTTCTCGGCCCCCAGGACCTCCTCGACCACGGTGTCGAGCGAGAACGAGATCTTGGGATGGGTCCGGGCCCGATGCTGCATCACCTTGCTCGCCCGGAACGAATCGCGTCGGTGGACGATCGTGACGTGGCTCGCGAAGTTCGTCAGAAAGAGCGCCTCCTCCATCGCCGTGTCTCCGCCGCCGACCACGACGAGGTCCTTCCCCTTGAAGAAAAATCCGTCACACGTCGCGCACGCCGAGACCCCGTGGTTCTTGAGGCGCTCCTCCGAAGGGAGGCCGAGCCAGCGCGCGCTCGCCCCGGTCGCCAGGATGACGGTGTCCGCCTGGATCGTCCCGTTCGTGCCCGTGCGGAGAACGAACGGCCGGTGGGAGAAATTGACGTGGGTCACGTTGTCGTCGATGAACTCCGCCCCGAACCGGGCGGCCTGGCGGCGCATCAGGTCGATGAGCTCCGGTCCCTGGACCCCTTCGGGGAATCCGGGGTAGTTCTCGACGTCGGTCGTGATCAGGAGTTGGCCGCCGGCGGGGACTCCCGTGAGGACGAGGGGTTTCAACTGGCCCCGGGCCGCGTAGAGCGCGGCGGTCAGGCCCGCGGGCCCGCTTCCGACTATCGCCACCTGCACCCGGCGTTCGCCCCCGTTCATCTTCGGAAGTACGGCCCCGGGGGGTTAAAGGGCCACCCCTCGGGGGTGGATTGGGTCCATCCTGGCTGCCCTCGCTCCACCTTCCGGAAGCTGGAGCTTCCCGGCGGTCGGAGCTTCAGACGCGCGAGCGATTCCGGGAGCTCTCGCTCCCAGAAGGGGCCGGCTCTCGAGTCCATTCCGAAGGGCGGGGACGGGCGGAGACAGCGACCCACTCGTTCGGGGGGGGCGTGGGTTGGGTCCCCCGCGGGCGGTGACGCAGGTCCTGGGCGATTGACTCTCCGAGCGAAGTGAGACGGTAGACATTCAGTCGGCGATCGACGCCCGAAACATGACGTCGGTCGACGGTGAGCACGTCGGCCGCGCGGAGACGTTGGAGCACCTTGACCAACGTTCCCTGCCGGACTTCGAGGGCCGCGGCCATCCCTTGTTGCGTAAATCCAACGGGAGCGACGTCATCGGGTCCGATCCGGCCAAGGCGCGAAAGGTGGGAGATCACACGTCGAGCGAGTCCGACGCCCTCCGACGCGGCCGGTCGGGAGCTGGGCGGGGTGGCCGCCTCCACGGGGGGAACCAAGGCGACCGGGTTCACCGGGAGTAAAGCTTCGGGGGCACGGACCGGGTCGGTTGACCTCGGGCCTGCGGCCGCTGCGAGTTGGGGCGGAAGGGTCGAGGAGGAGACTAACTCCACGGAGGCTCGACGGGTCCAGAGGTAGTGCCCGATCCAGCCCACCGCGCCGCCGGCTAACAGGGCCACCCCCCACTCCGCTAGAACCATGGTCGGGGCCTTCGTTTACGGCCAAGACGTACGCAGGGAAGAGGAGGCGGTCGGCCCAGGGCCACGGCGACGGGCCGGGCGGTCCTTTCGGAGCATAGTAGGCGGACTCGCCTACCGAGTTCCGCGATCGTCGTATTCGCTGTCGGGCCCCTCGGTCCGAATCTCCTCGACCCACCGCTGGCCTTCGACCTTCCACTGGGCCGACCGATACCGAGCGTACCCGAGCGCCCCCGCAAGCGCCGCGACCACCGCTATGACCAGGCCGACCCAAGTGATCAACCCGATCGCCGCCGATGGAGGCGTGCTGGTCACCCCGGTCTGCGTGGTGAAAGTGGCGGTCGGGGACACGGGGCTGGCCCCATGGACCGAGAGGCTCGAAGACGAGAAGGAGACCGCATAGCCGGTGGGGCCGGTCGCCGACAACGAGTACGTCCCGTCCGGGAGGCGCAGGGTCACCGCGCTCGTGGTCGACTGGCCCGACGCAACCACGTGGGTCGCCGTATCGCTCGCGGTCACCGTCCAAAGGGAGGCGGTCGGCAGCCCCACTTCCAGGAAGGTGATCGGGTACGTGGAGTTCGAGAACCCGATCCCCACGGAGACCGAGCTGCCGTTGACGACGACCGGACTCGAGTAGTTTGCCGTGTAGTTTGCCGGAGGGGTGACGGTGAGGGCGTACGTTCCGTTCGGCTCGGTAAACGCGATCGCATTCGTCGAGGTCGACTGCCCGAGGCCCCCGAGATTGGCCCCCCAGTTCGTCCCGTTCGGGAGACCGGATTCCACGAGGGTGACGGTGAATGAGCTCGAACCGATGCTCGAAGTGGGCGAGAACGTCACGGTCACCGTGAGGGCGGCACCGTTGACCGTGAAGGATGTGGGGAACGACACCGCGTAACCCGACAGTTGGAGGATGGCGAGGTAGTAGGTCCCGTTCGGTTCCGGGATGGTCACGTTGGTGCCGTTGACTGAAAACGCCGCGCCTCCAGGGACGCCAGTGAAATTCCCACCCCACAGACGACCGTTCGCGAGACCCGTTTCCGTGAGGGTCACCGCGTAGAGGCTGGCGGTCCCGGTAGTGAAGCTGACGGTTACGCCCACGTTGGCACCGGACACATTCACCGACCCGTTCGATGGGCTGATCAAGTACCCCGACACGGGGGCCACGAAGTAGGGGTACGAGCCATTGGTGACGAAGAAGTAGTCCATACTCTGGCCCGTAGCCTGGGAGGACCCCCCGAGTGTGACGGTCCAGTTCGTTCCCGAGACAAGGCCGGTCTCTTGGAACGTCACGACATAGAGCGGGGGTCCTACGACAAATGTGACACTCACAAACGAGGAGGTTCCGAAGACCGTCACGTTGCCGAATGGCGAGGTCGCGACATAGTTGATCGAGGCGCCGACATGGTAGCTGTAGGTCCCATTCGGTTGATAGGCGGTCAAGGACGACAAGGTCGAATTCACGGCAGTCCCGTTCATCGAGACGCCCCAATCTGTGCCGGAGGGTAATCCCGATTCCGAAAACTGGATCGCGTATCTCGGCGGTCCCATCACGAAAGTGACCCAAATGCCCACGGAGCCGCCGGTCACGTTGAACGACCCGGAATCGGGCACCGCGAAGTAGCCGTTCCCAAACGTGAGGACCGTGAAGTTGTAGCTGCCGTTTGTGAGGTAGAGCACGACCCAGGTACCGTTGTTCCAAACGGTCGAGCCCTCGACGAGCCCACTAGCCTCCACGCCCCAGTCGTCGGTCGGAGGCATCACCGTGCCGTTCTCGCCGAACGAGATGGCGTAGCTCGGATTGTGGCTGAACGAGATGCCCCAATCCTGGTTGGACCCTACCGATGCGTTCCCGAGGGGGGGCAGGGGATACAGGTCGGAGGCGGAACCGATGGTAAAGAAGTACGTCCCGTTCGGTTCCGAGAATTGGATCGAATTGGCGTCGGAACTCGAGTTCTGCCCGGCGAAGATGACCCACCAGAGGGTTCCATTGGGGAGGCCCGACTCCGTGTACTGGATAGTGAAATTGAGCGGGGTACCGTTCAGCGACGAGCGGTCGGAGACCGAGGCCGGAACCATTCGGGGCGCCGACGGGGTTGCGGCAGTCGCCATCGCATGGGCCGCGGAGCCCGGTCCTGGGGCCAGGGCACTCGCTGCTCCACCCATCACCAGAGACAACAGCAGGATTCCAACCGCTCCCAAGATCGGGAGGGAGCGGAGCCCGTGGACGGGCCGGCATTGAGGATACGACGTGAGTGGAGTCGCGGATCGGGGGGTCAGCGTGGGTGCGGCGGTCTGGGTTAGAGCGGCGCTCATCTACCCCCTCGACCGATTTTGTGGTTAAGAACCCTCGGCGGATTTACTCCAAGAATATTCCAGCGAACGGAGGCATGGGTAGGGGCAACGAAAACCTCGGTTCGGGGCGGAGGGGAGTTCGAGGGGGTTCACCGCTGCCCCGGCTGGTCGTCGTCGTATTCTGAGGACTGCTCCTTCCGGATCGCCTCGACCCATCGTTCGCCTTCGGCGCGCCATTGCCCCGACCGGTAGCGGGTGTAGCCGAAGGCCGCACCGAGCGCGGCGACCACCGCGATTAGGAGTCCGACGGTGGTGATCAGGCCGATCATCACCACGGGAGGAGCACCGACCACGCCGGCCGGGGCGAACGACGCGGTCGGAGCGAGAGTCCCTGCACCGTGGACAGACAGGGCGCTCGACGAGAGGGAGACCCGATAACCGGGCGGACCGGCCGCCGACAGCAAGTAAGTGCCCACCGCAAGCCGGAGGGCCACGCTGGTCGCGGTCGACTGGCCGGATGTAACCGCTCGGGTCGCCTCGTTCGTTGCAGTCACGGTCCAGAGGGCCCCGAGCGGTAGACCCATCTCGAGGAATGTCACGAGGTACGTCGTGTTCGAGAACGTGACCCCGATGCGGACCGATGAGCCGTTCACGACGACCGGGCTCGTGAAGTTGGCGCTGTAGTTCGCCGTGGTCGCGACCGTGAATGGATACGTTCCGTTTGGTTCGGTGAAGGCGAGGAGGCTCGAGTTCGAGTACAGCGTCACTCCCCCCAGAGTGGCACTCCAGAGGGTCCCGTTGGGAAGTCCGGATTGCGCGAGGTCGACCGGGTAGTCCCCACCCGATGTAAACGCAAGGTCGACCGTGACCGCCGCACCGGCCACGTTCACCGAGCCGGAACTCGGACTCGATTGAAAGCCCGAAAGATACTCCACCGCGAAAAGGTACGACCCGTTCTCGAGGGAGGTCGTGATCGAGGTCGTCGAGGTCTGCAGGGTGGAGTTGTTCACGACCACTCCCCAGGTCGTGGCGGGAGGCAGGCCGGCCTCGTCGAACGTCACGTTAAACGTCGATGCTTCTGGGGCGAAGCTGATGTTGAATTCGAGCGGCGACCCGTTCACCGTCACGGTGCCATAGTCGGGACTCGGAAGGTAGTCGACAGTACCGACAAGAGAGGGACGGACCACCCACCAGTCCGAACCGTTCTGAACGGTGAAGACGATGGAGCTGGACGTCGTCCGATTGTAATGATCGGTCAGATTCATCGACCACCACGTGCCGGACGGGAGGCCAGTCTCCAAAAACGTGACGGAGAAGGTCGGGATGAGGGAGAACCCGATGGTCACCGTGACGTTGGCTCCGGCCACCACCACGGCTCCTGACGGTTCGGAAGCTTCGTAGGTTCCATTCCCGTAGACCGAGTAGGTGTACGTCCCGTTGGGTTCTCCGAAGAGGATCCGAATCACGGGGGCTTGCGCGTTCTGATAGGTCCCGTTGACCTCAACGCTCCAGTTCGTGCCGTTCGGCAGTCCACTCTCGTTGAAGGTCGCTACGTACCACGGCGGCCCGGAGAATTGGATGACCGCGCGTGCCCCGGTACCGTTTACCTTCACCCAGCCCGAGGGCGAAGCGGGTGTGTACCCAGCCCTGTCGCTTTGCGCAAAGTATCGATACGTCCCGTTCGGAACCTCAACCGTGTAGGTTCCCGAGGAAGAGCTCCAAACATATCCGCCGAGAGTGAAGCTCCACTGCGAGACCGTGGGTAGTCCGCTTTCCTGAAGGGTGATCGGGTAGACGAGACTCGCCTGCGTGAAGGAGAGGTTCTCGCCGACGGCGTTCGAGTACACGGTGACATTCCCGGAAGCTGGAGTGGCGAACCACAGACCGCCCTGCAGGCACCAGACACTGAATTGGAGGGTCTCGTTGGGCGGAACCTGAAAAATAATCGAATTCTGGACCGCGTACACCGCCTCTCCGTCCTCCACGTACTGGTCGTTCCCCAATGTCACCTGCCATTCGAAGCCAGACGGCAGCCCGGTTTCACTGAAGTTGAGCTGGACGGGGGAAGTCGGGGTGGACAAGAATAGGGCACACTCGAATGTCGTGTTGGCCGTGTTGGTGACGCAGACATTGCCCGTGTCCGGGTCGAAAGCAACGCCCGAGGGGTCGAAGGTGAGGACCGCGACTACCGACTGGTTCGAAGGAGAGAGGGCGACCAAGGGATTCGCTCCCCCGCCGATCCAGAGGAGGCCGTCCGCGCTATCGTACGCGATCCCCTCGAGCGCGAGGGCGTAGCCGTACTGCGTGCCGATCGAGATGTTCGTGATCCCGGTGCCCGAGCTGCCAGAAAGGACGCTCACGTTGGCGTCCTCTTCGTCCGTGACGTAGATCGTGTCGGACGCGTTGTCGACCGCGACCCCGTACGGTCCCCGTTCCACGGGGTCGTTGACGAGGACGTGGTTCGTACTACCGGAGATCACGCTCACGTTATCCGAGCCGTAGTTTGCCACGAACACGTTCCCGGTCGCGGGGTCCGCGGCGATCCCCGTCGGTTCTGAGCCAACCGGAACGGTCGCGAGGAGCGTCAGGTTCGGACCGGAGAGGATCGAGACGTTGTCGCTGCCGTTGTTGGCCACGTAAACTTGGTGATTCACCGGGTCGTACGCGATCCCTAGGGGAGAGCTCCCGACCGTGATCGTGGCGATCGGGTCGGCCTGCTGGCCCGATAGGACACTGACGTTGTCCGAGCCGGTGTTGGTCACGAACACGTCGCCGGTCGCGTTGTCGTAGGCGACCCCGAAGGGGTCCGAACCCACCGGGATGGTCGCGTTCACTACCGGCGTCCAGGTGAAGTTGCCGGGGACGATGTCCACGCTCGACGGCGGAACGGCCACATAGAACGAGTGGTCCCCGTGGTCGTAGGCCAACCACGCCGGAGGCCCGGGGAGGTACCCCGACGGGTGCGAGCCCAGAGACACCGCGGCCAATCGGTGGGCGAGGAGGGAGGAGGTGGTGGAGGGAGCCGCCACGGAATCGGAAGCCAGGTGGGTTGGGGTCGAGGAGGAATCCTTCCCCGGGGGGGTGGTTGGTCCGCTCCCGGCACCGACGGAGGCACAGAGGAGGAACGCGACGGTGCCGAGGATCACTGCGACCGTGAGGGGGCGCACGGTCCGGCGTCGGCAGGGCCCGTTCGGTCGGTCCGTGGGCGACGAATTCGAGGGCGATAGGATCACGAAACGCACGCTCATCGGCGCCCAAATCCGGTTCGTCCCTTATGAATGCACGGCGAAGTTACGGCGGAAATATTCCCGTAATGGGCTCCAGTCGGTCCTCGAGACCGACCCGGTAGATCACCCACGATGGTCCAGCGGGAGGGACCCCAACGAGCCGATGAGCGAGCGGACTCCGACGGACCGATGGCCTCCGAAGTGGGCGAGCGGCCGTCCCCTTCCGGGAGGTTTAGGTGCGGCGAGGAGGGAACCGAAGCGCATCCGGCCCCGTCTCTTCCGCGTACCCGGACCGGAAGTAGAGGAGCGGCAGCGCGGATCTCCCCACCTCTTCCCGGACCACTTCGCCCAGGATCAGGACGTGGTCGTAGCTCGGGGTCCAACCGACGACCCGACACTCCGCGGCTCCCAGGGTCCCGTCGAGCAGCGCCGCTCCGGTGACGCCGCGATGGATCGGGAGCGAACGGAACTTCTCGACCGCCGGGAGCGTCTGGGCGAAACGGTCGCTCACCGCGCGCTGGTCCGCCGCGAGAAAGTTCACGACGAACGCCCCGCTCGCCCGGATCACGGGAGTGGTATCGGCGTCCTGGGTGAGGCTGATCAAGAGGGAAGGCGGCGCGAGTGAGACTGAGAACAGGGCATTCACGGTGAGCCCCGCGTCCCCACCGTCTCCGTGGGCGGTGACGACCGCGACGCCCGTAGGCCAACGGCCCATGAGGGACCGGA
>JAKIVX010000035.1 GCA_022750335.1 Thermoplasmata archaeon | reverse complement strand
GCAGGTGGCCGCCGAAGCGGCCCATAAGAGTACGGCGTTCGGACGCTGGGGTTGATCCAACTGACATCGCAATGTAGTCTACGTGTCGCTTCGACGCACCGCCGATCGGGCTTCGGGCTCGCGTTCGGACTGGTCGCGTTGCTCGCGATCGTTCTCCTGAGTTCGCTCCCCACCGCCGTGGCCGTGCCCCCGTCGCGGGGCGGGGTCGCCGCCGCCGTGGCCCCGAGCGTGTTCAACCCCAACTGCGCCCCGATCATCCCGGGCGTCTGTGTGGCGGTGCTCAACCCCACGGAACCGAACATCGTGCCCTTGGACGGCAGCTACACTTCGAGCGTCGAACCGAACGCGTCCACGAGCCTGCCGCTGATGGTCAAGGCCCAGTTTCCGCTGAACCAGAGCGCCGGAGCCAGCCCGCGCAGCGGCCCCGACTCTGCCATCATCCTCAACGTGACCGGAGACCTCTGGGACGGCACTCCGTACTACTCCTTGGCCGACGGCTCGGTCTACCACTCGGCCACCGCTCAATACTGGGACGGACCGGAAAAGAACTCGAACACCACCTATCCCTGGTGGTACCTCGTCAACATCTCCGCCCTTAACTCGGGCGGCAAGCCGGAGTTCTTCCCGGGCATGTCGATCAGCTGGTCGATCGAGATCACGTTCAACGTCTCGGACAACTTCGTCCACGAAGGCAGTCCGGAGTCGATCCCCGCCGGGCCCCTTTTCCACTATACCTACTCCGGTGCCTGGCCGGAGTCTCCGTATGCCGGAGCGGCCCAGCACGACGGGGCCGCCGCCTACAACCAGGACCTGACCACCACCCTCATCCCGTCCGAGCCGAATTGGAACGACTCCGTCACCGCCACCATCAGCCTGACCGCCGCCGACCTGGTGCAAGGGGCCCTCATCGGCCAGGCGTATCTGGACCTCACCGAGAGCGCGGCGAACGGTACGCCGCTCCTCACGCACACCTTCGTCGATTCCAACCCGAACGGGTCGGGCACGGGGTTCAACAGGCTCAAGTTCCTCATTCCCGCCGTCTACGCCCAGCAGGCCAATGCGAGCGTCCAGTACACGATCTACGCGTCCGATGCCGCGGGGGACTGGATCAACTCGGGCGCCCGTACGTACGAGGTCGGTGGCAACGGCTCGTTCTCCGTCGGCCAGTTCGGAGACGACCTCCTCCTCACCTCGGATCCCAACGTCAACTCCTCCACGGCGCCAATCGCGCCCAACACCGCCGTCTTCCTCCAACTCCATAGCGCGAACCAGCACACGGCGATCGCCTCCGCGACCGTGTTCTACACGGTCGACCTCCCGGTCCTGAAGGAAGTGGTGTCACTCTCGTCGGGTTTCAGCCGCGTGAATTCGACCTCGTTCGTGGGCGAGATCCCGGCGCTGCCCGTCGGCTCCGCGGTGAATTTCACAGTCGAGGCCTGGGACTTCTTCTCGCTCGGGGAGACCTCGGCCGATTACAACTACTCCGTCGAGCCCCTCTCGTTGGCGCTCCCCTCGCTCGCCGAGAATGGGAGCTTCTTCTACGTGGCGGTCCACGACGAGGGCCGGAACGCGTGGGTGAGCGGCGCCACCGTGACCATCTCGGGTCCGGGCGGATACTTCCGGACCTCGTCCCAGACGTTCGCGGGTCTGGCCTACCCGAACGCGAGCGCAGGCCCCTACTACCCTATCGCCGTCCCGGCCGACCAGACCTACCTCGTTTCGGTCACGAACGTCGCCTCGCCCGTGCAGGCGCAGGTGGCGGCCACCCACACGATGGGGGCCCATCGGATCTTGCTCACCGGCGGGAATTACACCGTGTACCAGGAAGGGGATGTGATCGTCTTCTGGTTGAACGCGACCTCGGCGACGCCGACGAATGCCGTCCCCGATACTACACCGATCCTGATCGGGAGCGCGATCGGACTCATCGCGGCCGCAGCCGTTATCATCCCCGTCTACGGCTGGTGGGTCCAGATCCAGAAGCGCCGGGAAGAGGAAACGAAGCGGGTGACACTGTGAGCCGCCTTCCGATCTTCGGCATCCTCTTCGTCCTCGTCATGGCGACGTTCCTCGCCCCGATCACGACGGCGAGCCCCGCCCCGGTCGGGGCCGCAGCCACTGCCTCGTCGGCGGCCCCCTCGTCCGCGGCGCCCGCGAGCGAGGGGCCCACCACCCACGCCGCCCAGAAGTGCCCCACGCCCCAGTACCTTCCCGACTGGTCCGGCCCGTCGTTCTTCAACGACGTGCTGGTCTCGTTCACGGTACCGGGAATGGCGAACCTCTCCGCCGGCAACTTCCAGACCGTCCCGTGCACCAACTTCCTCCCGACCTACCTGCCGGGATTCTGGATGAACATCTCGACCGACGTCCCGCTCGTTCAGGGCACCGTGAACATCTGGGGGACGATCTGGCCCACGCCGAACCAGCCGCTCGCCGACCTGCCCGGATTCCCCTACGACGGGACCACGATCACCCAGGAACCGATGCTCATCTCGCCCGGCACCCCCGACTTGGCGTCGTTCTACTTCAACACCTACCGGTTCTTCTACCCCGGGTCCACCGTCTACTTCAACGTCACTCTCAAGTCGTCGACCGCGACCCCGACCACGATCAACTCCGCCACCGCCCTCAGCCAGATCGTGCCGTCGGGGACGGACCTCAACGCGACCTGGGCGTTCTCCCTCAACCCCCCCTGGTGGTCGCACACCTCCTTCGGGAGCAACATCCTGGTCTCGACCACCCCCTCGGTCATCGGCGGTGCGATCTATGCGCCGAACGAGAACCAATCCCTCAACGTCGAGATCCAGAGCCTGGGACCGACGGGCGGCGTGGGGGCCCCCATCCCCGAGGCCGAGCTCACGCTCAACATCATGCATGACGGCGGGTTCGACGGAACGTACGGGATCCCGTTTGCCGCTTCCAACCACTCGTTCCAGAACCTGAGTTCCACGATCGGGCCCTACCCCGGCGCGGAGATCGAGTTCAACATCTCGGCCTGGCTGCCGTGGGAGAACGGTGCGATCGATGGGATCTCAAGCCCGGTCTACTGGTTCAACTGGTCGGCCCAGGGAGGATGGCCGTCCCCCGCGCTCGGCTTGGGCGCCAACGCCGTGATCACGGTCACCCCGTCCGTGGTGGCCGGTGCGACGACGAAGTTGCTCTCGGCGACGCCCGTGAACGTCTCGGTGACCGAACCGACCCCGAACGTCACCATCTCCTCCTCGATCCTTCGATTCCACTACTCCGACGCGCAGGGTTCGATCTCGGGGATCTTCCCGATGCACCTGGTCGGGCAGCGCGCGACCTACGCGACCCTGCCGGGCCTCCCGGCCGGGGGTCACCTCACCTTCTCGGTGCTCGCGAAGGACGTCTTCAACAACCCGCTCGCGTCCGGGAACTACTCGTACGTGGAGAACGGCACGTCCGCCGCCAACCTGACCCCGTTCTCGTCGTTCTTCTACGTCGAGGGGATCAACGCGTCCACGGATACCCTCCTCAGCGGAGCGTCCTTCACCGTTTCGAATTCGAGCTGGTCCCAATCGGCCGTGACGACCCCGTTCGGGTTCGGGGTCCTCATCATCCCCAACGGGGCGGGAACGCTCCAGCTACCCTACGGCCGGTACACGGTCTCGATGACGACGCTGGGTCACACCCAGTCGACCCAGGTGACCCTCAGTTCCCCGACGCCCTTCACGGTACGCTTCTGGTTCGCCAACGGCGCGGTCAGCGCGACCTCGGACCTCCCGCTCTCGTCGCTCACGGTGGGGTTGGTCGCGGGTACCGCCGCCCTCGCGCTCGCGGTCGTTCCGCTCTACCGTTGGTTCGAGGAACGCCAGAAGAAGGCCGAGGCCGAACGCACGCGCGTGACATTGTAGGAACGATCGAGGAACGCTCATGATGGAACAGAACACTCCGATGACCCCGGGAGCCCCCACCGACGAACCGATCCCGAGCGCACCACCGGCCGCGGGCCCGCCCGCTCCGGGTGCGGCGACCCCCGCGGTCCGCCCTGCGGCCGCGCCGGCGCGCCCTCCGGGGGCCCGTCCCCCCGGCGCCCGTCCACCGGCGGCACGTCCGCCCGGAGCGCCCCGCCGACCGGCGGCGAAGCCCGCGGCGGCCCCCCACCGGAGCCGGACCTTCCTCTCGCTCATCGTGATCGGCCTCGTCCTCGTCGGGATCGGGGGCGGTCTTGCGGTGACGTGGTATCCGTACGTCGTGCATTCGACCGACGCAGCGACGTTCCTGACCCAAGCGGACGCCACGCTGACGACCAATCAGGGCGTCGACTACGTGTACTTCGCGAGCTCCTACTATCATTCCGGTCAGACGGTCGTTATTCAGGACACAGTGAAGTCGGCCGCCTTCAACGCGACCGCCGACACCACGACCCTGACGTTCACGTCCATCGCGAACAACGCGAACCTCGCCCCGGTCCTGGGACCGCTCGCCACGGACCTGTTCGGCACCCTTCAAGGCAAGGTCAGCTGGATCGGTTCGAACACTCCCGTCGTCCTCACGTTCACAGTCGTCCAGGTGCAGCTCCCCGGAGGGCCTTCCGGGAGCGGCAACTACCTGACCCTCGACGCGTCCGCGGACGCGAGCTACCGCGCGCTCACCCAGGGGCTCTCGGGCCCGGCCGCGGTGGCGATCCTCCCGCAGTACGTCCAGGGGTATCCGGCCCTCCAGTATGATGGCCTGTTCTACTTCCTCATCGGGCTCGGCGTCGCGGTCATCGCGCTCGGCTACCTCTACTCCGCCCGCATCGAGGCGTTCCTCCTGCGGCAGACGAAGGACCCGACCGCGCTCCCGGTCCTGTTCATGGGGTTCCTCGGGGTGCTCGGAGGCTCGTTCGTCCCGTTCTATCCGTGGCCGTTCGTCCTTCTCATCGCGGTCATCGTGATGTTCGTGGCCTGGAAGTATCCTCAGCTCGCGCTCCTGGTCCTCGTCCTGTTCGTCACTCCCGCCGTCGCCTATCAGTCGGGGGCGCTCGGGTTGGTCTTCCTGTTCGCGACCATCCCGATCCTGTTCGCCTCGCTGATCGATTGGCGGTTCGGGGCCGGCGTGTTCCTGACCCTCCTGCTCGCGCCGTTTGGGCTCTCGTTCATCGGACCGGTGTTCTTCGCGCTCGTCTTCTCGCTCTACCTCGGGCTCGCGGTCGCCGTCGCGGGCGGGGTCCTGGTGAGCCTGTTCGTCACGCTCGGGAACTTCCCGGTGTTCGGCTACCTCACGGGGCCCGGCGGGAACGGTACCGTCAGCTTGGTCTCGGGCCATTCGGCCCCACTCCTCCCGACGCTGTCGCTGCCGTACTTCACGGCGAACGCCATCGGGACGGCGTACACCTCGGTCCTCAATCCGAACCTGTCGCAGCTCGCGAACGGGGGTGCCGGGCTCGGGGCCCTGCCCATCCCGCTCGCCGAGATCGGGGTCTGGTGCTTCGCGATCTACCTCATCGCGTCCATCACGAAGGACCGATCCCACTTGACGACGGACAAGGTCATGACCTACGGGGCGACCTCCGGAGCACTCGTCGCGGCCGGCACCGCCGGCGGTCTGATCGCGTTCGGGTACCTCGGCATCGACTCGGTGCTGGTCGTCCTGATCGTCCCGGCGATGCTCGCCGCGATCCTCTCCGCGCTCATCCTGCGCGACGCCTTCGAGGCCTACTTCACGTCCCGACTCGGTGGCACCACGGTCGGAACCCGCGTGGCCGAGATGAAAGGCATCGGGAAGGTCACCTTCGAGATGGTCGGGGGCCTTCACGACGTGAAGGCCGACATCAAGGAGTCGATGATCGTGCCGCTTCTGCGGCGCGACGTCACGACCCGGTTCAAGCTCGACCCCCCGAAGGGGATCCTGCTCTTCGGGCCGCCCGGGTGCGGCAAGACGATGCTCATGAAGGCCCTCGCGACCGAGCTCGGCGTCGAGATGATCTCGATCAAGTGCTCGGACGTCATGTCGAAGTGGTACGGAGAGAGCGAAGGCAAGATCGCCGAGCTCCTGCGGACCGCGCGCGAACGCGCGCCCTGCATCCTGTTCATGGATGAGATCGACGCGATCGCCAAGCGCCGCGACATGTACAGCGCGGACGACGTCACCCCGCGGCTGCTCTCGATCCTCCTCTCGGAGATGGATGGGATCGACAAGTCGGCAGGGGTCATCGTCGTCGGCTCGACCAACAAGCCCGACCTCATCGACCAGGCCATGCTCCGGCCCGGCCGCCTCGACAAGATCATCTACGTCCCGCCGCCCGACTTCCAGGAGCGGACGGAGATCCT
>JAKIVX010000021.1 GCA_022750335.1 Thermoplasmata archaeon | reverse complement strand
CGACGGTGCGTCCCGTGCCAGTTGCGGACCGCGATGATCTCGACGATCTTGGCGCCGGTGTTGTCGACGATGTCGAGGCGGGCGCCCTTCGGCAGCCCCCGACCCCGTCGTCCGGCGAGGCCCTTCATTCTTCCTCCGCTGCGGCGGGGGAATCCGCGAGCATGCGGGGTTCTTCGGATTCGACCTTGCGGGCGGCCTCGCCGAGATCCTCGACGATGCAGAAGCAGACCAGCTTGGAGAGCGGGCGGGTCTCGGCGATGCGGACCTTGTGGCCCAGCGTGACGTTGAGGCACGGGGGGGCATGCGCGAGGTAGCGACGTCGCCGCTTCTCGTACCGCTCGTACTTGGGAACGAAATGGAGGAGAGTGCGCTCGACCACCGCGGTTCGCTGCATCCCGGTCGAAACGACCGTCCCTTCGATGACCTGGCCCCGCACCGGAAGCCTTCCATGGAACGGACAGTGACGATCCTCGCACCGGGTCTTGGGGGCACGGACGTCGAGACCGATGTCCCGGGCCCGGCGTGCCGATTTCGTACGTGCTGGGGTCATCGGAACCTCCGAGGACCACCGGCCAGGAGCCGCTTCGTCCGGTCCTCGGGACGCACGCGAAGGGTCTCGCCTCTTAAGGGTAACTCTCGTCCGCCGAGGAGAATCGTCCCGGGTACGCCCCGCTTCGGGATCCGGAGCGGACGGCTCCGACCCGCGACGCGGACCACGTACACGGACATGGACTCATCGATCAGGACTCCTTCGACGTCCCGCGCGAGTCCCGGACCGGCCGGGAACCGGACCGCCGCGCCCAGGAGCTCGCCCGCGAGCGCGATACGCTCCGCGCTAGAGAGTTCCGGGGTGCGGGTTGGGTTCGACATTGGTCCACTCCCTGCCCCCCTAGGAGGCCGTCACAGGCCGGGCCCCGAGTTCCCGTTCGCGGAGCACCGTGAGCGATCGCGCGACATTCGTTCGAAGTGCCCGCATGCGGCCGGGGCTGGGGGGCGCACCGCCCATCGCCGCGATCCCGCGCTCGCGCAACAGATCGTTCTCGACGTCCGCGATGCGCCGTCGCAGGTCGTCGTCCGACAGGGCCCGCAGGTCCTTCATGCGCGCCAGCGTCACGACGCCTCCGGCGGAAGCGTTCCGTCCACCGGGGGGACCCCGGGGATCTCTTCGAGGGTGGGGAGCTCGACGGGCGCCGTGATGGCGCGCGTCTCCACGCCCTTCACCACGATCTCATCCGGGAGTTTCGAGTTGGCCCGCATGATCCACACGCTGACACCGATGACGCCCGGTTTCAAGCGGGCCTGGTAGAACCCCTTGTCCACCCAGAGGTGGACGGCCTCGCCACAGTACTTGATCGTGCCGGCTTTGAAGCGTTCGGTCCGGTGCCGTTCGCCGGTCAACTTGCCCGATAGGACCACCTGGGTGCCGCGGGCGCCCGCTTCCATGATGCGACGGACCGTCGAGTGACCGGCACGGCGGAAGTGCCATCCCCGCTCGAGCGTTGAGGCGAGCTTCTCGCTCATCAACTGGGCGTTCAGGCTCGGGGCGCGTTCCTCCTGCACCTCGATCTGAGGGTTGTCGAGCTGGAACCGCTCGTGAATATCCTCGGTGAGGCGTTTGATCAGCTCGCCCCGGTGCCCGATCAGGATGCCGGGCCGTTCGCAGATGAGGGTGACCCGAGTGCCCATCGGAGTTCGGGTGATCTCCAGCCCCCCGAAGCCGGCGCGGGCGCTTTCCGCGACGAGGAAGTCCTTCAGCAGGACCCGGCGCGTCGCCTCCTGGATGACCTTCCGCTCCGAGCTCATCCCTTCTCCTTCCGCTCGACCAGGACGATCTCGACGTTCGTGGTCTGCTCGTTCCACGGCGTGGCGCGACCGTGGGCCCGAGGCATGGAGGCCTTGCGGATCCGTCCGCGGGCGCTGGCCGCGATCTTGACGTAGAGCAGGTCCGAGTCGAGTCCTTCGTACTCGGCGTTCTCCCGTGCGTTGTGCAGGATCTGGAGGACCTGACCGGCCACCTTCTTTGGATATCGGCCGGGACCGGTCCGCTTCTTGTGCGCGACCTCCTGGTTGTACCGACGGAAGGGAACCGCGCGCTTGAGGGCGACGACCTCTTCCAAGAACGTTTCGGCGCGCTCGAGCGGGAGGCCGCGAATCGCGTTCAGGACCTCGTAGGTCTTCTTCGGGGACATCGGGATCTCGATGCCACGGGCCCGGGCGGCGGTCGTGCCGGGTTCGGCCTCGTACGTGTACCCTCGCATCGGAATCGGTTTCCTCACTTGAGCGGCATGAACTTCGACGACCGGGTGGCGCCGACGCCCGGTCCCGAGTGCTTCTCGAACCGGCGGGTGAGGGCGAACTCGCCGAAGTAGTGGCCCACCATCTCGGGCCGAACTTCGATCTCCTTGAACTCCTTGCCGGTGTGAATGGCTACGCGGCGGGCCACGTGCTCCGGAAGGACCAGGGCATCGCGGCAGTGCGTGCGGACGATCTTGTCGGCGGGCGTAGTGCGCATCCGCTCGTAGAAGTGGTTGGTCTCGACATTGAACCCTCGACGAATGGAGCGCCGTGCCCGGGCTCCGGCGACCTTGCCGAACTCCTCGAGGGAGAGTTTCTGGAGGTCGGGGAGCGTGAGACCCCGGTAGGTGAACTCCCGCTTCCGGCGCGCCTCGACCTTCTTCGGCTTCCGACCCTTCGGCATCTAAGCCCCCCGCTCGCGATCGCGCCGTCGCTTCTTTCGGATGGATCGGGAGAATCGACCCACCTTGGCGCCGGGCCACGTGCCACTCGAGACGGTGCTGGGCCGCCCGACGTGCTGGTGGGCCCCCCCGCCGAACGGGTGATTGACCGGATTCATCGCGACTCCCCGCACCTTCAACGGAGCGCGGGCAAGCGACCGGGTCATCCAGAACTTCTTGCCGGCCTTGATGATGGGGCGTTCGAGACGACCCCCGCCGCCCACCGCGCCCACCTGGGCCCGGCAGGTCTCGAGGAATCGCTTGAAGTCGCCGGACGGTAGCTGGATCGTAACCTCCCCGGAGGCATGGGCGGTCACCAAGGCGCTTCCCCCAGCGGCGCGCACGAGGCGGCCCCCGTCGAACGGCTTGACCTCAATGTTGGATACGAGCGTCCCGTCGGGAATGCGCGAGAGTGGAAGGATCGCACCGCGATCGACCTTGCCCTCGTGGAACGCGACGGTGTCACCGGTTGCGAGGCCGGCGGAGGCGAGAATGCGCACGGTGGACCCGTCCGGCCCGGTGACCTCGGCGACCGGGGCCGAGCGGCCGGGCGCCATGGCGATCGAGATGACCTTCCCGTCGCCGACGAGGGAGGCGGAGGGATGGTAGATCGGACCGTGGTGACGGTGACTGGGAGAACGGTAGGTCGGTGTTCCCGATCCCCGGCGCCGGGAGATGATGCGCTTTCCCATCTCAGAACACTCCCGCTCGGCTGCCGATGTCTTCCGCCGAGTACTCCTTCTTGAAACGGACCGTCGCGATCTTACCGACGCGAACGATCTTGACGTTGACCTTCTCGACCTTGCACTGGTAGGTCTCCTCAACCGCCCGACGGATCTCCGCTCGGTTGGCTCGGGAATCGACCACGAACTCGAGCTTGTTGAGACGTTCCATCTCGTCCATCGACTTCTCGGTCACGTAGGCGTGGAGGATGATGCGGTGCCGGAGCTGCGTCATGCGACTGCCTCGTGGAGCCGGGTGCGCAGCAGCTCGAGCGCCGCGTGAGAATACAGGGTGAGGCGGGCGGGGTCTCCCCCCGGGGCCAGGTCCTCGGTCGCCAGGCGTTGGGCGGTCACGACCTCGACGCCCGAGAGGTTTCGGAACCCGAGCGCCCGGTTCGGCTGACTCGTGACGACCAATACGCTGCGCGGGACGCGACGTCCGCGGCCCCGCCGTCGGGCACGACCGGACTTGTTCTGGACTCCGTCCCGGGCGCGCTGGATGTCGGGCCAGAGTTGGAGGCGTTCCAGGAGGGCCCGCGCTTCCTTCGTGGTCTGGATGCCCTCGATCGGATCCTCCAAGATGAGCGGTAGATGAATTCCCTCAGGCAGTTCGTGGCCGCGGCCGGTGACGAAGGCCGCTTCCCGGGTGGCCGCAAGAGCGGAGGCGAATGCGAGACGCGACTCCTTTCGGTTGATCTTCTTCGACCAGATCCGGTCGACCCGGGGCGGGTGGGCCGGACGGCCACCTACGGTGTTCGGAGCCTGAGCGCCCCGCATCGAATCCATCAGTCGGGGCGAACGGGAGACGCCCTTCCCCTTCCCCGACCAGCGGGTCGAGTGACGGAGGCCGGCGGTAAGGGAAGTCCCGTACGGCTGTCTTCGGTGCGACTGGGCCGCCACGACCGCGCGCCGAATGAGGTCGGTTCGGATCGTCTGGGAGAACGCGAGAGGTAGGGTGACCTGGTGGGTCCCGGCCTTGCCGTCCAACCCAACCAAATGGACCCGGTGATGGACGACCGCGTGGGCGACCAGCGCCGGGTCATCGGAGGGAGTAGGGCTCGACATCAGGCCCCCTGCTTCGAGCGGGTGCTGAGGTAGCGGATATCGACCTTTTCGACGGTCGCGACCCGGCTGCGGAGTGGCGTGCGGAAACGGAGTAGCCGCTTGGCGGGGCCCGGCACGGAGCCGTGGATGAGGATGCACGCGCTGCGCACCTCTCCGTAGTGGGGGAATCCCCCAGCGGGAGTGATCGGATCGACCCGCGGGTCCCGGACGACCCGAAGAACGCGCATGTTGAACTGAGTTCGCCGATGGTATCCCTGCTGACCTGCCTGCGGGATCCGGTACGTGACAAAGCTCGGATTGTGCGGGCCTAGGGTTCCGATCATCCGGCGGTGCTTCGAGTTCTTCCGCGGTTGGAGCTTGACACCCCACCGTTGGATGTGGCCCTGGAAGCCGAACCCTTTCGTCACGCCGAGCACGTCCACGAACTCCCCTTCCTTGGCGAGCTCTTCGGCGGGGATCTCCTTTCCGAGCGTGGCGAGGGCGAACGCCCGGCGTTCCTCGAATTTCTCGCCGGAGATCCGGATCTCGAACAAGGAGGGCGTCTTGGACCCCATCCCGGTCAGCAGATGGGGCTGCGTATACACGATGACTCGGACCTCATCGCCCGAAGCGTCTCCGAACGCGGCCAGGGCGTCCGCTCCACTTTCGGGATGGGTCGGGATCCGGCGGCCCAACTCATCAATGAGTCCACCGCCCCAGACCTCGGCCACGACGTGGCGGCCATAGGGGGTGCTCGCGTAGACCCGTGCTCCGGCCGCGCGCAGCGGAGGGACCTCGATCACGGTGACCGGGACCGAGACTTCCTGGCCCGCGGTCGTGGACCGCTTTCGATAATCGACCATGAAGGCGTGGGTCATGCCGACCTTGAATCCGGCAAACCCTTCCAACGCAGGTTGCTTGGCCCCGGGTGCCCAGGATCGGATCCGAGGCACCGGCCGGGCGGAGCGTTTGCGCGGAGAAAAGGCGAGAGAACCTCGCCGTGGACGATGACGGGCCATGAGACGATGGGGTGTCCTTCCTCCGGTGGGGACGGGGGAGAAAGGTACCCTATATAACCCCACCTAGGAAACTCGCCGGAGCCTCGCCGGAACGGCCTCCGGCTCGGCGGAAAAACCGCGCGATCGATCGCCCGCTCTGAACGCGCGCGTAGAGAACGGCGACGTACGCGTGGGTGGGGCGCGACCCGAACGATTAATGCCCGGAGGTCTCTGTTGCGTCGGAGTACGATGGCGCAACGCTCCGAACTCGCGGTCCCGCTCGCCACCGTCGAGGCGGCGGCCCGAGCGCTCGCGGGTCGCGTCGTGCGCACACCCCTCGTGCGGGCGCCTCCCTTCCCGGGCCTGCCCGATTCGGAGGTCTACCTCAAACTCGAGAATCTTCAGTGGACGGGTGCGTTCAAACTGCGCGGGGCGACCAACAAGATCCTCTCCCTTTCTCCCGAAGAGGCCGCGCGCGGTGTAGTGGCCGCGTCAGCGGGAAACCACGCCCAGGGCGTCGCGTGGGCGGCCCGGGCCCAGGGGATCTCGGCGACCATCGTCATGCCGCAGAACGCCTCGCCCCTCAAGGTCAGCCGGACGCGCGCACTCGGCGCCCGCGTCGTGCTCCATGGCGCGGACTATGAGGAGGCGCACGAGTTCTCGCTCCGCATCGCGTCGGAGGAGCATCGGACGTACGTCCATCCGTTCGACGACGCGAGCGTGATCGCCGGCCAGGGGACGGTCGGACTCGAGATCCTCGAGGACCTTCCGAACGTGCGTCGCATCATCGTCGGAGTGGGGGGCGGCGGTCTGCTGGCGGGGATCGCCGCGGCCGTCCGGGGTCGCGGGAGCACGGCGGACCTCGTCGGCATCCAACCCGAAGGCGCGGATACGCTAAGGGCGTCGCTCTCGGAAGGACGCGTCGTGGTGGGCCATCGTCCGGCGACGTTCGCGGACGGCCTCGCGACGCGCCACGTCGGCGACCTAGCGCTCCAGATCCTCGTGGCGGCGGGGGTCCGCGCGTTCGTCGCCGATGACCGGACGATCGCGCGAGCGACGTTCCTACTCTTGGAGCAAGCGAAGCTCCTCGCGGAGGGGGCCGGAGCGATCCCGCTCGCGGGCGCGCTCCAACACCCCGAGCTCCTGGCCGACGGGCCGGTCGTTCTCGTCATCAGCGGCGGCAACCTGGACCCGTTCCTCCTCGACCGGATCTTATTCATCGGACTCGCGGCGGAAGGTCGTCTCCTTCGCCTCCGGGCGCCGCTGCAGGACGTCCCCGGCGCCCTCGAACAGTTCCTGGACATCGCGCGCACGGAGGCCGCGAACGTACGGCACATCCTGCACAATCGGGAGTCGCCGGATCGGCCGCCGGGGGAGGTCACGGTCCAGGTCGAGCTCGAGGTGCGGGACGCCGAGCACGGCGACCAGGTGGTGCGCGCCTACCAGGACCGGGGGCGGACCGTGGAGCGCATTTCCCTCGGTGCGGCGGCGACGGCGGCAGTTACCTCTCCCCCATCTCGTGCGTAAATACTCTGCGACGCTTTTCCTAGTACCATGGCACGCACCAACCCCCCTTCGGATCCTAGCGAGGTGAACCCCCCGCGCCTGTGGACCGTCGAGGAGGCGAACGCCCGGATCCCCGAGCTCGAGGAGCTCCTTCCTCGGCTCCGGGCCTGGACCGTCCGGCTGGGTGAGGTCCACTCCGAGCTGAAGCGTCTCCAAGAGTTCTGGGGCAAGGAGGTCGACGCGCCGGACCAAGCGGACCACGACCGCAAGAGCCAGCTCGATTCCGAGTGGTCGAACCTGACCCAGCGGCTCGAGGAAGCGGTCGACTCGCTCGGGCGCGAAGCGATCGAGTTGAAGGACCTCGACACGGGCTTGGTCGATTTCTATGGGTACGTCGGCGGCGAGGTCGTCTACCTATGTTGGCTCCGGGGCGAGCCCGAGGTGGGTCACTATCACACGTTGGCGGGCGGGTTCCGGGCCCGGCGGCCCCTGCCCTCCGTACGGCACGCCGCTCCGACCGGCCCGGGCAGCTGACCGCACTAGGACGGAGGATCCTCCGCATCCAAGCGCCGCGCGCCCCGCGCGTAGCGACCCGTGTCGATGGCTCCGAGACCCATCTCCGCGCGGAACTCGTTCACGGAGGCGGGGGCGAAGCCGGCGTAGTGGTTGTTGAAAAAGACGAACGCCATCTGGGCCGTGTCGTGGATATTTCGGAGTCGAGCGGCCCACAGCGCCGTCGTCGGCGACCGGTCCACGCGCACCTCGCCATGGGTCTCGGCGGGGATCGTGTCGTGGTCTCCGATGAACCGCAGGTAGACGAAGTCGGCGGTCCGTTCGGGGGGGACTTCCACGTAGGTGAGGTAGGACCACGCCAACGCGACGTGGCGGTCGGTCAGCGTCCGCAGCAGCCATTCCCGCGTGTCGCCGCGAAACCAGCCGGCGTCCCGCAGCTCGACCGCATAGCGCGGCCCCGGCTCGAGCGCCCCGAGCAGGGTGGTGAGGAACTCCTGGGCCCGGCCCGGTCGGACCCACGGAGGGAATTGCAGGAGGATCGCCCCGAGCTTCTCCTCGAGGCGGCGCGCGGCGGCCAGGAACGTCGCGACCCGGTCCGCGTCGACCGGAGTCTTCGGGTCGAGCAGGTCCCGCGGAAATTTGAGGGTGAACCGGAATCCAGGGGGCGTCTTTCGGCGCCAACCCACCACCATCGATTCGGGAGGGGTCCGGTAGTAGGTCGAGTCGACCTCGACCGTGTCGAACAGTTTCGCGTAGACGGAGAGACGATCTCCGTCCGGCAAGGCCTTGGGGTAGACCCGGCCCGACCAGGCGTCCGAGGTCCAGGACGAGCAACCGACGCGCAGCTCCATCTCAAGGCACCGGACGGTGGCCCGAGCCAAAATCCCTTGGTCCGGCCGACGAGCTAGTCCGGCGTGGCACCGACGAACGCCATCTCGATCGCCCGGATCGCGAGAGCGAACCCGCCGAACACCGCGAGCAGTCCGGCGGCGATGAGGACGATCGGAAAGGGGGTGGCGAGGTCGAGCGATACGATCGCGAGCGGGGCGAACAACCCCGCCCCTCCGCCGACCACGCCGAGCGCCGGTCGGTCCGACCGGAGGGTCAACCACGCCGCCGCCCCCGCGATCGCCGCGACCAGTCCGAGGAGGACCACTCCCCCACCGATGGCCGCCACGAACGTCTCGAGGTTGACGAATGGCGTCAGCGACCCGAGCGTTCCGTTCGACACATTCCCCGCCAGGAGGGTCACATCCACGGCGTTCGCCCCCGCCGAGAACACGGTGGAAAGGAAGATTTCGATCGTGACCGGGGCGTATCCGGGGTAGCTCACGTTGAGCGAGATCCCTCCGGTCGGGAGCGAGCGGAAGCCGAACGAACCGTCGCCCTGCGAGACGGCGGTGTAGTTGTGTCCTGCCTCGTCGGTCGCGACGATGAGGGCACCGATCGCTGGGAACACCGGCGCGGTACTATTCTGTTCGAGGCCCACCGATCCGGTGACCGTGTAGCTGCCGGGCGCGGTCGCGGCGACAGCATAGTAGCCAAGGATGGCGGTGAGGACCACGGCGATGACCGTGACGTTCAGGAGGGCCCCGAACGCGGTCCGTCGGGCGCGCCACTTCGGAACCCGCGGGGTAGGCAGGTAGGGGTAAAGCCCGGGGAGGACCTCCCAAGTGTACAGCGGCGGAGGGTCTCGCGGGACGACCACGGGCACCGGGGCGCGGCAGTGCGGGCAGGAAAACCATTGCGTGGGGGGCGCCGGAGCGGGAACGACCGACAGCGGTCCGCCGCAGGCCGGACATCGCACGCTGACCAACGGCGGCGCCATCCCGGACGACCGACCGCGGCAAGGGTCTTAGCGTTGCGGCCAAAATTCGAGAAACTGCACGTCCGAGTCGTCGGCGTGGACGACGGGGCGTTCCGGAGAGAGGATCGCTGGGCTCCGGTCGCGGCGGTGGCGGTCGCAGCCCCCGACCGGGTCGAAGCGATCCGCGTGGGCCGAGTCCGTGTCGATGGCATGGACGGGACGAAGGAGGTGGTCCGCCTCGTGCGGGCGACCGGAGGTCTCGAGAGCCTGCAGGCGGTGCTCCTCGACGGGGCGGTGGTCGGCGGGTTCAACGTGCTCGACCTCGACGAAATTCACCGGGCCCTGCGCGTGCCCGTGGTGGCGGTGACCCGCTCCACTCCGGACTTCCGCGCGATCCACGCCGCCCTCCGAAAATGGTTCGCGCGGGACGCCGACCGTCGCTGGACCTTGCTCCGCCGCCACCGACTTTTCCCCATGCCCCCTCCCGGGCCACCGGTCCTGCTCACGATCGTCGGGGGCAGCCGGTCCGACGCGGCGCGCCTGATCCGCCGTACGGTGGTCCGCGGCCACGTACCGGAGCCGCTGCGACTCGCCCATCTCGTCGCGTCGGCCGGAACTCCGGCGGCCGCCGGACCGAAAGATTAAGGGTCCTCGCGCCGGTCGACCCTCGGGCCTGTAGCTTAGCCCGGACCAAGCACTGGCCTTCTAAGCCAGAGAACTCGGGTTCAAAGGCCTTCGGCGTCTACCGCCGAGGGCGGAGAGTCCCGACAGGCCCGCCTCCTACCCGGCGCTGACCTCGGCCGCGCAGCGCGCACAGAGGATCCCGCGCGTACCGACGGGCAGCGGGTCACCGCACAGAGGACACGACGCTCGGGCGTCCGCCGCGGCCTGGAGTTCCCGCACGCTCGTCCGAAGGGCCGGGTTAGACCCTCCTGTAGGCTCCTCCGGCGCTGCTTCCGCCACGAGCGAGGGGGGCGCGAACGCTTCGAGCCTCGGCCGATACGTTCCCGTGCGGCCGTCGTAACTCGCAAATCCCCGAGCGGCCAGACCCTGCAGGGCCGAATCAACCGTCTCCCGGACCCCGCCGAAGATGTGGGCCATCTCGATCGACGTGAGGCCCTGGGATTCGACCAGGACGGCCAACGCCCGCGCCGCGAGAAGGGGCATATCGCCGCGACCGATGACGCGGTCGAGCTTCCAACTGAGGCGCGAGGGGCGTTGCATCTGCCGGGGGGCCGGCATGCGCCCGGCCCGGATGTCGGCGAGGAAGAGCGAACGCACGAGATCCTGCTCGTAGGAGATGCGCTCGTCCGAGTAGTAGATGAGGATCGCGACGGAGAACGGCAACAGGCCCCGCTCGCGGCAGGCCGCCACCCCCTCGTGCCAGGATCGGATCTGGGTCGGCAGCGTGATCCGTACGCCCCCGCCGGCGGCACGGTCCTCTTCGGCCTGGGTCCGGGGCAGGTAGTGTTCTCGGAGCAGGAACCGCGCGATCGCGTGCACGGGTTTCCCGCCTCCGACGGGGTAGACTTCGGCGCTTCCGTCCGCGGCGAATTCCATCCGCTCGAACGGACGCAGGAACTCCCAGGCCGTTCCCGGTGGCGGTGGAGGGTCGAGGCGCAGGCCGAGGGAGGTCGCGCCTGCGGTGGGGTCCGCGACCAGCTCGTAAAAATTGTTGAAGTCGCGTCCGTCGGCGGTCAGTCGCGAGGGGCCCAGGGGAGTGCGACGCCGGGCGAGGAACTCCTCGTAGGCACGACCGAGGGCTCGTTCGGAGAAGGTGGCGTGGCGCTCCCGCGCCAGCTCGTGGGCGAGCTTGTCGAGCTCAGGTAACGGAACGACCGACAACGAACCTCCGGGAATCGAGTACATGTTCATACAGAGAGATAAACCGTCGGGCCATCGCGTCCAGTGAAGCATTCCGGGCGACTTCGTCTCGGGCCCGTCCGCCGAGCCGTCGCCGCTCAGAAGGGTCCTCGACCAACTCGACGAGCACCCGGGCCAGAGCGCCCGCGGTCAGGACGGGGACGCGGCGCCCCGTGATCCGGTCCTGGACGAGTTCAGCGGCGCCGCCCGTGTCCGGAGCGACGACGGTCGTCGCGCACGCCATCGCCTCGAGAAGGGCCACGCTCGAGGTGTCGCTGGTCGAGGGCAGGACGAACACGTCGCTCTGGCTCAGAAGGGCCGGCTTCTCCACTTCTGCGACCGGTCCGATGTACCGGACCCGAGTGCGAAGCCGCTCGTCTCCCGCGATGCGCGCGCGCACCGACGCCTCTTCCGGTCCGGCACCCCCCACGATCGCGACGAGCTCCGTCGACGCCGACGCCTCGGCCACGGCATCCAGGAATCGATGGACCCCCTTGTCGATCGTGAGACGCCCGAGATAGCTCACGAGGGGACCGGACGGAAGGCCACAGCGTAGCCGCCAATCCGGGACGGTCAGCCCGGGGCCGAACCGCTGCACATCGACCCCGTTCGGGACGACCTCGACCGGGCGACGGAACGGCTTGCGGACCCCTTCCTCGAGCGCGGTCCGGGCCGCGACAGACGGGGCGGTGGCCACATCGCATCGCCAGTACAGCCCGAGGTTCCACCACCACGCCACGCGGAAGAACTGGGGCACGAGGAGCTTGGCCGCGACGGACGATTGCATTTCGCGCAGGTTGGTGTGGAAAGTACCCACCAGGGGCCGGTGGAACCGCCGGGAGGCCAGGAACGCGGCGCTGCCGATGCCGCCCGGGGAGTGTACGTGGAGGATGTCCGCCGCGGCCGCCCCGCGCGCTTCGCGAACGAGTCCGAACGGGAAGATCGGCCACCGGTACTGGCCGTAGAGGGGCACGGGAACCGAACGAACCCGGCGGACCGACACCCCGTTCTCCTCGGTCTCTTCCGACGGGGCACCGTTCTTCGTCTGGGGGGCGAAGACCCGCACCGTCACTCCGAGGCTGACGAGCGTTCGGGCGAGACCCCCGGTGATCTCCGCGACCCCGTCGCGCATCGGCGGGTAGGAATCGGTGAAGAAGGCGACCTGCACGCACCCGGGTCTCCGATACCGACCGGTACGTCGGAGTTCCTATGTCTATCGGTGGTGAGGAGAGCCCGGCCGAGGGCCACGGGGCGTCATTCGACCGACTGGAACGCGCGTTCGAGCCGGCTCTGGTCCCGGACCTCGAGCGACCGAGGGTCGACCGACGCCAGCAAGGCGGAGCCGGTCGACCCGACCTGGGTGCCGAGCCACTGGACGAATCGGAGCGTGGTCTCGAGGCCGTGTTCGGTGGCGAGGAACTCGAAGGCGTCGAGGTAGACGAGCGCTCCCCCCTCGGCCTCGGTCGGTTCGCGCAGCCGTCCGCCGAGCTCACCGGGGTTCGGCGGAGGCGTCCCATCGCTACCGGCCGTGAGCGGGATCAAGATCCTGCGACCGGGCGAAAGGTCGGGAAGATCCGGTGGATGTAGCGAGAGGAGGACGACCCGGGGAAATCTCGTCGCGGCCTCCCGGAGCAACTCGACCCCCCGACGGGGACGCTCCTCGCGCACGAGCACGCTCCCTCCGACGGTGACCTGGAGACGCAAGGGAGGGGGCGCGCCGATCGGCACGAGCCAGGGCCGGGCGCCGACCGGGGGCCTCAGCAACGAGGCCCAGGCCGGTTGTCGCGGCGGCGCGAGCATGCTCCGCCGCTTCAACTCGGTCTCCTCCGGGAGCCGCGCGAGCCGGCTCTCCACCAGCATCCGGAGTTCGGCGGTCGTGTGTCCTCGCGAGGTGTGCCCCAGGACCTCGCGGAGGGCGCTGCGCACGCCCTCCTCGTACCCCGCGGCGTACGTCCGCGCGAATTCCTCGTCCTTCGGGTCGTCCGAGACCGGCGCGCGCGTCGGGCTCTCCCGGCGGTACGGGGCGCTCACGCGGGGGCCCGGTCCGACGGGGCGGGGGTGGTCGCTTCGGACGGGACGGCCGGTCCACGGACCGGCGGGCGTACGTCCGAGTCGACCGCGGGGGAGAACTTGTACCCGTAATGGATCACGCCCGCCTTACCTTCCTCGCGGAGTTTTCGGAACGTCGCCCGCACCTTCAGGCCGATGTGCACCTCTTCGGGGGTCACGTCCACTACTTGTCCGGTGAGGATCGGACCCTCGACGGTCGTCACGAGGGCCATCACGTACGGCACCTGCATGTCGAACCCTTCGGCAGCGTCATGCACGACCGTGAACGAGAACACCTCGCCATCGCCCGTAAGCTGGAACGGGACCATCTTCTCCAGCGTCTGCCGATGGCGCGGGCAGGTCGGGCATACCGCCCGCGGAGGGAAATAGACCGTGCCACAGATGGTGCACTTCGACCCACCGAGGTTGTAGCGTCGCGGCGTCTCGCGCCAGAATCGTGCGATCGACATCGAACCCCCCTAGTTGGCCCTCTCGAGCAGGTGGACCGCGCTCGTCGCTCCGGTCCCTCCGACGTCGTGGGCGAGAGCGAGCGTGGCCCCGCTCACCTGGCGCTCCTTCGATTCGCCACGCAACTGCCGGACGAGCTCCACGACCTGCGCCACCCCGACGGCACCGAACGGACGGCCCTGGGCCTTGAGCCCGCCGGACGGGTTGATGACCAGCGAGCCGCCCGGGGCGAAGCGGCCGCTCTCGAACTCGGGGCCGGCCCGTCCCTTCTCAACGAACCCCAGGTCCTCGAGCGCGAGGAGGGCGCTGATCGTGTAGGCGTCGTGGATCTCGGCGACGCGGACGTCGGCCGGTGCCCGCCGGGCCCGCGCGAACGCCCGCCGCGCGGCGACGACCGTCGACTCGAGCGTCGTCACGGAGGCCCGGTGCTGGACCGCCATCGTGTCGCAAGCGACCTCGCT
Organism: Thermoplasmata archaeon; assembly: GCA_022750335.1. Classification (GTDB taxonomy): domain Archaea; phylum Thermoplasmatota; class Thermoplasmata; order Lutacidiplasmatales; family UBA184; genus Lutacidiplasma. The sequence goes on along the minus strand of JAKIVX010000021.1, from coordinate 11,064 downwards.
CGCGGCGATCCGGATCGGCGTGTCCGTGTACTTCCGAGCGACCTCGAGCGGACCCAACACGACCGCGGCGGCCCCGTCGGAGAGCGGCGCACAATCGAGCACGCCGAGCGGTTCGGCGACCCCCCCGGCGCCGAGGACCTGGGCGAGGGTGAGCTTGTTCCGGTAGTGGGCGAGCGGGTTCTTCGACGCGTTCTCGTGCATCTGGACCGCGACGCGGGCGAGCTGCTCGCGGGTCGTTCCGAACTCGTGCATGTGCCGCCGGGCGATCAGACCCCAAAGCGCGGGAAGCGTCGCGCCGAAGACGACCTCCCATTCGTGGTCGGCGGTCGAACTGATGATCTCGTTCGCGGTCGTGTCCGGGACGTCGGTCATCTTCTCCGCCCCTCCGACCACGACGAAGTCGTAGTGCCCGCTCGCGACGGCAAGGAACCCCTGGTGCAGCGCGAGCGAGCCGGACGCGCCGCCTCCTTCCACGCGAACGGCGGGAAGATGGCGACCCGCGAGTCCCGCATAATCGAGGATGAGCGGAGCGATGTGTTCCTGGTCGAGGAGCGTCCCCGACGCCATGTTTCCAAGGAAGAGACCGCCCAGATCCCCGCTGCCGAGCTTGGCGTCCACGAGCGCCTGCAGGCCCGCCTCGATCCCGATCTCCCGGAACGAGCGGTCCCAGAGCTCGCCGAACTTGGTCTGCCCGACCCCGAGCACGGCCACTTCGCGCATCGCTAGCCGTCCCCCATGTTGATCTTGCCGCGGAATTTGGCGTACATCGCGTAGGGGATCTCGACGCCCCCGTCGAGGTACTCCTGAATGGGCCGGCCGTACGACCGGTCAAAGGTCGCGACGGCGTCCGTCGCCTCGAGGTCGAACGCGTCCGAACCGGCGCCCGAGCCGTAGCCGACCATGAGGATCCGTTCGCCGGGTTTCGCATGGTCGAGGACGTTGGCGAGACCGATGAGCGCGGCGCCGGAGTAGGTGTTGCCGATGTAGGGCGTCACGAGACCGTAGCGCATCTGGGCCTCGGTGAATCCGAGCTGCTTGCCGACGCGCTGCGGAAACTTTCCGTTCGGCTGGTGGAAGACGACGTGCGCGTAGTCCTTCGGAGCGGAGCCCACCGCTTCGAACATCCGGTTCGCGCACTCGGTCACGTGCTTGAAGTAGGCGGGCTCGCCCGTGAAACGGCCCCCGTGGCTGGGGTACCGCTGGCCCTCTCGCCGCCAGAAATCCGGCGTGTCGGTCGTGTAGGAGACGGTCCGGTGGACCCGCGCGATCACGTTCTCCCGCCCGATGACGAAGGCCGCCCCACCCGCGCTGGCCGAATACTCGAGCGCGTCGCCCGGAGCTCCTTGGGAGGTATCGGTGCCGATCGCGACGCCGTAGCGGATCATCTGGGCGCCCACCAGCCCGAGACAGGTCTGAATGGCCGCGGTCCCGGCCTTGCAGGCGAACTCGAAGTCCGCGGCGGTGAGGTTGGGAGTCGCACCCACGGCCTGGGAGACCACGGTCGCGCTGGGTTTCACCGCGTAGGGATGCGATTCGGACCCGACGTAGAGCGCGCCGATCTGTTGCGGGTCGATCGCTCCGCGGATGAGCGCCGTCCGCAGTGCTTCGGTCGAGATCGTGATCGTGTCCTCGTCCGGTGCGGGGACACTCTTGCGGTGGACGTTGAGCCCCTGGCCCATTCCTTCGCCGTCCACTCCCCAGACCCGGCCGATCTCGGCCGGCGTGATCCGGTACCGCGGTACATACGCTCCGTAGCTCACGATCCCTGCGTCCATGTTTCCCTCCGCGACCTCCCTAGAGCTCCTCGAGCCGTTCGAGAACGGCGGGAGCGGCGAGCGATGTCGTCAGGAGAGGAATGTTCTCCACTTCGGAGAGACGGACGGCGAGGGCGTCGACCCGTCCTGGGTTGGCGAAGACGACGGCCGCGGGCTTCAACGGGTGGGCGCGGATGGCCACCATCGGCGAGCGGCCGTACTTCACGTTGGCGAAGATGAGGGCCCGCTGGGTGGTCCACCCGTACACCTCGACGAACCGGGACGAGTCGATGGACAGGATGGCCCGGGGCGCGTCGAGGACGGTGAACCCGTGGATGTCGCGATGCAGGTCGACCCGGCTCGCTGGTCGGGCTTCGAGGCGGTCGGCGAGCGCCTTCAACGGGATCGCGACCGCAAACTCTCGGAGACCTAGGATTCCGTCTGAATGCGAGCGAACTCCGAGTCGCTGACCGACCTTGCTACCGGTTTGGGCGTCAAGCGCGAGCAGGCCGTCCACGTAACGACGGATGAATCCGGCGCCCGGGCTCGCCCGTCGCTCCGATTCGTAGTCGGAGACGACCGACGGGACCGTGGTCAGTTGCTTGGCGAGGTCCCGCTGGGAGACCCCGAAATCTTCCCTCCACTTGCGGAGGGTCCGGCCCGGATGAGGAGAGAGAACGACCTCGCCGGCGATCTTTTCCCGAATCTCCCCGTCCACGAGCGGGGTCGAGGAAAACGACCGTATAAAGCGACTTGGTTCGTGTCGGTGGTGGGACTCGACACTTGCCGATGTAGGACCCTCCCGGTCGAGGAGAGTGGACCGGGCGAGAATTCCTGGCCGAAGGAAGATTCCTTCGCGCCCTTTGAACTCGCGACCTCTACCTTGCCAAGGTAGCGATCTTCCGCTGATCTACCGGCCCACTGGCGGTGCGGACGCCCGGCGCAGGATAAAATCTTGCCTCGGTCCTCGGCCCGGAGCATCCCCTCGACAGGGAACGGGCGTTCCGGACGGATCGGGTACGCTCGACCCCGCACCGCGGAGGGAGGACTCGGAACCGAATGCTCGGGCGTCCACGGGTCGGGCGCAGCCCGAGGTCCCGGCTCGAGCGCCTTCCCGCAAACGCTTATGCCCACGTCCCGGCTCCCACCGGTGATGAGCGACGGCCCGGCCGGCGACCCATTCGGAATGCTCATCAAGAGCGCTGGAGACCTTCTTCGCCCGGAAGAACTCGTCCGCGAGGCGACCCGCGATATCGTCAAGGACGAGATCCGCCGGCACCTCGAAAAGGTGCTCGCCGAGGATCCCAAACTTGCCCAGGACCTCAAGAATTCGGTGCGGCAACTCTTGGAGGCACGGGCGACCGAGTATGCCGCGCTTGTTCGGGTCGGAGCCGCCACCGCCCGCCTCGGACTCGCCTCGCTACCGCCGGAGGTCCGGCGGGAGTTGATGGAGGACATCGTGGGCCTCCTGTCGAAGGAGATCGGCCACATCGTCGAGAGGTCTCTCTAGGCATGCGGATGGCCCCGGACGAGGTCCGGATCTATGAGATCAAGCGGGTCGATGTCGAGAACGCCCTCGTGATCGACGGATTTCCCTCGGTCGGGCTCGTGAGCTCGATCGTGGCCAACTACCTCATCGACACCCTCGAGATGGAGCAGATCGGGATCGTGGAATCCCCCGCGTTCCCGACCGTCTCGCTCGTTCGGGACGGCATTCCGCAGCACCCGGTCCGGATCTACGCGGGCAAGCCTCCGAAGGATCGAACGGGGCACACCGCCGACAAGCTGGTCGCGTTCGTCTCCGAGTTCCATCCGTCCCCGGCCATCATCCACCCGCTCGCGAATGCGATCATGGACTGGGTGCAGGAGCAACGGTGCGGACTGCTCGTCTCTCCCGAGGGCCTCGTGGTCGAGGCGGACCCGAGGGCGGGCAAGGGACACGGCCCCCGTCTCAACGACGTGAAGGTGTACGGGGTCGCCAGTACGAAGCGGGCCCGGGACCTCTACATCGAGCCGAATGCGATCCCGTTCGCCGAGGGCGTCATCACCGGGATCGCCGGCGTCCTTCTCAACGAAGGACGACGGCGGGGGTTCGACGTCCTCACGTTCCTCGCCGAGGCCCAGCCCGACTACCCCGACGCCCGCGCGGCGGCGAAGGTCCTGGAGACGATCAATCGGATCCTCCTGCACTCCCCGCTCGACCCCGTCCCCCTCTATGCCGAGGCCGAGCGGATCGAACAGCAGCTCCTCTCGATCCAGCGGCACGCCGCGGACCGGACGCGCGCCGAGGTGACGACCCCGTCGTCGCAGCCGATGTACCGCTGAGCGGCACGCGCTCGAGCAGTTCCCGGACGCCGGCGATCAAGGCGTCGACATCGGCCGTCCCATTGTACAGGTAGAACGAGGCCCGCACGTTGCCCGGTATCCCGCGCTCCGCGTACCAGGAGTGGACGCAGTGGCGCCCCGAGCGAACCATGACGTGGTAGCCCTCGTCCAGGAAGAGGGCCGCATCGTGGGCGTCGACGCCCGCGAGGGTGAACGCGGCGATGCTCGGACGGCGCGCGGGGTCCGTCGGACCGAGGAGGTGGACCCGCGGCTCGTCCGCCATCGCGTCCGTGAACCGGCGGTTGAGCTCGACCTCCCTCGCCCGCATCTCGTGCGGGTCGAGCCGCGCAAGATACGCGATCGCGGCGCCCGCTCCGATGACGCCCGCATAGTTCTGAAGGCCGGCCTCGAACCGGAAAGGAGGAGGGCGGAGTTCATGGTCGGTCAAGGTGCTCCATTCCACCGTTTCTCCGCCGACCACGAGGGGACGCAGGGTGGCGAGGGGTCCAGGAGACGCCGCGAGGATCCCGGTCCCGGTCGGTCCGAGCATCTTGTGGCCCGAGACCGCATAGAAGTCGACGCCGAGGCGGTCGAGTTCGAGCGGTTCGTGCGGGGCGGCTTGGCATCCGTCAAACAGGACCAACGCCCCGTGGTCGTGGGCCCGCTCGGTGATCTCGCGCACCGGTAGCGACTGGCCGTCGAGGTTCGACGTCTGGAAGAGGCTCAGCAGGCGGATCCCCCGCCCCAGCCGCTCTTCGAGGGCCTCACTGTCGAACTCGCCGGAGTCGGAGAGTGGAAGGATCTCGATCCGGATCCCCCGTTCCTTAACGAGCCGTTGCCAGACGATCAGATTCGAGTTGTGCTCCCGGTCCGAAATAAGGACCCGTTCACCCGGCTTCCACGCGAGGCCCTGCGCGACCAGGTTGATCGCTTCGGTCGAGTTGCGGAGGAAGACGATCGAGTGCGGGTCGCTCCGACCCAGGCGACGGGCAAAGGCCGTCCGGGAAGCTTCGTACCGTCGGCCGACCTCCTCGGCGAACCGGTGGAGACTGCGGCCGCCGCAACCGGGAAAGTCCCGGTAGTACTCTTCCATCGCGTCGATCACCGATTGCGGGACCAACGACATGCAGGCGGAATCAAGGTAGACCGGGGTCGTTCCCTCCGGTCGCTCGCGCAGGGCCGGAAAGTCGGTCCGGCGGTCGTCGAGGCTCACGGGCCGCCGCCCTGCAGACCCTCGGCGGCGGCGACAAGGGTCGCGGCGCCGACCACCAGGGCCCGCTCGTCGGGGGCGAACGTCGCAGAATGCAAGCTCGACGGCCGGCCCGGAACGCCGACCCCGAGGCGAAGGAAGGTGCCGGGGACTTTCATGAGGTATTGGGAGAAATCCTCCGCCCCCATCATCGGATACTCCACTTCGATCGCCCGGTCCTTGCCGAATTCCCGGCCCAACGCCGCCGCGACCTCGCGGGTGGCGTCGGGCGGGTTGATGAGCGCGGGGTACCCATGGACGTATTCGATCCGTACCCGGGCCCCGACGCTCGCCGCGACGGCCCGCACCCGCCGTCGCAGGGCTGCTTCCATCGTCGCCCGCGTCATCGGGTTCAGCGTCCGGACGGTCCCTTCGAGCACGACCTCGTCGGGGAGGATGTTGTTCCGCGTTCCGCCGTGGACGGAGCCGACGCTCACGACTACGGGGTCGAGCGGGTCCCGGATCCGGCTGACCAGGGTCTGGAGGGCGATCACGATCTCGCTGGCGACGACGATCGCATCGGGCCCTTGGTGGGGAGTGGAAGCGTGGCCTCCGTGACCGCGCACGGTGAGCCGGAAGTGGTCGGCGGCGGCCATGAACGCGCCGACTTTCCAACCGACCGACCCCAGAGGGACGGTGGGCTCTACGTGCTGACCCACGACAAAGTCGACCTTCGGGTCCCGCAGACATCCCCGCTCGATCAGCGGAAGGGCGCCGCCGCGGTCCCCTTCCTCCTCCGCCGCCTGGAACAGGAGCTTGACCGGGCCCGGGAGGGGTCGCGGGCTTCGGACCAGGATCGCAGCGGCTCCGAGCAGCGCGGCCATGTGCACGTCGTGGCCGCACGCATGCATCCGTCCCGGGAACTTCGACTCGAACGGCAACCCCGTTTGCTCCGTGATCGGAAGGCCGTCCATGTCGGCGCGCAGCGCCACGACCGGACCGGGTCGGTCGCCTCCGATGAGGCCGACGACCCCGTACGTGCCCTCAAAGACCTGATGGGGGATGTTCATCTCCTCGAGAGCGGCCACGACCTTGTCTCGGGTGTGGTCCTCGTGGAGCGAAAGTTCCGGCTCCTGGTGGAACGACATCCTCCACGCCCGCATCGCCGGGAGGACCCGACGTGCGGACGGAGTCCAGGGCTCGGTCGCGCCGGGCATCGCCTCCGAAGAGACCCGGGCGTATTAACGCGGACGTGATGAGGGCCGAGACGCGGTTCGGTGGAACGGTCGGCCCGCCAGCGAACTCCCGTGGCGCAGCACCGCCTCGGCCGGGCCCGTGGGCCGATAGGAACGGAATTCATCGACCTGGTGCCGGGTCGGCGGTTCGATCCCGAATCGGTTGAACCACACGGGTCGGATCCCGGCCGACCGCGCCCCGAGTACGTCATTCCTCCAGGAGTCGCCGACCATGACCGTCTCCGCCGCTCGGCCCTTTCCTCGCTCGAGGGCGATGCGGTAGATACGAGGGTCGGGTTTGGCGACGTTCTCGCGCGCGGAGACCACCAGAGGGTCCACGAGGTCGCGCAATCCGAGGAACTCCAATTTCTCCTCCTGTTCCCGGTATTCGTTGTTCGTCACCATCCCCACGCGTACTCGAGCGGCGACCCTCCGCACGAAGGGCACGGCCCCCGGGACGGGTCGACGCAGCCGTTGGTAGTGATCTCGATACCGCGCGGAGAGTTCTCGGGCGATTTTCGGTCCCATCGTCCAACCACATCGGTCCCCGAGCAGGCGAAACCGCTCCGCCCTCAGGTTCGCGTAGGTCGCGGGGGATGCCGCGATCCCGGAGGACTGGCTCTCGAGGAGCCGTAGGTACTCTCTCCACAATTCGTCGAGAGGACGCGAGGCGAGCGGCTTCTCCTCTCGGCGCAGCTGCTCCAGCGCCGCGCGGCAGGTGAGGGAGTGGTCGAAGAGCGTGTCGTCCATGTCGAACAGGACGAGGCGGAGTTCGTGCGGTCGGGCAGAAACCACGGTACGGCTCGAGACACGGCGCCCCAAAAGGCCTCGGACTTCGCCGGGCACTTCTGCTTTCGCACGACCGTACGACGCAGATCCGGGAGCTCCGTCTGACCTGTCGGACGCGAGAAGGGATCGGGACGCCTACGGAGCCGGTTTCGGGGGTGAGATTATCCGAGGGGGGGTTCTTGGCGGGGTACGATGGGGAGCACGCGTTGCCCGTTTTGCGAGGTGGTCCCCTTCGCCGTCCGTGACGAGGCGCGCGACCATGTCCTCGAAGCCCACCCGGACCGCGTCGACGAACGTCTTCTCCTCATTCCGGAGCGCACTCGCGCGCACATGGTCAACCCGAGCGCGTGGGCGGCGGGAGCCCTCCTCTACGAGTGAGAGGGCCGGGTTGTCGCAGGGCGTCGGCCCGACGTGCACGGGCGGCTGAACCGTGGCGAAAACGCGCGCCTAATCCGGCGGTTGTCCGTAACTGGTGAAGGCGTACAGGTTTCCGTTCTCGGCTGCGACGTAGACCGCTCCGTCCACGATCGTCGGGGCAGTGCATAACGCTCCGTGGAGGGAGTCCTCCCACTGCTCATCTCCGACGAAGGTGCGGTCCCCGCTGACCTTCCCGGAGGCGGTCTCGATCACGACCACGCCCTGGGCCGCTGCCACTCCCACGACGGGCGACGAGTAATCGAACTTGAAGTTCACCGAGCCGTTCGAGGCCTGGATCTCGTAAAAGTACCCGTCATTCGAGCCGATCAAAAGCTCGCCGCCTCCTGCCGTGCCGTGGGTTGAGTAGGCCGGCGTGTCCGCGACCGGCCCCCCGGTCCGGTAGGACCAGATCTTGACCCCGGAGCTTTCGGAGAGCGCGTAGACCGAATGGTCGGTCGAACCGAAGAACACGGTCTGGGCGACGACGGCCACGGCGGCGGTCACCGGTCCGCCTGTCGTGAAATTCCAGAGGGACGTCCCCGACGAGAGATTGAGGGCCTCCACCGCGCCGCTCGCCAGCCCCACGACCATCCGGTCCGCGGACGGATCGACCGCCGGCGACCCGCCGACCGAGCTCCCGAGGTCGACCGACCACACGACGACTCCCGTCGCCTCCAGCAACGACTCTACGGTCCCGGTACTCGAGGCGACGTAAATCCGACCGTCGGCCAAGGTCGGGCCCGTCAGGTTCCCGCCGACGGAGACATTCCAGGCCGCGGCGCCGTTCCCCGTGGAAACGGCCGTGAGGCTCCCGTCGCTGGCGGTGACGAACACGAGCCCCGCGGCGGGATCGACCGCTGGGGCCCCGTTCAACGAGGCGCCGGACGCGAGCGTCCAGGTCCAAATGAGGCCCCCATTTCGGATATCGACCGCGTAGAGGTGGCCGGTTGTGTCCTCGACATAGGCCACCCCATCGGCCACCACCGGTGAAGAACGGAAGGAGGTACCCGGGTCGAAGTGCCAGGCGACGTGGACCCACACGCGATTGAAGGAGATGAGATAGTTGAGGACCGAGTCGTTCGCTTCGTAGCCAGCGTGACCCGGACCGTCCCCCGCTTGGTCCCAACTGTTGGCGATGTCGAACCCGGCGGTTGCGCTCCGCCCGGAACTCAGGCCGGTACCCAGCAATGAAGTGCGTCCGAAGGCGGCGCCGTTCGGGAGGCGTACGTGGGGGTCCGTGATCGAACCAACGTGGTTCGCCTTCACACTGGCGAGCGTCGTCCCGTCGAGGCTGATCGCGACACGCTCCGAGGCGAGGAACCCGCCCCCCGTCACCTCCACCTTCTGGCCCGGGGCCCCGAACGAGGGACTGACTTGCAAGTTCGCTCCGGCCGTGCTGAACAGTTCCGTGAACTCATTCGTGGTCGTCTGGAGGTCGGACTGTCCCGCATCGGAAATGGCGTACGCCGTGACCGCATACGCTCCGCCGGCGGTGAGGACAGGGAAAGCGAAGGTCCAGGTGGTGAGACTTGACCCCGGCGCGCCGAGGATGGCAGGGTTGTCGACCGGCCCGGAGGACCAGTTGGCCTGGGCCGCATCCCACCAGGGACCGGTCGATCCACCGGACTGCACCGCCACTTCGACGCCGGCCACCCCGACAGGGTCGGAGGCCTGGCCCGTGACGGTCTGGTTGCCGCTCGGGTTGGGCAGCGTGACCGCGTCCCCGGGGGCGGTGATGGACGTGGTGGGCAGGGTCGCTCCGTTCCCCCCTCCGACCGCGAGGTCGTAGAGGAAACCGTCCGAAGAGGCGATGATGATGTTCGGTCCTGCGATCGCCGGCGAGGACGAGATGTAGCCCCCCGTTTGGTATTGGTACAACTGGGCCCCGTTCGCGAGCGAGACGACGTCGATGCTGCCGCTGACGTCTCCGGTCACCACGATGGCGCTGGCGTTCGGCCCGGCAATCGCGGGCGCCGCGACCGATTCGGTTCCGCTCGGATCCTTGTAGTCCCAGATGGTCGCCCCCGTGAGGGCGTTGAGGTCGAAGAGGCCCGCATGGTAGCCGAATACGAGGTTCACCCCGTCCAACGCCGGAGTCGAACGCGCGGGGCCGGAGACGCTGGCGAGTCCGTTGAAGTTCGTCTCCCAGATGAGCGTCCCGTTGTTGAGGTCGAGGGCATAGCACCGACCGATCTTGTTGGTGGTGTACGCGACCCCCTGCGCAAACCCGTTGGCTCCCGGCGGTGATATGAGCACCCCGGCGGCTACGTCGTAGTCCCCCCCGTTGGGGTTGTACGCTTGGAACCTCCAGAGAAGTTGACCGGTGAGCGCATTTAGGGCGTACACGGAGGAGTCGGGGTTGTCCGATCCGAAGAGTACGACCCCTGCACCGGAGGCGTTCAATCCGAAGGAGGCGCCATCCCAACTCCCGCTCCCCGGGGTGTTGAACGCGGTGAACTTCCACTCGACCGAGCAGTTAGCCGCGTTTAGGGCGAAAAAGGGGCCGTTGACCGAAGTACCTTGTGTCGGGAGATAGAGGGTTCGCACACCCCCCGGGGGCGTTCCGACGGTCGGTGTCCCTTCGACCGTTTGCGGCAGGATGTGGGAGCACTCGACCGCGCCGGAGGACGCGTTCAGTCTGTACAGGGCGGGCGTCGTGAACGTGGCCACGTAGAGCGAGCCGTTGCTCACGAGCGGCGTCGAGCGGATCGCCGAGCCGAGCCAGGTGCCCCATACGATCTGACCATTCGCCACGTTCACTGCTTCCACGTCGCCGTAATCGGTGCCGATGTAGGCCAGGGTCTCGTTCAGGTTCGGGTTGAAATTCACCACCGGAGAATCGAGGGCGGGGCCGTATAGGTCGGTCGCCCACGCCACACCCAGATTGCCAGCGTTCTGGCTCGACAGCGTTGTGTTAGACAGCCACCCGGACAGCGAGGGATCACGGTGGAGCTCCGGCCAGTCAAAGGACGACGTATTTGCCCCCGAGGGGACCGTGACTACTCCACTGTACGGAAGCGTCACCCCACGCGCGCAGAACGTACCTGTTCCGACTTCCGTGGAGCCCCGATCGGTCACGCCGCAGTGTCTGGCCCAATCCGTGGATGACGAGAGTCCGACCGGAACTTCGCTCACGACACCCAGGCACGCGCCGGGCACGACCATCAGGATCACGATGCCAATCCCGATACCCGAGGCAACCAGCGGCCGGACTCGGAGCGATCGCACCCGCCACGCCGTCGACATGACCGCCCCCGATTCCGCGACAGGTTATACGCCGTCGGATTCTCGGACTGGCCCCCAACCACGAGCACGACGAGGGGTCAAGGGAAGGAAGTAATTCCCGGACTCTAGG
>JAKIVX010000007.1 GCA_022750335.1 Thermoplasmata archaeon | reverse complement strand
GGCGCCTACCACGGGGTCCACGGTGGGGCCGTGCGACTCACCAGCGGCCGGCGCTTCCATGCGACTTCCCCCTTCGTGGGAGGGTCGGTCGTTCGGGTCCCGTTCCCGGACCCGTACCGCCCGGTCCTGGGAGCGGACAAGGGTTCGGCCGGGACGATCTCCTACCTCGAGCACCTCGTGAACGACCCCTATTCCGGGGTCGACACTCTCTCGGCGATCCTAGTTGAACCGATCCTGGGCGAGGGCGGATACGTCGTCCCGCCGGCCGACTTCCTCCCCTCGCTTCGGGAATTCTGCGACCGCCACGACCTGCTTTTGATCGCCGACGAGGTCCAGACGGGTCTGGGCCGGACCGGTCGGATGTGGGGCGTCGAGCACTCCGGAGTCACGCCGGACATCCTCTGTATCGCGAAGACGATCGGGGGAGGGATCCCGCTCTCCGTCGTCGCGTACCGGGCCGACCTCGTGGACGAGCTGCCCCGCGGATTCCACATCGGCACCTACCGAGGCAACCCGCTGGCCCTCGCCGTGGGAACCCAGGTGCTGAAGGTGCTCCGAGAGGGCGACCTCCTCCCGCAGACGGCCCGCCGCGGCGCCGCCCTCATGGACCGGTTCCGCGCGCTCAGCGACCGTCACCCCTCGATCGGCCACGTGCGCGGCCAGGGCTTCATGATCGGGGTCGAGTTCGTTCAGGACCGGACGACCCGACTCGCCTGGGGGGACCGGGCGAAGGCGATGCGGGCCGCGCTCCTCGGGCGTGGAGTTCTGATGCACACGTCCGGGGCGTGGGACCAGGTGATGCGGTTCATGGCCCCCCTCGTCATCGAGGACGAGCTTCTGGACCGGGGGATGCTGGCGTTCGAGGACGCGCTCGAATCGCTCGACGGCCCAGCGGGTGGACCGGCCCGCCACCGGCCGAAGGTTCCCTCGGGCGTTGCGGGCTGGCACCCCTCGGCCACCCCCGAGCTCGGGCTCCCCGTACCCCCCACGGGCCCCGGCCCCCATCCGGGCGCCGACTCCGAGACCGACGGCGCGTAGGGTCGCGCTAGGTGTCCCGGTAGTTCACCGATATGAGCTTCACTTCGGTCATCTCTTCCATCGCGTAGCGGAGTCCCTCGCGCCCGAGTCCGCTCTCCTTGATGCCCCCGAACGGGAGCGCGTCCCAGCGCAGGTTGGTGGGGTCGTTGATGTGCACGCCGCCGGCCCGGATCCGTTTCGCGAGGCCGAACCCCTTCGCGATGTCGCGGGTGTAGACCGCCGCCTGGAGGCCGTAGGGCGTGCTGTTCGCGATGCGGACGGCGTCCTCGATGTTGCTGAACCGGATGATGGGAGCGAGGGGCCCGAACGGCTCTTCCCGGAGCACGCGTGCCTCCTCGGGGACGACGTCGAGGACGGTCGGTGGGTAGTACGTCCCGCCGGACCGGTCCGTCGGCCGCTCGCCACCGGCCAAAACCTTTGCCGAACGATTTCGGGCGTCCGTGACGAGGCTCTCCATCCGGTCGACCGCCGCTCCGTCGATGAGCGGCCCGACGTCGGTCTTCTCGTCGTCCGCGGGCCCGACACGGAGCCCGTTCGCGCGCTCGGCGAGTGCCGCGGCGAACTGATCGGCGATCCCGTCCGCGACCAGGAACCGCTTGGAAGCCGTACAGACCTGACCGGAATAGCTGAACACACCGCGGGCGGCCGCCTCGACCGTGGACGCGAGGGGGGCGTCGTCCAAGACGACGAACGGGTCCATCCCGCCCATCTCGAGGATGACCCGTTTCGCGTGACGGCCCGCTTTCTCGGCGATCCCCTTTCCGACCTCGGTGGAGCCGGTGAAGGTAACGAGGCGGGTGCGGGGATGCTCGACGAGGGTGTCGCCGACGGCGCCCCCCGGCCCCACCACGACGTTGAGCACGCCGGCCGGCAACCCCGCGGCGGCGAGGTGCTCGGCGAGCCGCAGGGCGGTGAACGGGGCCGCGCTGGTCGGCTTGGCCACGACCGGGTTCCCGGCCGCGAGGGCCGGGGCGACCTTGTGGCAGAGCAGGTTGAGCGGGAAGTTGAACGGTCCTATTGCCACGACCACCCCGATCGGGTCGCGGACGCTGAACAGGAAGCGGTGCTCGTTCCCCGCGGGATACTCGTAGGCGTCCGCGGGATGGCTCTCCCCACCGAGATGTCGAATCTCCTCCGCGGCCAGGTCGAAGACTCCTGCCGCCCGCGTCGCTTCGACGCGGGCATCTCGGATGGGTTTGCCGACCTCGTGGGCGATGAGCAGCGCCATGGTCTCCCGATCCGCCCGGAGCCGTTCGGCGGCCGTCCGCAGGATGCGGGCCCGGAGGTACCCAGGGTTAGCACCCCAGGATTCCTCGACCGCCGCCGCCGCATCGACCGCCGCGCGGGCCTCGTCCGCGGACGCGATGGGCGCTTCTCCGATCGACTGTCCGGTCGAGGGGTCGACCACGGACCGATACTTCCCACCGTTCGGTGGCCGCCACTCGCCGCCGATGAAGAGGGACCCCTTGCCGCCGGCCGGGATGCCCGCGATCATGAGAACCCCCCTACGCCGGGTCGCCGTAGACCGTGTAGTGCCAGCCCTTCCGGGCCTGGCCGGTCAGGTCGACGTAGATCGTCTTCAGGACCGTGAAGTCGGTGAGCGAGTCCGCGCCGAGGTCCTTGCCGAAGCCGGACTGCTTGAACCCGCCGTGGGGCGTCTCCGAGCCGAGCGGGAGGTGGTCGTTGACCCAGACGTCCCCGAAGCGGATCGCGTTGGCCGCGCGGATCGCCGTGCGGACGTCATTCGTCCACAGGCTTCCGGCGAGTCCATACTCGACCCCGTTCGCAATCTCGATCGCCTCGTCGAACGTGGAGAACTCGATCACATCGAGGACGGGCCCGAAGATCTCCTTCTGCGCGATCGCCATGTCCGGAGCGACCTGGTCGAAGATGGTGGGTGTGACGAAGGCGCCCTTCGGGAACGCTTGGTGGGCGTCCGTGCCCCCCGTGAGGAGCTTCGCACCTTCCTCCTTCCCCTTCTCCACGAACCCGAGCACACGCTCCTGATGGGCCGGATTCACGAGGGGTCCGAGGTCCGTCGATCGGGAGATGGGATCGCCGATTCGGATCGTCGCGACCCGCTCCAAGAGGTGCTTCAGGAACCGGGCCCGGACGTTCTTGTGCAGGATAAGGCGGGTCGCAGCGGTGCAGTCCTGGCCCCCGTTGACGAAACCGCCCACGACCGCCCCCTCGACCGCCGCCGCGAGGTCCGCGTCCTCGAAGACGATGAACGGGGCCTTTCCCCCGAGTTCAAGTTGCACGCGCTTCACGGTCCCGCTCGCCGCCTCCATGATCTTCCGGCCGGTCGCGGTGTCCCCCGTGAGCGAGACCAGGTCGACCTTCGGGTTCCGGCTGAGCTCGTCCCCGACCTCGCCGCCCGGGCCGGTGATGACGTTGAGCGCTCCCTTCGGGAGACCGGCGTCGGTGAAGACCCGTCCGAGCTCGAGGCTAGTGAGCGGAGTCCAGCTGGCCGGCTTCAAGATCACGGTGTTCCCCGTGACGAGGGCGGGGCCGAGCTTCCAGACCGCCATCATGAGCGGGTAGTTCCAGGGGGTGATCGAAGCGACGACACCCACGGGCTCCCTTCGGAAGAAAGTCGTCCCGTCACCTGTGAATTCGCCGGGGCTCTTCGCCTCAAGCGTTCGGCCGGCGCCGGCGTAGAAGATCAGATTGTCGATCGAGAAGGGGAGGTCTGCGTCGGCCGCCTGCTTGATCGTCTTTCCCTGATTGCGACTCTCGAGCTCGGCGAGCGCTCCGAGGCGCTCTTGGAGGAGGGCGGCTGCCTTGAGGTAGACCTCGCCCCTCGCCCGGGGGGGGAGCTTTGGCCAGGGGCCGCGGTCAAAGGCCTCCCGGGCCGCATCGATAGCACGCCGGGCATCCTCGCGGTTGCCCTTCGGCACCGTCCCGAGCAGACTCCCGTCGAACGGGTTCGTCACGAGGGTCGTCGCTCCGCTGCCCGCATCGACCCACTCGCCGGCGATAAGCATTCGAGCCGCCATCCCCGCACCCGGCGCCGCCGAGCCCGCCCTCGGTAAATAGGCTGGCGTGGGGCTAGGGTCCGAAGGGGGTATGCGGTGCCCTAGCACACCTTAAGAAGGGGGTGGGGAATCGGCGGACTCAGCCCTCTGGGGGGCGGTTTTTGTATGGATCCGAGACGACGAAATATCGTGGTCATCATCCTCGTCGTGGTCCTCGTGGTGGCGGGCATCGGGACATACTTCGTCCTCCGCACGTCTCCCGCCGTCTCGAGCTGCGGCCCGAGCGAGACGGGGACAATTTGTGTGGACCAAGCGGAGATCCCGGACTCGCTCGACCCCGCCGTCACGTTCTCGACGCCCGGCTGGGCCGCGGTGCAGCAGGTCTACCAGGGGCTCGTGAACTACAACGGCTCGAGCGTCACCTCGTTCTCCGGAGTCCTCGCGGCGAACAACGGGACGGTTTCCTACGACCCCGCGACCGGATTCGAGTCGTACACCTTCGAACTCCGCAGCGGCATCACGTTCTCGAACGGCGACCCGTACAACGCCTACGTCCAGTGGTACAGCCTGTATCGGAGCTTGCTCCTCCAGCAGGGGCCGCAGTTCATCCTCGAGCAGAATTTCTACTCGACCAATTTCAGCACCACCAACCCGCTGTCGTACTACTCGAGCAACGCGAGCGTCCACGCGGCCAACACCACGCTCGACGCGGACCTCAACAATTGGAACTTTGACACCCCCACCGCCTCCGAGATCGCCCAGATGGAGATCGCCAACCAGTCGTTCCGGGTGCTCAACGCGTCCGCGATCGCCCTGAACCTGGGATACGGGTATCTCGACAGCAACTACACCTACCTGCTCGCGTCGATCTCGGCGCCGAACTCTTACGCGGTCGACCCGGTATGGGTCGATGCGAACGGTGGGGTCCAGATCGGCCAGGTCAACTCCTACCTCGCGTCCAACACGATGGGCACCGGCCCCTACCTTCTGCAGAACTACAACGGGGTCGGCGGCGGAGGGTACACCCTCACTCCGAACCCACACTACTGGGGCGCGACCGCGGCGAAGGCCCAGCCGTGGAATATCAACCTGCCGGCGGCCAACACGACAGTCGACGTGATCTTCCAAGACGCCATCGACATCACGACCAACGACCTCACGACGGGGGCGGTCCAGGCCGCGTCGTTCGCGTACATCGGACCGTCCACGATCGCGTCGCTCGAGGGGGACTCGAGTCTCGCCGTGCAGGCCCTCCCTACCATTTACGGCGCGACCAGCGGTTCCTGGTGGATCTTCCTGAACTCGAGCGTCGCCCCGTTCAACAACCTCTCGGTGCGCGAGGCGATCACGCACGCGATCAACTACCCGCAGATCATCCAGCAGGCGTTCGGCGGCTACGCCCAGCAATGGGTCGGACCGGTCCCGCCGGCCTACCCGTACAACAACAACGTCACGGCGCAAGAACCATACTACTCGTACAACCTGGCCCTCGCCCAGCAAGAGATCGCGGCCTCGCCCTGCGCGGCCAACGCGTGCGCCGGTGATACGGTGAATTACATGTACCTCAACACCGGGAACGATTGGGTCGAGACCGCCCAGTTCCTCGAGGCCGACCTCAAGACGATCGGGATCACCATCAACCCGGTCGGCGTCGGCCTCGACCAACTCTACGAGGAGCAGGGCCGGGACTCCAACGGCCAGTGCGTCTCCGCCACCACAGCCAACGGGGGACCGTTCTACATGGGGCAGGAGTTCTACACGTCGGACTACATTTCGCCCGACGACTGGACGCAGAACGACGCGCTCTCGACCGGCAGCGCGAACGGGTGCATGGCGGGGTTCTCGAACGCGACGGTCGACAGCGACACGTACGCCGCGGCGAGCGACGCGAACCCGGCCGACCTGACCGCCTACTACACGAACATGACCAACATCATGTACGGCAACTACTCCGAGATCTGGCTGGTCGTCCCGACCTCCTTCGCGGTCTACTCGGCGAACCTCCAGGGGTTCGTCCAGAACCCCATGGCGAGCGCCGAGCCGTTCGCGATCGGGTTCAACACGGACTGGCTCAAGTAGCGGGGCTTACAGGTCACGAAGGGGCCGACGCGACCGGCGTCGGCTCCGCGGCGACGAGGAACGACTCCGGCGGGATGTCGGCGACCTCCTCGGCCCGATGGCAGGCGACGACCCGACCCGCGACACCGGGGTGGGGGACGAGCGGAGGGTCCTTCGCCCGACAGAGGTCGATGACGAAGGGACAGCGCGGGGCGAACCGGCATCCGGGCTTCGGGTCGATGAGGGAGGGGATGTCGCCCTGGATGCGGTAGCGCTTCTTCCGGCGACCGGGGTCGGGCTGGGGCACCGCCGCGAGGAGCGCCTTGGTGTAGGGGTGGACCGGGTGCTCGAGGAGCTCCCGGACGCCCCCGTACTCGACGACTTGCCCGAGATACATCACAGCCACGCGGTCGGCGGCGAACCGGACGGCCGCGACGTTGTGCGTGATGAGCAGGTAGGCGATCCCCCGCTCGCGCTGGAGCGCGATGAGACGGTTGAGGATCTGGGCCTGGACCGCCACGTCGAGCGCGCTGGTCGGCTCGTCCAGGACGATGAGGCGGGGGCTGACGGAGAGCGCCCGGGCGAGGGAGAGGCGCTGACGGCCGCCGCCGGAGAACTCGTGCGGGTACTGGTCGAGGCAATCGGGCGGGAGCCCGACGCTGGGCAGGAGCGCCTCCACCCGCTGGCGTGCCTCGCGACGTGAGATCCCGAGCTGGGCTCGGAGCGGCTCGCCCACGATCTGCCAGACCCGCAGGCGCGGGTCGAGCGACCCGACCGGGTCCTGGAAGACGACCTGGACGTTGCGGCGCCACAGGCGCAGCTTCTCGCCGTCGAGGTGCGTCACATCCGTGCCCTGGAAGAGGATCCGGCCCCTCGTGGGCTCGTGCAGGCGGGAGACCAGCCAGCCGAGGGTGGTCTTCCCCGACCCCGACTCGCCGATGAGGCCGAGCGTCTCCCCGGCGGCCACCGAGATCGATACCCCGTCGACCGCGTGGACGGAACGGCGCGGCGCCCCCGAGATCACGTTCCCGAGACTGCGCGTGAGCGGGAACAGCTTCTGAACGTCGACCGCCTCGAGGATCGGGGCCCCGTCGGTCATGGCAGCCCGGGCACCTCCTCGGGGAAGTAGCACGCGCTCTTGTGGGCGTCCGGCGCGAGGGCCGGGTCCGAGGGGGGCACGGGCGCGAGCGGAGGCGGGTCGACCTTGCAGATGGGCTTCGCGATCGGGCACCGGGGGTGGAAGCGGCATCCGGGCGGCGGCCGCGAGAGGTTCGGGACGTTGCCCGGGATGGAGCGGAGGCTTCCGTCCGCCTTGTAGATCCGCGGCGCGGCGGCGAGCAGCATCTTGGTGTAGGGGTGGCGGGGCGAGCGGAACACCTCGTCCACGGGTCCGTACTCGATGATCCGGCCCGCGTACATGACGCCGATCTCGTCCGCGGTCTCGGCGATGACGCCGAGGTCGTGACTGATGAAGAGGATGGACGCGTCGACCTCGTCGATCAGGTCCTTCATGAGCGTGAGCACCTGGGCCTGGATCGTCACGTCGAGCGCGCTGGTCGGTTCGTCCGCGATGAGGAGGGATGGTTTCTCGCTGAGCGCCATCGCGATCATGATCCGTTGGCGCATCCCACCCGAGAGCTCGTGCGGGTAGAGGTCGATGATCGTCTCGGGGTCGTTGATCCGGACGAGACGGAGGTAGTCGAGGACCTCCTTGCGGTAGTCGGACTTGGTCCGGATCCGCTCCTTGACCGCCTGTTCCGCCGCCCCGTCGGGGACGATCCCTTTCGTGAGCGCGCTCCCGACGGACGTCGTCGGTCGCTTGGAGTAGTCGAACGGCTTGTCGCCCCCCTGGAACGACTTCACGAGGCCCAGGTCCCGGAAGTGGCGGATCTGGATCGATTCGACGATCTGGTCGAAGACGCGGTAGGCCGGGTTGAGGGAGTTGAGCGGTTCCTGGAAGATCATCCCGATGCCCGTGCCCCGGACCATCGGCATCTTGCTCTTCGGGACCTTGACCAGGTCCGTGCCCCGGAACATGATGCGGCCGGCCCCGATCGAGCCGGGTGGTTCCGGCATGAGCCGGGGGATCGCCTGGGCGAGGGTGCTCTTGCCGCAGCCGGTCTCGCCGACGATCCCGACCACTCGGCCGGGATAGATGTCGAGCGTGACGTCCGACACCGCCTGGAAGGTCCCGGCGCCGACCGTGTAGGAGATCGAGAGGTTCTGGATCCGCAGAACGGGTTCGGTCATCCAAGACCTCCGGGGTCGAATGGGGCAGCTACGGCGCCCGGCGCGGCGCCGCCCCCGGCGGACGGGAGGGCGGGGGTTTCGGGCGGTGGGTCATGGCTGGCCGTGCTGCGGACGAACGCCCGTCGGGTCCGGGGGTCCAAGATGTCGCGCAGTCCGTCTCCGAGCAGGCTGAAGGCGAGGACCGTGATGAAGATGGCCAGGCCGGGGGCGAACACCTCCCACGGATAGGTGTTGATGAGGCCACCGCCCTGGTAGTAGGCGAGCATGGCGCCCCACTCGGGCTGAGGACCCGGGTACTTGCTCGCCACGCCGATGAACCCGATGGTCGAGTAGGTGACGAGCACCGTGCCGATGTCGAGCGTGAAGTAGACGATGATCGGTTCGAGGAGGTTGCGGACGACGTGGCGGAGCAGGATCCGGTTCTCCCGGACGCCGGCGGCCCGGGCGGCCGTGACGTACGGGAGGTGCTTGATCGCCAGCACTTCCCCGCGGACGAGCCGCACGTAGAACGGCCACCAGGTGAGCCCGATCGCGAAGACGGTCTCCCAGACCCCGATCCCGAGGGCGCGGGTGATCGCGAGCGCGAGGATGAGGCTCGGGAAGGAGAGAAAGATGTCGGTGAGCCGCATGATCGTAAGCGAGACCGCGGCCCCGAAGGTGCCGGGGCGGTCGTAGAATCCGGCGATTAGGCCGAGGCCACCGCCGGCGAGGAGCGCAGCCCCGGCGATCCCAACGCCGATCCCGAGGTCGAGCGGGAGAGCGAGCATCACGTTCGAGTAGATGTCGAAGCCGTTCCCGTCCGTGCCGAACAGGTGCTTCCAGGAGGGGCCCCGGGAATAGGATCCCGTGTTCACCTGCGGCCCGTAGGGGACGAGCAGGTGCGGCGCGACGAGGATGATGAGGGCCGTGAGGCAGATGATGGCCACCATGAGGAAGCCGAGGAACGACAGCGGATTCGCCCGGAGGACCCGCCAGAACGTCCCGAGCGACTCCCGGAACTGAGCGGGGGCACGGGGGGGTGTCGCAGCCAAGCCGCCCTACCTCCAGTCGACGCGCGGGTCCAGCACGCCGTACAGGATGTCCGCGATGAGGTTCGCGACCACGACCGCCACTGCGAAGATGATGACGACCGCGACCGCCCCCGCGTAGTTCGGCGTGGAGCCGCCCCCGCCGATCGCGGTGTAGGCGTACTGGCCGATCCCCGGCCAGTCGAAGACCTCCTCGACCACGACTGTCCCCGCGAGCAGACCGCCGGCCGTAACGCCCAGGACCGTCGTCGTCGTGATGAGGGCGTTCCGGAGGGCGTGCTTGTACATCACCCAGAACTCGGTGAGCCCTTTCATCCGAGCCGAGCGGACGTAGTCGAGCGGAAGCACCTCGAGCATGGACGCCCGGGTCATCCGCGTGGCGATGCCCATGTTGATGAACGCGAGGACGGCCGCCGGTAGGATGAGGTGGGAGATCGCGTCGATCGTGTACGGGAGGTTGCCCGCGATCAGCGCGTCCAGGACCGACATGTGCGTGTACTGGTGGAACGGGGGGGCGAGGGTCGAGTACTCCCCGTGGTTGGGAAGGCCGAGGTAGGGCCCGACGAACACCGCCGCGATCACCGCGCCCAAGTACGTCGGGGTGGCCCAACCGCTGAGGTAGAAGATGCGCACGAGGTGGTCGCCGAGGCGACCGCTGTACTGCGCCGCGATGACCCCGAGCGGGATCCCGATGAAGATCATGATGAACAGCGCGGCCAGGACCAGCTCGAGGGTCGCCGGAACGGCGGCCGCGATGTACGGGTAGACGAGGACGCCGGTGACCGAGGCGCCCCAGTTGCCCTGGAGGAGGTTGATGAAGTACTGGTAGAACTGGGTCAGGATCGGTTGGTTCGCGGTCGCCTCGCAGTTCTTGATCGTGGCGGCGCCGGCGTGCGGGTACCAGGCGTTGCAGATGTTGCCGGCGTCGAGATGGGTGAAGAAAAAGGTCAGGACGATGACCCCGAACAGCACGGGGATCAGCTGGACGAGGCGCTTGAGCACGAAGATGATCAGGTCGCTCGGACTCCGGCCCAACCCAACCTCCGCTAGGTGGCCGGCACTCCCGCCGACGCCGCCATCGGGACGCCCAACGGTTTATGGGTATTAACCCGCCGCTTTGGCCCGGAACGGCCGCGTACGCCCTAGGAGAAGTAGTCCCGGGGGAGCGTTTTCAATTCGGCGAAGGTTTCGTGGGCGACCGAGATGAACTTCTCGATGTCCTTGTCGGTGTGCGCGCTCGAGAAGGTGAGGCGCTCGTAGTTGTCGGGGTGGATGTAGATCCCCTTGTCCAGCAGGAGCTGGTGGTGCCGGAGGTAGAGGTTCCAGTCGATCTGGAGCGATTCCCGGTAGTTCTGGATCTTCTTGCGGCGGGTGAAGAAGAACTGGAGCATCCCGTTCACCGACTGGACGAGCACGTTGATCTTCGCGTCGTGGGCGGCCTCCTCGAGACCATGCTCGAGGCGGGTCGTCATCCGGGCGAAGCGTGCGTAGAGGTCCTCACCCCCTCGGTGGAGCATTTTGAGGTTCGCGAGCGCCCCGGCGAGGGAGATGTTGTTGGCGAAGTAGGTCCCTCCGAAGGAGATCCGCCCGGGGGCGATGAGGTCCATGTACTCGGTCTTCCCCGAGACGGCCGAGATCGTCACGCCCCCGCCGAGGGCCTTGGCCCAGCAGGAGATGTCTGGTTCGACTCCGTAGAGCTCCTGGGCGCCCCCGGGCGCCACCCGGAAGCCGGTGAACACTTCGTCGAAGATGACCAGGAGGTCGTTCTGGTGCGCGATCTCGACGAGCCGCTGGAGGTAGTCCGGCACGGGCGGGATGATCCCCGAGTTCGCCATGATCGGCTCCAGGATCACGCAGGCCAGGCGGTCCCGGTAGCGCTTGACCATCCGTTCGAACGAGAGGAGGGAGTTGTACTGGGCGACCATCACGTAGTCGGTGACGCCCGGCGGGATGCCGGCCGAGTTGGGGAGCGGACGGGGGAACTCGTCCAGCCCCGCGACGATCGGGGGCGCCTCCGCGCTGATGAGCGCGTAGTCGTGCTGCCCGTGGTAGTGGCCCTCGAACTTCAGGATCGCATCCTTGCCCGTGACGGCCCGGGCGATCCGGATCGCGTTCATGGTCGCGTCGGAGCCGTTGGAACAGAACGCGACCTTCTCGGCGGTCGGGACCATCTTCTGGAACATGACGGCCACGTCGATCTCGAGGGCGGTCGGCGCGGCGAAGTGGAGCCCGAGCTCGGCGCGTTCCTGGATCGCCTTGACCTGCTCGCGAGGTGCGTGCCCGTTGATGAGGCAACCGTAGCCCAAGTTGAAGTCGAGGTACTCGTTCCCGTCCTCGTCCCAGATGCGGGGACCCTTGCCCGCCGCGATGAACGGGGGACACGGGTCGTACGACGCGACTCGGATGAGGGAGCTCGACGAGTTGGGGATGTGCTTCTTTCCTTCGGCGAAGAGCTTCGCGCTCTTCTTCAGCTTCGGGACGAGGCGGGCGATCGAGATCGGGAGGGGTTCCACCTCCGCGGGGGGTTCCGCGACCGCCTCCTTGACGTCCTTGGACTTGTCCGCGTCCTTGGACTCCTTCTTCTCCTTGAGCGCCTCGGACCCTGATTCCGGTCCGGCCGGGGACGGATGAACGTCGGTGTCGCCCGAATTCGCCCGCCGGGGGGTTAGAGCGTCCCCGGTCGGGGAGAGCGCCAGGCGGAGCTCCCGCTCCGGTAGGTCGCTCCGCAGGGCGGTTTCCTTGTCCACCATAAATAACACATCTGAGGCACCCGCACGAGCCGGCGGTCGCTATATATAGATGGCTTACGAGCCGAATTTCGTTTGAATTTAATATACTACCATAGGCGGCCGAACTCAACTAGTATAGTGCGCGACTATTCCTTCAAAGATACCCATTAGATAGCCCGCAAACAACCGAAGAACACCCAAAATAGCCACTAGAAGGCGAATTTCAGCTCGTTCGAGCTGGGGCCAGCGGGGGTTCCGGGGGCACGATCGCGGTCTCGATCCCGCGGGCCTTGAGGGCAGCCCGGAGCGGTCCGGGGGGGATGCACCGCTCGGGCGGAACCACGCCGCGTGCGGTCACCTGACCCGAGGTCAGAAGCTCCGCGCCGATCGCACCGGCGACGCCGACCGCATACTCGGTGGCGGTCAGGTGCCAGTCCAGGCGCGGCGGGAACCGGGCCATCGCGTGACGGACCACCGGGCGACCGGCGATCGACCCGCGGACCTCGATGTCGAGCACCTCCCAGTCGTTGATCTCGACGCCCTCCGGCGCCCCCAGGAGCTTCTCCCGTTTCAGGAGCGCAAGGGTGAATTCACGGGGCGAGACGGACTGGCCCTTCACGTCCAGCGGCTGGTCGGACC
The DNA here is from genome assembly GCA_022750335.1 of Thermoplasmata archaeon. Lineage (GTDB taxonomy): Archaea > Thermoplasmatota > Thermoplasmata > Lutacidiplasmatales > UBA184 > Lutacidiplasma. The sequence continues at coordinate 61,514 of JAKIVX010000007.1, read as the reverse complement.
CGAGGCCCAGGAGTGCCATCGTCCGCAGGACCTCGATACCGGGCCCCCCCTCTTTCCATTCGCAGTGCTGGATCCCCTTGTCCCGGAGGCTTTCGGGGAGCGTGGCCGGTTCCGAGTGGAGGGTGCGATAGACCCGGGTCCGCCCGACCGGTGGTGGAAAGTCGTACTCCTCAGCCCCGCTCATGGCCGGGTGGTCGTGGTAGGCTCCCTGCTCGAACACCACCGCCGGCATCACCATCTCGTCCAGGAAGGTGCTCGGCGACCATGTGAAGGAGATCTCGGGGCCGTGCACGGTGAGGTCCTTCCAACCGTCCCGGATCAGGAGCGACTCCACATGGTCCAGGTCCGCGCACGCCTCCATCGCGAGGACGTTGGAAATGCCGGGCACCTGCCCGAAGCCGGGGATCGCGAGGAGGTCCGCGGCCCGGAACTTCTCATCGAGGGCGAGCTGGCGACGTGTCATGTGGAAGAGCCCCCCGAAGTCGAGGTAGGGGACCCGGGCCGCGAGGGCCGCCTCCATCACGGCGATGTTGAATCCGTACTGGACCGCGTTGACACAGACATCCGAACCCTCGAGAAGTTTCACGAGCGCCGCGTGGTCCCGGACGTCCAACCGGGTCGCCGTCGCACGAGGACCGGCCGCACGAGCCGCCCGCTCGGCGAGGGCGAGGTCGAGGTCGGCCGCGACTACTGTGTCGAACTTGCCGGTGGTCGCGAGGTCCCGCACCGAGCACTGCCCTGTGAGTCCCCCGCCGCCGACCACGACCGCCCGCATCGTCCTGCCCGGTCCGCCTCATCCGGACGGGATATAGTAGGGTTCGGTGGGCGGCGCTACTTCGCCGCTTTCGGACGGCGAGCCTTAGAGGCGGCAGACACCTTGGCGGCCGCCTTCGGTGGGACCCGGGGGGGCACGCTCACGAGCGGAGGTGCTGCGGGGGTGGGAGCGGCCGGAGCGTTCTTCGTCCGGATCATCAGGTCACGGAACGTCTCGAAATGCTTCAGGAAGGCATCGTTCCGTCGGAGGTCTTCCAACTCTCCGAGGGAGATCTCGAGCAGGGCCTTGGCCTTCGTGTCCCCGGACTCGGCCTTCACGAGGTAGACACAGAGAACTTGGTAGTGCGGAAGGACGAAGGCGTCCGTCCGTGGCGTGCTCATGTCCCCCTTGCGTGGGCGGTAAATCCGCTCGATCGGAACCGCCGACGCGATCGCCTTCCGATGAGAGAACCCGAAGTACCGGCCCGGACCGAGGATCCGGGTCACCTCTCGGACGTTCCCGTTCAGGTTGTTGGTGAGCCGGTCGCATTCGTGCCAGAGCCACAGGGCGAACCCATAGTCGCCCTCCATGTACGCCTCCCAGGCTGAACCGTACAGCTGACGCTCCTTCTCCTCGACGGAGAGCTCGGGCGGCAGGGCGGCCCTAAAATCGGCGATCATGAGGTCCGTCCGCATGGACGGGGAGAACTCCTTCATGCCGGGAGGTCCGGTCGGAGCGGCCACGACCCGTCGAGCCCGGAGAGGGCTATAATGAATCAGGCCCGGAGGAAGGTCCGAGCCCCGCCCATCCACGTGGAGCGGACGCACGAGCTCCCCCACCCGATCGCCCGCGGAAGGTCGGGGGCCTTCAGCACGACGAGGTCGGCGCGACTCCCCAGCTCGAGCGAGCCGAGGTCCGCCTCCCCGAGGCCCGGCCCCGCGTTCGCTGTGTAGAGCTGGAAGGCCTGCTCGGGGGTGAGGTTCTCGGTCGGATCAGGGTTGGCCGATCGGCCTCCCGGGTCGGTCCGGTGGACGGCCGCGGCCAACCCCCTCCACGGGTCGAGGACGTCAAATGGTGAATCGCTCGAGCCGACTAGGGCGTGGCCCCGTTCGAGCAGGGTCCGGAACGGGTAGGCGTGGCGGGCCCGGTCGGGCCCGAGTCGCTCTCCCAGCCAGCCGTCGCTCCAAACGAATCCGGGCTGGACGACGAGGGTGGGGCGGACCCGGTCGAGGAGGGGGTAGAGGGCGGGCGGGACCAGCGATGCATGTTCGATTCGAGCGGCGCCCGGCGCGGGTTCGATCCCGTCCAGGGCCCTCACCGCGACCCCGACGGCCCGGTCCCCGATCGCGTGCAGGGCCGGGACGAGGCCGAGGTCGAGGGTCGTCCGGACCGCTTGGGCGATCTCCTTTCCGGAGGCGGTGGAATCTCCGGACGTGTCGGGGCGGTCGGCGTACGGATCCGTGAGCCAGGCCGTGTGGGGACCGAATGCCCCGTCCGTGTACTGCTTAGTCCCTCGCACGACGAGGAGGTCGTTCGTCTCTTCCTCAAGGGGTCGCCGAACGTCCACGAGCGCCAGTCGAGAGAATCGGACATACGCTCGTATCCGAACGGGCAGGTCGCCCGAGATGCCAAGGGAGGTGAGGACCTCTAGCTCTTCCGGGTCGGTGCTGAGCGTGCCGACGCTCGTGATCCCGAACGCGGCCATCGACTGGAGCGTCCGCCCCAACTGGTCCCGGTCCGACGGAAAGGCCCCGCTCGAGAACCGGGCGATCGGGTCGAGGGCCCGTTCGTAGACGAGTCCGTTGGGCGAACCGTCCGGCCCTCGCCCGAGCCGACCGCCCGGCGGGTCGGGGGAGCGGTCCGTGTACCCGGCCGCCGCCAGGGCCGGACCGTTCACCACGGCGGCGTGGCCGCTGACGTGGTAGAGGATCACTGGTCGGTCGGAGACGGCAGCCTCCAGGACCTGGCGGGTAGGCTCCTGCCGTTCCACGAACTCCTCGACGGACCACCCGCGCCCGACGATCGGTCCGCTCGGATGGACCTCGGCCCACCGGCGGAGTCGTTCGACCAACTCGTGGTGCGAGGCCAAGCCATCGACCGGCATCCCGTGCTCGGCCCGGGTCGTCTCGGCGATGTGCAGGTGCGCGTCGACGAGGCCGGGGATGACGAGGCCCCCCGCAAGGTTTTCCACCTCGCACCCGACCGGCGCGGCCCGGGCGACCTCCTCCTCGCTGCCGACCGCGACGACCCGTCCGTTCTCGATGAGCAGGGCGTCGACGAACCGGTGACCGGTAAAGACCCGCCCTCCCGTGAACCGATGGGCGTCCGTCATGGACCCTGGGTCGGGGGAGGGCCGGGCACCGTCAAAGCGCCGGCCCACCGGTTTGACGTAGGGCTCACCTAGACATCGAAGTACCGGTAGAATTCGTAGGGGTGGGGCCGCAGGTTCAGTTCGAGCTGTTCCTCTCGCTTCAACTCGATGTAGGTGTCGACGAGCGAGTCGGCGAACGCGGGCTTAAGGAACGCGCGGTCGGACTCGATGCAGTCGAGCGCCTCGCCGAGCGAACCGGGTAGCTCGCGGATCTCGAGCTTTCGGCGCTGCGCCGGTGTGAGCTTGTAGATGTTCTCGTCAACGGGGGCGGGGGGCTCGGTCTTCCGCTTGATCCCGTCGAGGCCTGCGAGCGCCAGCGCCGCTTCCGTGAGGTAGATGTTGGCCGCGGAGTCCGGCGTCCGATACTCAATCCGCTTCACCTCGGGACGCCCCTTGAGGTAGAACGGGATGCGGACGCTGGCCGAGCGGTTCGCCCGGCTCCACGCGATGAAGACGGGCGCCTCGTACCCCGGCACGAGCCTTCGGTAAGAGTTCGTGATCGGATTCGTGATCGCGCAGAGGGCGCGGGAGTGCGCGAGCAACCCGCCGACATAGTACCGGCACGTCTGGCTAACCTCCGCGTACTTGTCGTTCCCATCGTAGAAGGCGTTCTTGCCCTTCGACCAGATCGATTGGTTCGTGTGCATGCCGATCGCGTTGTCGCCGTAGATCGGCTTCGGCATGAGACAGCCGACCTTGCCGTGGCGGTGGGCCACGTTCTTGATCACGTAGCGGATGTCCTGGACGTGGTCCGCGGTCGGGACCAGCTCGTCGTAGTGGATGTTGATCTCAGCCTGCGCCGCCGTGGCGACCTCGTGGTGGTGAGCGTCCATCCGTAGGTGGAAGTCGTCGGTGAGGATGTTCGACATCTCCGCGCGCATCCCGACCGTCGAGTCGTACGGGGGAGTGCGGTGGTACCCCTCCTTGAAGCGGATCGTGTTGCCCTGGGGTCCGCTCTCCCACGGAGCCTCGGACTGGTGGAGCAGGTAGCCGGCCCCGGCCCACGGGTCCCGGACGCCCTGCGCCGAGGGGACGAGCTCGATGGAGTCGAAGATGAAGTATTCGATCTCGGGCCCCCAGTACGACTGGTCGTACCCGGCGTCCGCCAGGACCTGCTCCGCCCTCCGGGCCACGCCCCTCGGGTCGTGGTCGTACGGTTCGTAGGACCCGCCGATCCGGACATCGCAGATGAACCGGACCGTCCCGCCCGCCTCCGGGTTCCACGGGATGGTGGCGAGGGTACGAGGGTCGGGGACCAGCAGCATGTCCGACTCGTAGATCTCCCGGAACCCGCGGACCGAGGAGCCGTCGAGCTTGGGTACGCCCGAGGTGAACGAGTCGGCGTCCAGCGTGGCGAGCGGGACGTCCACCTGGTTGTATCCTCCGAACACGTCCGTGTAGAACAGCTGAACCCACCGGACCTTGTCGGCCCTCAGTCGCGCCAGGATCGCTGTCCCGTCGCTCGCACTCGCTGTTTTCTTCGTAGGAGACATGGAGCCTCTGCGCAAAGGTATCGGACCGGGTACATCAACCTCTGGACGTTTAAATTGGACAAAAGTCCACTTTTATCTACAATCCCTTTATCTTTGACCTATTCCATGAGATATCATGGGTCGAAAGTCCAGCCTCGACGATCTCGATCGAGACCTCCTGGTCGAACTGAACATCGATGCTCGCCGAAGCCATCGGGAGCTGGCCCACCGTCTCAAGATATCTCCGACCACGGTCAGTTCTCGCGTCGGTCGCCTGGAGGAGCAGGGTGTGATCCGAGGCTACATCCCGCTGCTCGATGACGAGCAGCTCGGCTGGGACCTCTGGGCGGTCATCGGGATCTGGATCTCGAAAGGGAAACTGCGCGAGGTCGAGGAGCGCCTCGCGCGCGACCCCCACGCCTACGCCATTTACGATGTGACCGGAGACAATGATGCCGTCCTCATCGGTCGGTTCCGGGATCGGCGGGACCTCGACCGGTTCGTGAAGCATATGCTTCAGGATCCCTACGTCGAGCGGTCCAACACCCAAGTCGTGCTCAACCGCGTGAAGGAGGATCGGCGAGTACCGGTCGCCGCGCGCGGTACCGAGGTCCCACTCGCCCCGGCGGCGTAGGCGATTGGGAGCGCGCACCCGGCGCCGGGGCAACCGCTAAGAAGCGCCCCTCCCATCGTACCGGTCGAGGTCGACGATGGACTGGGGAATCGCGAACCGGATCGGACGGATGTTCTCCCCAACGAGCGGGAACACGGTCATGCTCGCCGTGGATCACGGCTACTTCATGGGACCGACCCACCGACTTGAGGACGCCAAGGCGACCATCGCTCCGTTGCTGGCGTACGCCGACGCGCTCGCCTTGACCCGGGGGATCCTCCGCCGATCGGTTCCCCCGACCGCGACGACCCCGATCGTACTCCGGGTCTCGGGCGGGGTCACCGTCCTCCACGAAGACCTTTCCCACGAGGCGATCACGACCTCGATGAGCGAGGCGCTCCGGCTCAACGCGAGCGCGATCGCGATGAGCGTCTTCGTCGGAAGTCCGCACGAGCACGAGTCGCTCGTGCATCTCGGCGGCCTGGTCAACGAGGGGGAGGCCGCCGGCATGCCCGTGATGGCGATCACGGCGGTCGGCAAGGAGCTCGAAAAGCGGGACGCCCGCTACCTCGCACTCGCTTGCCGCGTTTCGGCCGAACTGGGCGCCCACCTCGTGAAGACGTACTACTGCGAGAACTTCTCGAAGGTCGTGGAGGGTTGCCCTGTGCCCCTCGTCGTCGCAGGAGGGCCGAAGCTCGACAGCGACCGGGCCGCGCTCGAGCTTGCACGTCGGGCGATCGACGACGGCGCGCACGGCATCGACATGGGGCGCAACATCTGGCAATCCGACCACCCGGTGGCGATGTTGAAGGCATTGCGCGCAATCGTACACGAGAAGGCGAAGGTCAACGAAGCGCTCGACATCCTCACCACGGAGAAGAACCGCCACCACCCGGCGACCGTCCCTGCGATCGCCTAACCCGCTGGCGGCTTACTTCGCCCCAGGGCGGGTCTCGCCGAGGAAGGCCCGGGCGTCCAACCGCGCACCGGTGAGCTCCCGGAGCCGCGTCGTCCAATCGAACGACGTACCCTCCCGCATCCAGTGCCGGAGGAGCCAGGGACCGACCTTTCGGTTCGGCCAGAACGGGCCGCCGACCTCCGCGAGCACGGCCCGTCGGAGGGTGGACCCGAAGAGGGTCGCGAGGAAGTAACTCGGTGAGTACAGCGGGAGTTCGACCGAGAAGCCGTCGGCGAAGGATAGTGGCTCGTGGGACTCGTATCCGAAGAGACGGCGATTCAATCGCGTCGCCACCTCCTCCGGCCCGTTAGGGCCGTCCTCGTAGAGCGCGAGCTCCCGGGAGATCCAGACGACGTTCCAAGCGGTGTTGTAGAGCGTGCTGCGGCGGACGGAGGCGACCCCGGCCCCGACCTGCTTCCGGGAGAGCCCGGGACGCGTTCGAAGCCACGCCTCGGTCGCTGCGATCCCCTCAAAGAACCCGCCCTCCCCTTCGCTCATCGCGGCGAACCCGGGGACGTGTTCGTGCCAACGGAGGAGGTGGGAGGGTTGGCGTACTGCCCCCGAGGCGACCGCGTGCCCGACCTCGTGAAACAGGATCCCATACCGCTCCCACCCCCCTTCGGGATGGACGACGACCCGCACGTCGCGCGGTGGGTCTGGTGCGAGCGAGATCCCGCCGGCAGGAAGGTCGTGGTAGTCGACGCGGAACCGGAGCAGGGAGGATGGAATCCCCCACGCCCGGACCCCGCGAAGGACGGCCGGCAGCATGCCGTGGCCCGGGAACGAGGTCTCGGGCATCGGCGCCCGGAGCTGCTGGGCGTAGAGGGCGTCCCAGGGGTACCAGCCGCGCTCGCCTGTGGCGTCCTCGAACTCCTCGCGCGCACGGCCCATCTCGTCCGGAACCCAGCGGGTCGCGGCCTCCATGAGCTCCCGTAACCGGGCGACCGACAAGCCCTCCGCGGCGAGCCGGTACTCGGGAAACGACCGGAACCCGAACTCCCGGGCTCGGGTGTTTCGGAGCGCGACGAGTCCCGCCAACGCGGACTCCATCGGTTGGAAAAGGGGCTCTTCGCCCCGCCAGGCGGCCTCCCGGTGGGTGCGGTCGGAGTCCGAACGCTGAATGTCACGGAGCGAGCCACGGCTGCTACGCCGACCGTTCCATCTGGGATGGAACGCGGAGATCCGGCGTACGAGCGGGTCGCGAAGGCGCACGATCTCCGGCGCCTGTTCGATCTGGACCTCCAGCGTCGTCCGGAGCAACAGCTCCGCGCGTCGCCGCTGGGACGGCCGGGCGAGCTCGCGCGTCGCAGACCGAAGTCGCCGTGCGAGGCCCGGTTCCGCCAGCAGGGCGAGGCGTCGGCGCTGCAACGACGCGGCGCCCCGCGTCGCCCGACCGCTCGCTTGCCGCCACTCCACCTCGAGGATGGCCCGGTCGAGCGGCGCGAGGCGTCGCTCCAGGGCGTTCACGCGACGGAGCGCCTGCGACGGAGCCTCCGGCCGCTCCACCATGGTGCCCGCAATCTCGGGGGGCATTTATCGTCCAGTCGGCGGAGGACCCCGGAGCCTCAGGCTCTTAATGGTCCGGGCGTACGCTCCCCCGCGCGGGGATTGCCAAGCTTGGCCAAAGGCGCCAGATTCAGGGTCTGGTCCCGTAGGGGTTCGGGGGTTCAAATCCCTCTCCCCGCATCGCACTCGTGGGTGGCCCGGTCAACAACCCTTGGGCATTCGAACTAGGGGGCGGTTCAATTCCCCCCTCCGGCCCATGTCGCGAATCTCTGCTCGAGAAACGACCACGCTTCGTCGCGCTTGGTGAGAGGTTGACCTCACAGAAACCTTAAGCCAATTGTCCAGCTATTGGCACCGATGGCCCTTGCCGACCGTCCCACCACGATTACGATTCGCACGAGTACCCGTCAGTTGCTCGAGAGCCTGAAACGCCCGGGCGAGAGTTACGACGCACTGATTCAGGAATTGGCGGAAGAGTACTACCCACCCCGGGTGATTGCTGAACTGAAACGACGGGTGGATGACATTCATGCCGGTCGAGTAAAGGCCGTCTCCACCAACGAAGTCCGTCGCAGGTGGAGGGTTTGACCCCGTACCAGATCGGGTTCGACCCACGGGCCGTCCGGGATGGGGCCAAGCTGCCGGCCCCCCTTCGCCGACGGATCCTGGACAGACTGGAGTTTCTCCGCGCTGCCCCGTTCCGTTCCCATCCGGGGGTCTCAGTCAAGGAAATCGCCGAACTGCGTGGGGTTTGGCGATTCCACGTGGCGACGGACGTACGAGTTTTCTATGCCGTGACGGGCGAAATGGTCTGGGTCGTCATGATCGAACGGAGCGCCGGAGTGACGCAGAAGACCCTCAGAGAGCTCCGTCGGCGACTCTAACCCGATTTCGCCTGGAGCCCCGACGCGAATCGATCGAATTGGACCCTCGAACGGTTCACATCCCCCTCCCCGCCGATTACTCGTCGAAGAGACGAGGGACGAATGAGGCGGATTCGAAGCCGTCAGGGATTCCAGCCTTCGGAGGAATCAACTACCCGGTTCCACTTGGGGAGATGGGCCTGTTGTCCGGCCCAATTCGGGGGAGCCGTGACGAATCTGGGAAGTAGCAAATCGGAAACGAAAATCGGGTTCATCGGCATGGGCCACATGGGGGGTGCCATGACGCGCCGATTGCTGGCCGCGGGCTACTCGGTGGCGGTTTACGACCGCACGGCGGCGAGAGCCCGCGAGGCCGAAACGTGGGGGGCGACCGCCGCCGCGACCCCGAAGGAGCTGGCGGCGCACTGCCAGGTCGTCCTGAGCAGTGTGACGAGTGATGAAGCCCAGCACGAGGTGATGTTCGGTCCCGACGGAGCGCTCGCGGGGGTGCATTCCGGTTCGATGATGATCGACCTGAGTACCGTCTCTCCGGGCGCTTCCCGACGGCTCCACGCGGCGGCGGCAGAACGCGGTCTCCCGATGATCGATGCGGCGGTCTCGGGCAGCGTCCCGCAGGTCGAACAAGCCACGCTGGTGATCTTCGTCGGAGGAGAGTCGGAGGCGTATCAAACGTGCAAACCGATCCTCGATGTGCTCGGGCCCCACAGTTACTACATCGGTGCGAGCGGCATGGGGACCACGATGAAGCTCGTGGTCAACACCCTCCTCGGCCTCGGCATGCAAGCCCTGGCCGAATCGATCGCGCTCGGTCTCAAGGCAGGGATCGAGAAGGGATTGCTCCTCGATGTGCTCGGGCAGACGTACGTACTCAGTCCGGGCCAGAAGTCCAAACTCGAGAACGTTCGGCGGGATGAGTATCCCACCAACTTCGCCCTCTCTCTCATGCACAAGGACTTCGACCTCGTCCTTCGGGAAGCGTACGAACTCTCGGTCGCGATGCCGGCGACCGCGGCGGCCCAGCAAATGGCCGCCGCCGCGACGGCGCAGGGCATGGACGCGGACTTTTCGATCTTGATCCGATTCATGGAAGGACTGAGCAAGTCCTCTGCCCATCGTCCACCAACCTCCGGTTAGATTCCCGGAGCCGGTGGTAGGACCGGGCTCCCCCTCCGTCCCGACTTTGCCCATCGTGGGACCACCCCGGCACTCCCTGCCGCCCGGGGGCGGGTCAATCAAGATGGGGTCGCTCTGCTTCCCCCTGCAAGGAGTCCCATGCCATCAGCAAAGAAGCCGAGTGCCGCAAGGACCAAAGCGCGCCCGAGAGGCCCCTCCGAGATCGCCCCCGGGGTGTTTGTGGGAGGGTGGAAGGATGCGCTCCCGTTCGAGGGTGTCCGTTTCTGCGTCCTGGACGAGGCCCCTCCGGACATGCCTCCGGCGACCCACATTCCCATCTACGACGAAGGGAGCGACCGGGCGAACACGAAGAACCTCGATCGGCTCGCCGAGGCCATCGGTCGCGCCCACGCGAAGGGCGAGACGGTCCTCGTCTTCTGCGGTCACGGGGTGCGACGTTCCCCGCTCGCCGGCGCCTGGTACTTGCGACGATCCGAGGGCATCCCCCTGGACCGCGCGTACGACCGCATCCGCGCGGTCCGCCCGCAGGTCGAGCACGCTCGCGAGTGGATCGGCACGGCCGCCGACCTCGAACGGTCCTAGGTCCCACTCCCATGCAGGCCGAGGAGGACCCGGACGCATCGTGGGTCGAGGGGTTGAGTGGCGGCGGGCCGGACGCCACCCGAGCCGCGATCCAGGAAGCCCAGGACGAAGCCCGGTTGTTCGCCCATGTAGCGGCCGAACATCGACGGGAGGGACGAGCCTCGTACATCGAGATTGACGCGCCGCTCGAACTGCACGCCTTGGTCCGTCTCCTGCGCCCGACCCATGTCGTGGAGGTCGGGGTCTCCTCCGGCGTCTCGTCCGCGTACCTGTTGAATGCGCTCGAGAAGAACGGCCACGGGGTGCTCCACTCCGTCGACCTTCCGAAGCGGCCGGCCCCGTCGTCCGGGGCCCGAAAGCCCTCCCAGGCTTCGTGGAGCCTGCCTCCCGGGCGGTCCTCGGGCTGGGCGGTGCCCTTCGCCCTTCGGAAGCGCTGGGATCTCCGTCTGGGGGACAAACGGGTGGTGCTCCCACTGCTCGCGGAGGAGCTCCCCCGCATCGACCTGTTCGTATACGACGTTCCGCACGAGGACGGCGCGACGCGGAAGGAGTTCCAACTCCTCGACCCGCGGATGGGACCGGGGGCCGTGGCGATTGCCGACCATGGTCCGGGCGGTGGCCTCTGCGCGGCCCTGAGGAGCTGGGGGCGAAGCCGAGCGACCCGGCCCGTCCGTCGCCAAGGGCTCGGTCTCTACGGGATCCGGATGCCGTAGTCGACGCGCGCGGCTTTGGACCCCGGGCCCAGTGGGTCGCCGCGCTCTCCTCGGGCCACTCGCCCGAAATCCTAGGTTGGACGGGTCCCCCGGAGTGGGGTTCGCCGGACCCGACCGGCGTTCGGCGTAGCGGGAAGAACCTGCGGCGCGTCCGTTCCGCCGATCCGGGCTTTCAGCGACCCGTGGCTATTCGCGAGGAGCCGGAGCTGGGCTTTGCGCAGGTGTTCGCCGAAGGTCGATCGGGAGAGGCCCTCCCGACGGGCGACCTCGTTCCACGTGGACCGCGCCGGAACTTCAAAGAGCCCTCCTTCGTAGGCCGCGACCAGGGACCGGGCCTGCCGACCAGTGAGCCCCTCGAAGAAGTGCACCGAAGCGTTCGGAAGGTCTCGTACCGCGTCGAGACCCGTCCGGCCCGTAACCGAGAGGATCTCGACGTCCCCGAGCCGACGGACCCGGGCGATGAGGCGATGGAGCTCGGTTTTCGACGGCGCGAGCATGCGGTAGGTCTCCTTCCCGTCGAAGTACACGACGGGGTGCAGAACCCAGACGCCGCTCCGGCGCGCGAGACCGGTGACGGAGGGCGGGTCGACCCATTCAAAATCGGGTACGATCACCAGAGCGTCCCGCCCTTCCGCCATCAGGATGCGCGCGTGGAAGGAATCTCGCAGCGCCGAGAGAACCCGCCGCAGCTCGCCCGGATCCGGAGCCGACACGAAAAAGACGTCGCGCCGATTGTCGCACCAGAGCAGGAGTAGGGTCCGGGGGAATTCGGTGGAGATGTCGCAGTACGGGCACGGGTGATGGACCCGCACTCGGGCGTCCACCACGGTCATCTCGTCGACATCCCTCGAGGAGGTAATTTAGCTCGACCCGCCCCCGGGCGGCCCGTACGCTATCCCCCGTGCCGGCTCTGGGAGGCTCCGGAGCATCCCTGCCGGAGCCGAAAGGATGGTCGTCGAGTTCCGTCTCCAGCGCGCGCCGAGCGTTCGGGTGGCGTGCATCGTGCGGGTGGGGCCTTGGCGGGAGGACAATCTGCGGACCGAATTCGGGGAGCTGACCCGGTGGGCGAAGCACCAGCGACTCTCCACCGGTCGGTGGATTTTTGTCGAGCGTGACCACCATCGGTGGGAGGCGTGCCTCGAGTTCCGGGGGAGCGCACGAGCTGAAGGACGGGTTCGCCTGAAGATGCTGCCCGCGACCCTCGTCGCGCGCGTCGTCTTCGACCCGGACCAGGTCTCGTCGAGTGTAGTCTACCACGGACTGAACGATTGGACTCGATCGCAGCGACGGGAGGGAAAGATCGGGTCGGTCACGGGGATCCGCGAGGTCTACTCGGCGGACCCGTGGAGCGACCCGGTCGCCTGGGCAAACTGCGAAGTGCAGTTCACGGTCCGGTCTCTCTAGTTCGGAAGCCTCTTCTCGAACCACCGACTGGGCAGTAACCGTACGGCGGAGTGCGGGCAAGCCCGGGAGGATTCGGAGGAGATGGTCACGGAAACCCCTCGATTCGAACAGTCGTTCCGGGTCGGTTGGGGGGACATCGACGGGAATGGGCACATGGGGAATACGGCGTTCCTCGACCGAGCGTCCGATACACGCGTTCGGTTCTTCGCGCTGCACGGACTATCGGTCGCCCGGTTCGCCGCGGAGCACTTCGGGCCAGTGATCGTGCGGGACGAGCTCGTCTACCGCAAGGAGCTGCGCCTCCTGGACGAGTTCACGGTGGATCTCGAGCTCGTGGGCGTGTCCGGGGATGGGCTCCGCTTCCAGCTGAGCAACACCTTCCGCACGGCGGCGGGCGAGGTGGCCGCCGAGGTCACGTCCGAGGGCGTTTGGTTCGATCTCGAGCAACGGCGACCGCGCGCGCCACCCCCGGAGGTGGATGCCGTGCAACGCGAGATGCGGCGCGGCGAACGCTTCCACGAGATCCCCTCCCGGAGCAGCACCCGTCGGGACTAGGGGGTACGGGGGCCCACCCCGGTCCCGCGAAACAGCCCATCCTCGAGAACGGGCCCTCGAGGGCGCCGGTCGACGCGGACCGAGATCGGGCCCGGCAGGAAACTTCCTCCATCCCCGGTGCAGGGCGGCTGCGTCGATGACCGGGTCGCGTGCGCCAACTTCCCGGTGGGTGACCGCACCTCCCGGCCCGGTGGCCTCTCCCAGCTCCCGGGAGTTCCACGAGCCTCCGTCCGGCACGCCGTGGCCTCGGTCGCGGAGTCTCGACTTCCGGGACTTTCTCCGGAATCTGGGTGCGTCGGTAACCAAGCGGCCCGGACGGTCGCCCCAGGGTTCCCCGGGGCGTTAACCGCCCGAAGTGAGTCGGCCCGGCATGGCCCCACGGACGACCCGAACGATCCGGAGCCCGATCTTCATCCATGCCTCGACGAAGCAGGTGTTCCGGGCGATCACCGAACCCGAGCTCATGACGCGATGGTTCATGGACCGAGCGTCCCTCACCCCGCGCAAGGGCGGCACGTATGCGTTCAGCTGGGAGGACGGTCCGACCCACACCGGAACGGTGCTCGAATTCGTTCGCGGAAAACGCCTCACCCTCACGTGGCAGTGGCCCGGCCATGAGCGGCTCCCCCGGACCACGCTGCGCCTGTCGGTCGAACCCCGGGAGGGTGGGAGCGTTCTCACCTTCACCCACTCCGGATTCCGGAAGCACGGGGCCTGGGTCGACCTCTACGACGGGGCTATCCGCGGGTGGACCTACTTCCAGATGAACCTCAAGTCCGTCCTCGAGAACGGGCACGACCTTCGGTCGCCGTACGACTGGTGACCGATGGGCCGGGCGGGCGACCGAGGTCCCCCTCAGTCCGTCCGCGGGGTTATCCGGTTCACGCCGTGAGTCGGCAGGCCGTACTGCCGGAGGAGCGCGAGGAAACGCGGGTCGTCCCGGATGGGGTCGAAGAAGAGGCCCCGGTACCATAGCCACAGCACCCGTTCGCCGTCCCGAAAGTCCTTTTCGAGGAGCGCGAGCGCCCGGTCCTTCTCTCCGAGGACCGAGTACGCCATGGCGAGGTGCGTCCCGGACAAGTAGGTCTTCCAGGCACCGCGTTCCACCTCTTCCGCGACCGCGCGGGCCCCCGAGGGGCGGCCGAGCAGGGCGTTCAGCAGCGCGTGGTCGAATCGGAGATCGTCGTCCGCGTCCCCGATCGGAGTCGAGGCCTCCCGGAGTGCATCCGCCCGTCGCCCAGCGGCGAGATACGCGAGGCCGAGGAAGATTCGGTGGTGCACGTCCGCGGAATTGCGGTGCGGGAGCTGTTCGATCATCTCGATCGCGACCTCGATGTGGCCGACGTCGAGTTCGGCCCAGGCGAGCATCATCTGATGGTTTCCGCCGGGGTCGAGTCGAATAGTGCGCTGGATGACCTCCCGAGCCTCCTCGAACCGCTCGAGCGCGACCAGCATGAGACCGAAGAACCGGTGGGCCATGAGGTTGCTCGGGTTGAGGGCGATCGCTCGCTCGAATTCCCGTTCGGCGAGGGCCCAGTCGTGGTCGAACTGGAAGGCAATGTTGGCGAGCGCCGAGTGCGCGTCGGACGATTCGGGGTCGAGCGCGAGCGCCCGGTCGGCGAGCTCCCGGGCGCGGGGCATCACCTTCGGCATCGATACAAAGTCCCCCGCCGCCATGACGTAGACGTTGGCCCAGGCGGCGTACGCCTCGGCGAACGTCGGGTCCAAGGTCGTCGCCCGCTCGAACGCGCGGACGGCCTCCTCGAGCCGGAGCGCCGTGACGTTATTCGTAGCCACGAGGCCCCGCAGGTACTGGTCGTAGGCGGCGGCGTTGGCGGTGGGACGCCGGGTGACGTTGGCCTGTTCCGCCTTCGACAGCTCAAGTCGGAGCGCCTCCGCCGTCCGCTCCGCGACGTCGGTCTGGACCGCGAATACGTCGTCCAGCTCCCGGTTGTAGCTGTTCGCCCAGATGTGCCCCTGCGTCGCGACGTCGATGAGCTGCAGCGTGATCCGGATCCGGTTCCCCGCCTTCCGCACGCTCCCCTCGAGCACGGTATCGACGCCCAACTCGGCCCCGACCTGGGCCACGGATTTCGACGTCGCCTTGTACGGGGTCACCGACGTACGAGCGATGACGCTCAGGTCGCGCACCTGGGAGAGGACGGCGATCAACTCCTCGGTGAGGCCGTCCGCGAAGTACCCGTCGTTCGGGTCCGGACTGATGTTGGCCATCGGGAGGACGGCGAGGTGGTGGCCGCTCCGGAGGCGCGTGACCCGGACCTCCGGCGCCGGCGCCTCCCATGGTCCGATGACCCGGTACACGTTCATCGGGAGCCGGATGTTCTTGAGAGCAACGGCCGGCATCTTCACCATCGGAACGGCGACCTTGTTCTCGACCTGGTCGTAGACCTGTTGCGTGAGACAGATCCCGCCCGGGTCGGCCAACGGCTCGATGCGCGAGGCGATGTTCACCGCGTCCCCCAGCACGTCGTTGCCCGACGGAACGACGTCCCCCACGTGGATCCCGATGCGGACCTGGATCCTCGCCGCCGGCGGGGCCGCGAGGTTGAAGTCGTAGAGGGAGCGCTGGACCTCGAGCGCGCACTGCGTCGCGTCGAGCGCGCTGTCGAACTCGATCAGGAAGGCGTCGCCGACGGTCTTCACTTCCCGTCCGTGGAATCGGGCGAAGACGGGCCGTAGCAGCCGGTTGTGCCGGTCGAGCAGTGCCAGCGCCGACGCCTCGTCCGCCTGGGCGAGGGCGGAGTAGCCGACCATGTCGGTGAACATGATGGCGGCAAGACGCCGCCGGGATTGCGTCACGGACTCGGAACTCACGAGCATTGAGATAAACGCTCCGCGCGGACCCCGGGAAGTCCTCGGCGGACCCGACTAGGGATAGGTGGTAACGAATCGGGAACTTACCCGTGATGTAGGGCGCGGCCCTCGTCCGTCCGATGGCGCTCCCTACGGTTATTCCCTCGCCCTCCTCCTCCTGGTCGGCGGAGTAGTGGCGCTGATCGCCGCAGCGTTGGTTCATTGGGTCCTCGTGGTCGTTGGGGTGGTGGCCATCGCCGTGGGCCTGTACCTCTTCGCATTTGGCGGAATGGCCCTCCTTTGACCGGGGGAGTTCCCCGGGTGCGACCGGCGAAGGTCCGAGCTCCGGCCGTCCCTCACCGTTGTCGCGTTCGAACCCTCGCCGCGGGACGCGCCAAGGCGAGGACGACCCGCATTCCCCGGGTCCGCCCTGTTTCGTCTGCCGGTCGAACGAAGGACGGGTCCCGCGCAGCACGCGCGGGGGTCGAGCGACGGAGCCCTCTCTCAGGCAGCCGTCGGCTCCGCAGGCGGCCCGGCGGGAGAGTGGGGGACCATGTTGTGCCTCGCCAACTCGGACGGTCGCGAGAACACGGCGCCGCACAGTCCGCATCGGAAGGATCCGGTCTCTTCAGGGGCGTTGGGTATTTCCGAGCCGGCGGGCCGATCCGCGCCATGGACCTTGTGGGTGTGCGCAACCAGTTCCGCCGGGGAGGCGAACTCCGCTTGGCACAGGGCACACAATTCTGCCATCTTCCCCTCCTCGAAGGAACGGTTCGTTTTCATCGTACATAACCCCCGGGTGGAGGGGGTCACCCGTCGGTTACTCGATCCGACGGCCGCGTACGGCCGCCCCCAACCTTCGGGGCAAACCGACGCGAGATTCGGCCCCCGGACGCGCCCGCAAGCCGACCGATCGGTTTCCCCCCGGCGGCCCAGGGATGCCGCGGCGCATCGGCGACCGTCCACCGATCGCGGCGCGATCGCGAAACAGGATCCCGTACCGCTCCCACCCCCCTTCGGGATGGACGACGACCCGCACGTCGCGCGGTGGGTCTGGTGCGAGCGAGATCCCGCCGGCAGGAAGGTCGTGGTAGTCGACGCGGAACCGGAGCAGGGAGGATGGAATCCCCCACGCCCGGACCCCGCGAAGGACGGCCGGCAGCATGCCGTGGCCCGGGAACGAGGTCTCGGGCATCGGCGCCCGGAGCTGCTGGGCGTAGAGGGCGTCCCAGGGGTACCAGCCGCGCTCGCCTGTGGCGTCCTCGAACTCCTCGCGCGCACGGCCCATCTCGTCCGGAACCCAGCGGGTCGCGGCCTCCATGAGCTCCCGTAACCGGGCGACCGACAAACCCTCCGTCGCGAGCCGGTACTCGGGAAACGACCGGAACCCGAACTCCCGGGCTCGGGAGTTTCGGAGCGCGACGAGTTGCCCAACGCGGACTCCATCGGTCGGAAGAGGGGCTCTTCGCCTCGCCAGGCAGACTCCCGATGCACGCGGTCCGAGTTCGATCGCTGAATCTGACGGAGCGCGCCACGGCTGCTCCGGCGACCCTTCCATCTCGGATGGAAGGCGGAGATCCGGCGTACGAGCGGGTCGCGGAGGCGCACGATCTCCGGCCCTTGTTCGACCTGGACCTCCACCGTCGTCCGGAGCAACAGCTCCGCGCGTCGCCGCTGGGACGGCCGGGCGAGCTCGCGCGTCGCAGACCGAAGTCGCCGTGCGAGGCCCGGTTCCGCCAGCAGGGCGAGGCGTCGGCGCTGCAACGACGCGGCGCCCCGCGTCGCCCGACCGCTCGCTTGCCGCCACTCCACCTCGAGGATGGCCCGGTCGAGCGGCGCGAGGCGTCGCTCCAGGGCGTTCACGCGGCGGAGCGCCTGCGACGGTGTCTCCGAGCGCTCCACCATGGTGCCCGCAATCCCGGGGGGGCACTTATCGTCCAGTCGGCGCAGGGCCCCGGAGCCTCAGGCTCTTAATGGTCCGGGCGCACGCCGCCGCGCGCGGGGATTGCCAAGTTTGGCCAAAGGCGCCAGATTCAGGGTCTGGTCCCGTAGGGGTTCGGCGGTTCAAGTCCCTCTCCCCGCACCCTCCTGAAACCTATCGTTCGAGACTCCGTACGGCCGGACGTGGGAGGTACCGGGCGCGACAGGCCCTACGGTTGGGGCGGCACCGCCCCGGAAGTCCGTGCCGAGTCCGCCGCGCCGAATGGAAGGGCGCCGGACTCAGCGCTCGCTCGACATCAGTCCCAGGGCGAAGGCCGCTCGGAGCACCCCGATATGGGTGAACGCCTGAGGGTAGTTCCCGAGGGGCTGCTGGGCCACCGGATCGAACTGCTCCGAGAAGAGAAGCAGCGGACCGGCCGCATCGAGGAGCGCTCGCCAATACTCGAGCGCCCGATCCATCTGGCCGCTCCGCGCGAGGGACTCGACCCGCCAGAAGGAGCACAGCAGGAACGCGCCTTCGGGACCGGCGAGTCCGTCGTCGCTCGCGTACCGCTGGACGAACGCCCCGCGGCAGAGGCTCCGCTCGACCGCGGCCAGGGTGCTGAGGACCCGGGGGTCGTTAGCCGGGAGCAGGCCGTCTAGGGAGATCCGCAGGGCGCTCGCGTCCACGACCGGTCGGTCGAACGCCTGGACGAACGCGCCGAGGGAGTCGTCGTACCCGCGCGAGAGGATGGTCGCCCGGATCTCGTCGGCCACGCGCCGCCACCGGTCGACCGGGTCGGTCTTCCCGAACGCCTCCGCGAGCTGGACCGCCCGGTCGAGCGCGACCCAGCACATCAACTTCGAGTGGACATACTGCGCCGGCCGGGTGCGGAACTCCCAGATCCCGCTATCCGGCCGGGCCCACAGGTCGACGGCGCGCTGGGCCAGTCGCTCGATGAGCGGCCACCGGTCCCGCACGAACGCCGGGTCCACCGGCTCCAAGAGCGTGGCGGAATCGAGGATCTCGCCGTAGATGTCGAGTTGGCGTTGGTCCGCGGCCGCGTTCCCCACACGGACCGGGCGCGACCCGCGGTACCCCTCGAGGTGGGAGAGCTCGCGCTCGTCCGGTGGAGGCAACCCGTCGACCGTGTAGACCGTACGAAGTTCGTCCCCGTCGCGGAGCTCGGCGGCCCGGTCGAGCGCCCAGCCGACGTAGGCGCGGGCCTCGTTCAGATGACCGAGCAGGAGGAATACCTGGGCCGTGAATGCGGCGTCCCGGATCCAGACAAACCGGTAGTCCCAGTTGCGCGGGCCGCCGGGCCACTCGGGGAGGGACGTGGTCGGGGCCGCGACGAACACCCCCGAATCGGCGTAGGAGAGCAGCTTGAGGACCAGTTCGGAGCGCTCGACCCAGGGATGCCACCGGGCGGCGACCCGACGCAGCGGCGCGTCGACCGGCGAGACCCAGCCGCGCCAGTACGCGTCCGTCACCGCGAGCAGCGTGGCCGGTGACGGTTCTGCCGGCGGAGGGTCGCCCCAGCGCACTTGGAGGAAGGCGGGGGTGCCGGGGTCGACGCGTCCGGACGCCCGCACCCCCGCCCCCTCGGTCGTCCATGCCCAGGGCGCGGCGAACGACACCCGGTCCCCGTCGTGGCGGGCGGCGGCGGTACCCTCGGACGTCGACCAGTCGGGAACGAATTCGCCATACGTGAAGCGCGGAACCGCCTCGACCGTGACGTCGATCGGGCCCCCCTTCGCCACCAGGCGACGCACGATCCGGGGGTCGCCCCCCATGGAGGAGCCGGGCGGACCCATCGGCATGAAGTCGGTCAGGATGAGGCTGATCCCCCGCCGTAGCTCGAAGAACGTCGTGAGGAGGTTCGTTCCCGGAACGTACAGCTGGTGCGAGACGTACCGATCGCGCGGCGCGACCTGGTGGAAACCCCCTCGGTCGCGGTCCAAGAGTCGGCCGAAGACGCTCGGACTATCGAACCGGGGGAGGCAGGCCCAGTCGACGGATCCGAAGCGCGAGATGAGCGCCCCGGTCTTCTCGTTCCCGATCAGCCCGTAGTCGTAGATGCTCGGTTCGGGCTCGCGGGGGTCGGGCCCACGGTCGGGGGCCGGGCCCCGCCCCGCCGCCGCCTCTCGCGGCAGCGCGGCGGGCGGCTGCCTGGACACGGGTTCATTGTCCTCGGTCAATCGACTCCCTCCCGTCGGTCGCGCTCTCCGTCGGGTTACTGCTGCTGCGCAACCCGTAACTAGGCCGGGCCACGTGATTCCCCCTCCGTATGACGTCGGGTACTACCTCCTCCCCTAAAATTCGTCCGCCCCCGGAAGGCGCTTCCCGCGTGGGGGCCTTCGTCACCGACCTCGACCGCACGATCCTCCGCCCAGGAGGTCGGGCCACCGAGGCCGCGCGCCGAGCCCTTCGGGAGGTCCGCGCGTGGGGGCTCCCGGTGCTGCTCGTCTCCGGACGACCGTACGAGGACCTGGCGCGTCTCGCCCGGCCGTTCGGGGAGTGGGATGGGTGGGTGGCCGAGGACGGGGCAGTGGTGGAGGCGCCGATCGGCCGGCCCCCGCGCGTCCGGGGGCTCCGGACGGCCCGGGCCGTCCGACGCCGCCTGGCGGCGCACCCGAGCCTCCAGCCCGAACTCGGGCGGGTCGTCGCGTCCGTCCCGCGGGCGCAAGGGCGCACGCTGCGGCGCGCGCTGGCGGGGTTGCCGGTCCGGATCGAGGCGAACGTCGACCGGCTCATGGTCGTGCCGGCGGACCTCGACAAGCACGCGGGCATCCGCACGGCGCTGGGTCTGCTCGGGGACCCGCGGGCGGGCTACGCGGCCATCGGCGACGCGGAGAACGACATCGAGATGCTGCGCCGGGCCGCCCTCTCTGGGGCCGTGGCGAATGCCATCCCGACCGTCCGGAGCGTGGTCGGATACGTCTGCCGCCGGCCGTTCGACCGGGGCGTGCTCGAGTTCGTGACCGGCCCGCTCCGCGCCCGGGTGGGACCGGCCGACGCCTAGCGACGGGCGCCCCGGACCTGCTCGAGGACCTCGCCGAGCCGCTTGTTCGTTTCCGACGTGATGGCATCCCGGTCCTCGGGCCGTCGCAGCATCAGCGTCACGGCGAGCTCGGTCGACTGGGGGGACCGGGCCTTGGTCGTCACGACGGGGGGGAAGCGGGGGTCGAGCCGCATCCGCAGTTTCGACAGGCTCTTCAGCAGCTCGCTCTCGAACGCCGGCAGGTCGACGCTCCCGGGCAGCGTGACCGGGACGGTGACCTCCTTCCACGCCTGCGGCGACGTGTTGGTGACCACGTCCCGGAGCAGCGCTGCGTTCGGCAGCGAGATCAGCTGCTCCTTGTCGGAGAGGAGGACCGTCGCCATGGGGTTGATCTCGATGACCTTGCCGGAGTAGGCTCCGACCTGGATCGTGTCGCCGACCTTGAACGGCGTGTAGATGTCGGAGAAGTACTTCGCGCCGTAGTTCCCGAGCGGGTCGCGGAGCGCGATCAGCGCCGTCGCCCCGAGCAGGGCCACCACGAGCAGGAGGATGTCCGGGCTCACCCCCAGGGCCTGGAGGGCGAGCGTTCCCCCGATGAGCGCGACCACGATGACCGCGAGGCGGCGCGCCGCGCCGGCCATGTGCGGGCTGGTGCGCTGGGTGAGCCGGCCCACCAGGAGGCCGACCACCCACGCGAGCACGACCGTGACCAGGATGATGACCGCGACCGGCACCAGGAAGGCGAGCTGCGCGCCGAGGACCGCCAGGTTGACCATCTACGCCTCCGTGACGGCGGCCAGCATCTCGCCCTCGGCCCGCTCGGCCGCGTCCAGCGAACACTTCCTCGCCGTCGTGCGCCCGTTCCGCACCAAGCGGGCCCGAAGTTTCCCTCCCGGGTCGTCCAAGAGGCGCTTCATCTGCCGGACGAGCGCCCCGGATTCGTCCGGATCGAACAGGAGGGCGTTCACTCCGTCCCGGATCAGTTCGGCGATACCGGCCCGCTCTGTGACGATGGCCGGCCGGTCGTGGATCCAGCTCTCGACCGCCACGAGCCCGAACCCCTCCCGGACCGAGGGGAGCAACGTGAACCGACAGCGTTCGTAGAGACTGTCGAGCTCCTCCTGGCCCAGGTGGCCGGTGAAGAGGACGCGGTCCTGGAGACGGGCCTCCACGACCATCTCCTCGAGGTGCGTCCGCCAGCGGGCCGACTTGGAGAGGCCCAACCCCGACGCCGACCCGGAGAAGCTCCCGTTGCCGACCAGGACGAGCTTGAGGTGGGGGTAGTCGGCCGCGACCGCCGCGAACGCGGAGATGGCCAGGTCTTGGCCCTTGATCGGGTCCATGCGGCCGACGACCAGGGCGATCTGGTCCTCGGGCGCGAGCCCGATCCGACGGCTCACCGCCTCCACCTGGACGGCGTTCGGGTGGGAGTAATCGGTGGGGTCGATGTACGGGTAGAGCCGGATCACCTTCCCCGTCGGTTCGAGCTGGCGAAGGGATTTCGCGTAGCTCTGGGCGCTCACGACGACGACATCGTAGCTGCGGAGGTAGGTCGACAGCATCGCGCGCCACTTGTCCGGGATCGTGGCTGCATCGAAGGGAATGTGCCACCGGAAGATCTTCGGCTTGAGCGTGCCGAGCATGTGGCCGACCGCGAGTTGCTGAAAATCGTGGATATAGAACGCGTCGAAATCGAACTTCTCGTCCAGTTGCTGGATGAGCTCGGCCGTCCGCCGATTGTAGTACGCGTACTCGGAGAACGCCTCGGACCAGAACAGCTCGTCGTGCTCCTCGACCCCGTTGAGCTCGTGGATCCGACCCCAGATCGCCTCCTTGACGGTGCCGTAGCCGGCCATTCGATCGCCCGCGATCGAGACGTTGTGCAGCGTGAGATCGTTCAGCCGGACGGTCGGGGGGGCGTGGGGGTTCAGCGCCACCCAGTGGGCCTCGCGGAGCACGCCCTCGTGGATCAACCGGCGGACGAGCGGGTAGACCATCCGGGTGACGCCCCCCGGTGAGTAGCGGTAATCGCGCCCCTCCGTCAGAGCGGCGAGGTCCAGATCGGCCCGAGGGCTTCCCGGCGCGGAAGTCCCCGGGTTCGTCCCCAGAAACTGAACGAGGGGCGTCTGCGTGTTGATGCAGATCGACAGAGCCGGCATCCTCGTGTCCCCCGGAAACAACGATTTGGACGGTCCGGGGGGGGATAGCACCTTCGAAGCACGAAGGCCCCGCTGCCGCCGGGATTCCGTCCCGGGGCCGGGCGGACCCCCCGTTCGGAGGATCGGGCGCCTCCGTTGGCGCCCGGCGGGGAGCGTCCCCCCCGCACCCGAGGGACGCGGTCCGTTACGGTTGGGCGAGGTGCTATCCAGTTTCTCACGGGCCGTGCTCCGGCCCTTATACGCCGGGTCTGGGATTGAATCCGCGGAGCCGTGGAAGGTGAACGCGATGAAGTGTCCCGTATGTCTCGCCGAGGTGCCCGCCGAAGCGCCGCAGTGTCCCAGCTGCGGAGCGGTCATGCCGAACGCGCTCGTTGAACCGGTCGATTGGTTCCCGATCGACTGGATCCCCGGCGGAGCGGAGGCGCCCCACTTCGCGGGGCGAACCGCCTCGCAGCGGGTCCACCAGTTCGGTGACGAGGTCGCCACCGCCTCGCGGTCGGTGACGCGGCGTATCGGTGCGGCGGCCCGAACGCCCGCCGTCCGGGCATACCGGGCGGCGAAGGGAATGGCCGAGCACGAAATGGACCAGGGGCGGGCGGCCGTCCGACGGGTCCGGTCGCGCGGTCGATCGGTCGGACAGCACGTGGCGCGCACGGGGCGGAGGGCCGAAGGCCGGATCCGGTCCGCGACGCGACGGGCGGTCCGCCGCGTCTCCGGGGGTCCGAAGTAGGAGCCGCCGCCCACGGCCCGGCCGTCGGCCCCCATCAGGCCGTTCGGTGCGCTGCGATCGGCCCGATGCGGCCGAGCGTCTCCTCGACCTTGGAGGCGAGCAGCGGCTTGGCGATGTAGGCGACCCGTCCTCCCTCCAGGAGTCTCGCCACGCGGCGGTCGGACGGGTCGGTCGCGGAACAGATGACGACCTTCAGGGCCGGGTTCCGTGCCAGGAACAGGGCCGCCAACTCCGCTCCGTCCTTGGGATCCTGCGGAGACGGGGAATTCGACGCCCCGAGGGGGTCGGACGGGACCCCGCGACCGAGCTCCACATCGATGAACACCACCGACGGCCTCCATTGGGTGAAGGTGGTGAGCGCCTCGAGGACGGTCCCGGTGATCCGAATGTTCGCGAGCTCGGCGCCGAGCCGGAGGAGGACCTCCTGGAGCAGCCGCTGGGCCGACGGGGAGTCCTCGACCACGAGGATCCGTCCCGCGGTCGCGCCGGGGCTCGCCGTCGGCGGGGTCATGCGATCCCCTCCGGCGGACGCGGAGAGGTGGGCGGCCCGGGAGTCGTCGGAACGGCGTTCGCGGTGGGGACGGTCGTTCCCGACGGCCCGAGCAGCGCGTCCACCTGCTGGAGCAGGATCGCCCGGCGGATCGGCTTCGTGAGGTAGGCCGAGCACCCGGCGGCCAGCGCCCGTTCCGCATCCCCCGGCATGGCGAACGACGAGACCGCCAGAATCGGGAGCCGGGCGGTCGGGGGTCGCGCGCGCAGCTCCCGGGTCAGCGTGTAACCGTCCTTCCCGGGGAGGGCGATGTCCATGAGGATGAGGTCCGGGAGTCGTTGGGCGAGCGCGGCCTCGACCTCCTCGGCCGATCGGGCGCCGACGACCGAATGGCCGGCCGCCGTGAGGATGACGGTCGACAGCTTGAGGTTCTGCGGGTTGTCCTCGACGACCAGTACGCGCGCCATCACGCCCTCAATCCTTCGTTCGGGGCATCGATCGGGGGCAGGGGAGCCGGAGCGGGCACGAGCGGCAGCCGGACGATGAAGGTGGATCCCTCTCCGACCGCGCTCTTCACCGAGATCGACCCGCCCATCAGGTCGACCAGCTTTTGCGTGAGGGGGAGCCCGAGGCCGGTGCCCGAGTACCGGCGTCCGGGGCCACTGTCCAGTTGTTCGAACTCGCGGAAGATCCGCCCGAGCTCGCTCTCGGGAATCCCGATCCCGGTGTCCCGGACGCGGAGGGAAAACCGGCCGCTCGAGCTCAACGACACGATCACCTCGACCCGGCCTCCTGGGGGCGTGAACTTGACGGCGTTCGACAGGAGGTTGTAGAGGATCTGCTTGAACCGCACCGGGTCGAGGACGACCCGCACGATCGCCGGATCGACCTCGGCGTGCAGGTCGAGTTGGCGTTCCATGAGCTGGGGCCGGAGGTTGGAGCAGACTTCGTCCACGGCCTCTCGGATCAGGACCGGCATGGGCGAGAGTTCGAGCTTGCCCGACTCGACCTTGGCGAGATCGAGGATGTCGTTGATGAGGTGAAGGAGGTGGTTGCCGCTGTTCAGGATGTCGGTGAGGTACTCCCGCTCGTCCGGCGCGAGCGGCCGTTCCTCGGACGTGAGGAGGAAGTCCGAGAACCCGATGATGCTGTTGAGCGGTGTGCGGAGTTCGTGCGACATGCTGGCGAGGAATTCGCTCTTGAGCCGGTTCGCCTCGACGACCCGCTCGTTCTGCACCTGGAGCTCGCGGTTCCGTCCCTCGAGCATCTCCCGGAGGTGCTTCTGATCGGTGATGTCGCGGATGGTGGCCACGATCCCCCGCTCGGATTCGGATTCCGCCTCGAGCGTGCTCGCGTTGAACGCGTAGTCCCGCACGGTCCCATCGACCCCGCGGACCGACAGCTCGAGATCGGTGGCGTGGCCGTCCTGCAACACCTGATGGATCGCCCGGTCGGCGTCGCTCGCGGGGACGACGTACTCCCGGAAGGGACGCCCGATCAGCGTGTGCCGGGGTGCTCCCGTGACCCGCTCCATCTGGCGGTTCACGTCCAAGATCCGCCCGTTCCGGTCGGTCGTGAACAGCCCGTCAATGGTCGACTCGATGAGGATCCGGTTGTACTGCTCGGAGGCGAGCAGCCGCTCGTTGAGTTGCAGCTCGTCGGAGATGTCCTTCGAAATGCTCACGAACCCAATCGGGCGCTGGGCTGCATCCTTGCGCACGGTGAGCACGATGCGGGTCGGGAACGCCAAGCCGCCCTTCCGTACCCGTGGGACGACCCCTTCCCACTGCCCGTTCGCGAGGGCGCTCGCGAAGATCTCGTCGACCTTTCCGGCCGCGACGTCGGCGACCGGGTGGAGCATCCGGATATTCCGACCAAGGACTTCCGCCCGCTCATACCCGTAGATGCGGTGGGCCCCCTCGTTCCAGATGAGGAAGCTGCCGTCGAGCCCGGTCGCAACGATCGAGTATTCGGTCGATGCGTCCAGGATGCTCGAGAGGAATGAAGCCTGGTCTGAGTCGGCCGGTCCTCCGGGCGGTGCTCCCATCGCCTGCATCCAGCGGGCGGGATTCACTCGGGGCTATCGCGACGAGCGTCCGTACCCGTAGACGATACCATCAACCGGCCTGCTTTAATCCCGTCGATTCGGCCCGGTTAGGACCTCATCGTATGGATACGCCCACGGCCACGGAGGATGCCGGGCGCAGAGCCTTCGACCCGCTCGTTATCGAGGCGACTGGGCCGGGGAAGGGGCTGCGCCGACCGGCGGCGCCGCTTCCCGCGCCTCGGACTGTTCGAGGAACAGGAGGACGGGATCGGAGAGCCACGCCACGGTCCATCCGCGCTCCGTGAGTGTGTACCGGACGCGGGGGGGCCGAGAGTCGAGAATCTCGCGGCGGACCATGCCATGCTGCTCGAGTCCTTTCAACTTGAGCGAGAGCACCCTCGGGCTAATTCCAGGAAGGGACCGCCGCAACTCTTCGAACCCGACGGACGGGGCCGAGTGCAGGGCGACCAACACTTCGGTCGACCACTTCCCGAAGACGGCTCGGACGAGCCGGATGTCCTTCGGTGCGGGGGATCCGCGGGGTGCGTGGGGCGCGAGGAGGTCGTTGACCCGTTCGACCAGTCGCACCGCGGACTCCCGGAACTCCCGAAAGGCTTGGTCGATCTCGCCCCACGGAGCCTCCGCCGGGAGCGGGGACGCGGAGGGAGGGGGAGCCGAGGGCTTCGCGCGGGCGCTCCGTCCGGAAGGCATCGAGTCGACCTACCGTTCGAGGGGCGATATAGCCAGCGGCCCCCGACCTACCTGCCCGACGTAATCCTCCTCCCTTCCCGGTGCGGCACGGCCCTCGCGCCCTTCGAGCATCAGTCCGGCCCTCTCCGAACGGTAACGCCCTTCCCCCGTGCTCAGGGGTGGGTTATGAATCGAAAACCGGTTCGTTCGCTGAGGTCGGACCGCAATGAACGCACGTCCAGAACCCCCACAGGTCAACGTCCGACTCCCCTTTCGACCGGACGCTCCTGTGCTGGACGTCGCGCGCCCCCGGAACTGGCCCGGCGGTGACTTCACCCCGCCGGGACTCGGGGGGCATCCGACCTCTATCCCACGCCACGTCGGCGGGAGGAAAGAAACATGGACGAAACGGGAGAGAGCCTGAGCGAGACATCGACGAGCGAAGCACAACTGTGCGCGGAGTGCGGAGCGACGTTCCCCACCGAGAACGCCTTGGTCGAGCACCAAGCCGTGGCGCACCACCGCATTTCCGGTCCCGCCGCCCGCGAGGAGGAACGTCGGTCGGAACCTCCCGCCTGGAGGTCGAGTGAGGCTCGGAACGAGACCGGGCCGGGACCGGGGCCTATGAGCGAGGCGGGGGAGTGGCGCGCCCGACGGGACCCGATGGAGGCCGGAGACCCGTCCGCCGAGAGCCGGGGGGGGGAGGGTCCGAGGCCCCACCGCCAACCTCCCCCCGAGCGGATCCCGCCCTCCCCGAGGCACGTCCGGCGGGGTCGGCTGAGGAGGCTCCCGGTCCCTCGAACTCCGATCGGAGGGGCCGGGGGTCGGACCGACCCGGTGGGCCCCGATTCTCGGACGCGGACGACCCAGGGGTCGAACCGCCCGCCGGGGAGCGGTACCGGAGGACCACGGACCGGCGACCGGGGGCCAGCGCCGGCTCGAACGCCGACTAGTCGGGGCGTCGATCACTTTGGACCGGGCCGGGGTCCGGTCGGACCAACCCCTTCCCTGGGGCGCGGGCGCGGCCGCTCGTAGACCCACCTTCCACCGAGGGTGTGTTCGACGGACCGCCGCCGACCGGATCCAGTAACCGAACGATTAGGCCGTACCCTGCCCCCCTATCTACCCGTCCGGGCCGTGGGAACTCTGAGGGTGTGTTACGATGGGCGTCCACACGATCAGCCTGTTCGGCGCGGTGGTCTTGGTCCTGATTGCGTTACTGTTCCTGGTGGTCATCGGACCGCTCGGGCTCCTGGTCCTGCTCCTGGCCGGGCTGCTATTCTGGTATGCGTTCGGGCCGGGGTCCCGGGGCTCCGTCGTCATTACCACACCTTAGGCAGATCCGCAGGGGAGGAACGGTCAATGTGGTGTTCTCTCGAGGGATGCGGGGTCGCGAATCGCCACCCGCCGATGTCCCCGGTCGCACGGAGTAGGAACGGCGCACCCCTGACGCACGAGAGGGGGTGCGGGAAGGGCGTACAGGAGCGCGGATGAGCGCACTCGGAGTGGCCCGGTCGGTCGTAGGCATCGTCCTCCTCCTCGTCGGGGTCGTCGTGCTGCTGTTCGCCGCCCTCGACCTGCTGGCGGGGTTCGGAGTCGTCTACTGCCTGTTCCTGCTCGTGGTGGGAGTCGTCCTCGTAGCGCTCTCGCGATCGGTGTAGCGGCCCCCGCCGGCACGCCGGGTCGAGGGGTGTCCGGGACGATGTGGCCGGGGCTCCCCCGGGCGTCGCTCTTGGCGCTCCGTCGCAGCCCCCTCGCGCCTCCCGATCCCCCACGGTTCACGGAAAATGTTGCACGAAGAAGCGTCCGAAAACACACACCGGGTACGGACCTGGTGGTCGACCGCGCTGGCCGCGGCGATCGTCACGTTCCTCGCGGTCGCCGGCGTACTGCTGTTCGATCTCGTCGGTCAGTACGGCCGGCTCCCGTCGGACGAGCTCGGATACGTTCGCGTCGGGCTCATCCTCACGCTGGGCGTGGCGAGCGTCCTCCTGGTCGGCCGCATCCTCCAGGGGGTTTCGGAACGATTCAGCGGACGGCGGCACGCCGGATTGGTCGGGGACATCTACCGCATCATCGCCTATCCGCTGCTCGCGATCGTGGCCCTCTCCGCGGTCGGCGTGAACGGATACGCCCTCCTCGCCGGGGGGACGTTTACCGGGCTCGTCGTCGGCCTCGCGAGCCAGACGGCGCTCGCGAACCTGGTCGCCGGGGTGGTGCTCGTGCTCGTCCGGCCGTTCGAGCCGGGAGACCGGCTCACCCTCACGACCTCGCAGTACAGCGTGCTGATGCCCTCCTATCCGCCCAAGTTCTACTCCCAGGACCTGCTGATCCCCGGGTTCACCGGCACCGTCCAGGACATCGGACTCATGTACACCGCGATCCGCCTGGACGAGGGACCGATCGCGCTGTTCCCGAACAGCATCGTCATCCTGGGGGCCGTGATCGACCACAATCTGTCCGAGCGGTGGGTGCGGGTCAAGTACGAAGTGCCTCCCTCCGTCGAGCCCGAACGCCTGCTGGCCGCCGTCCTCGACGCCGTGGCGCAGGACGCCTGGGTGGTCGGCAAAAAGTCGGTCCGGGTCTACATCAACCAGGCGACCCTCGCGTCCTACGTCATCTCGATCGACGCCCTCTGTGCCGGCAATCGGGAGGAACCTCCCCGCAGCGCGCTCTACCTGCGGATCATGCAGGTCGTGGCGGCCCACGTCCCCCCCGGTACGTCCGCCCCGACGGCCCCCGCGACGGTCCCGCTCGGCACGGCCTCCGCCCCGCCCGGTCCACCGCCGGGGTCTCCGGCGGCCAACCCGATCACTCGGATCTGACGGAGCCGCAACAGGGTTGGTCCGCTCGCGGAATCGGGATCCGGACGGCGACTAACCAGAGCAGAACGTCCTACCCGCCCGTCTCTTGAACCCCGCGTCGGATGGACGAGTGACCATGAGCGAAACGTGCACGATCTGCGGTGCCCCGTTCGCCACTCCGAGCGAGTTGGTGGCGCATCGGCGTGCCCGCCACAAGGACGCCGCCGCGTCAGCCGACCTCGAGATGAATCCGGAGGCGCACACCCCCGGGCTGCTGTGCGCCCTGTGCGGCCGACGGTTCGCCTCCCCGCAGGCGCTCGCCGCACACAACCTCCAACCCCACCCGCAGCTGGGCCGGCTTCGCCGGCCCTCCCCGCTGCCACGCGAGCGGGCGATCGCGTGAACGACCTGGGGGCGGGCCACCGGTAGCCCTCGGCGGGTCGATCGACCGTCGACCGAGGGAGGTCCGGCCCCCGCGACGACCACCGTACGGTTACGTCCTCTCCTTCGGCCTGATAATGGCCGGAGCGAACCTCGTCGCGATGACGACCACCACCACGACCACCAACATCAGCGGGTCGGGCTACGCCAACATCGGAAACCTTCCCCTCGGGGTGGCCATCCTCGCCCTCCTGATCGGAATCTTCGGCTTCTTCGTCCTAGTCGGGGGCTTGGTGCTGCTCGTCTTTGGCACCAGCCTGGTCGTAGGGTCGGGCTCGCTCAGCGTATTCGGAACGGGAGGGACTATCGCTGGACTCATCCTGGTCCTGATCGGCGCGGTGATCCTCGCCGTCGCGTCGGGTCTGTGGGACCAGGAACTGTGGGCGCTCGCCCTCGCCGTCATCGTCCTCCTTTTCTACGGCGCGGTCGAACTGGTGGCTCAGTCCTGGGTGGCGCTGCTCGTCGTGGCGGCGCTCCTGGTCTACCTCGTCGCCGTCTCCAACCACTTTGACTGAGGGAACTAAGGTCCGCTGGGAAACCGATGGCGCGAGGGAGCAAAGCGAATTACACCGAGAAACAACGACGTCAGGCCCGACATATCGAGCAAGGGTACGAGCGTCGGGGCACCGCGCGCCGGAAGGCCGCCCAGATTGCGTGGGCGACCGTCAATGAACGGACGGGGGGCGGACGGTTGGGAGGACGACTTTCCCGCCGCCCCCGGGCCAAGCGACCTGCCCCCTCTCGTCGGTAACGGCCGGGGTGGGGGCGCGCCCCTACAAGGACACGACCCCCGTCTCGGAGAGGGCCACGAGAGCCGCGCCGACGAACGACCCGAGCGCCGCGACGAGGAGGAGGGGACGCGGCACCGAGACCCGGCCCGCGAGACGGAACGGGAGCTCGATCACGAAGAGGACAGCGTACGCGAGGACGAACACGACCGCCGCGGCCCCGAGCACGTCGTAGTACGGGAGGGTGGGGTAGGCCCGTTCGACCGAGTACCCCACGATCGCGGCGAGCGCGAGCATCCCGGTCCAGGGGACCTCCCGAAGCGACCGTCCCACGAGCACGACCCCCACGACCAGCGCGATCCCGAGCGCCAGCACGGGCAGCACGTGCCACAGCAGTACCGATTCCACCAGCACGAGAGCCCCGAGCGGTAGAGAGAGCAGGTCGAGGACGAATCGCGTGGCTCCCCCCCGGGGAGCTTCCCCGGCGAGCGCGACGTCGGCCAGAAAGACCGCTCCAGCCGCCGCGAGGGTCCCCTCGAGGACGGGCCCCTGGCCGAGAAACGCAACGGCGTCCCTGGCACTCCCCGCTCCGGTCAGCCAACGTCCCGGCGCCCTACGCCGGGGGCTTTCGTCGCTCCGGGTCCGTCACGACCGAGTACCCCGCGAGTTTGGACGCTGCCACTTCGGTGCTGACGTGCTCTGCAGCGGCGTGATCGGTGGACAGCGGCGAGTCCGGTGGCTTCAGCTGGTCGACGAGGGCTGCCGGGACATGGTAGTCCTGCGTGAAGTACTGGTCCGGGTGCCCGCAGTGCGGGCAGAGGTGGACCATACCGGTGATGAGCACGTCGTGCAGTCCCGCCTCCGTGACGGCGATGGGCGTCACGAACTCTTGGTGGCACTGGTGACACGTGAGGTACAGGCTCGGCATCTTTCTCCCCCTTGAACTCGAGAGGCCGGTCCATCGTACATATGGGTCGGCGCGGCCCCGTAACCGATTGGAGAGGGAGCTCACCGGGCCCTCGGGGTCTGTTCCCCCGGGCCGGGCGACCCGGAGGAATCTTCTGCTCGGGCGGCGTCGGTGGGGAACGCACCGCGGAATCGAGGTCGGGGTGCACCTCACCCCCGGAATGCCCGACGAGAATTTCGTCGCCGAAGCGATCTGCAACCTCGCGGCATTCCTGCTCCAGAAGGAACGCGGTGAGACGTTGGCGTGGCAGGTGGTCCGGGTCGACTTCGGGAACAGTCATCACTTTCGCTTGGTGATCCGGCATCCGGACCGGGTGCTGGACCTCGGGATCAAGAGCGACCTGGGTGGGATCCTCAACACCCTCTCCGCCCTGTCGGTCGAGGCCCTGCGGACCCAGTTCGCCCGAGCGGCGGAGGAGGGCCTGAAACCGGTCCCGCTCCGGCATGTCCACGAGGACGTGGACTACTGGCGGGACGACTTCTGGAACTGGCTCGGATAGACCCGGCACCGCGCGAAGTGCCCCCCGAGGGACCGTTCACGCCACGGGGCCGCGGGTTCGGAGCCAGATCCCTTCCCACTGGCACCACGACCCGCGTCGCGGAGGGGGTCGACGCGTGTCCGACCGGCGGAGCGGCGCGACCAGGGTGAACTCCTCCCCGGGGAGGCGAGACAGTTCGGAGGCGCTGAAGAAGTGGATGAGGAGCCCCCGTTTCGGCCCGGCCCGGTAGCGCACCGTGAACCGCCCGTCGTCCCCGCGCTCGACGATCGAGTGCGCGTACTCGAGCTCAGTACCGGTAGCGTTGACCCGCACACAGAACAAGCCGCCGGGGGCGACCCGCGCCGCCGTCCGGCGGACTTCCCGGTGCGCCGTGGTCTCGTCCCCATGCTGCAGCACCTGGATCGCGACCACGATCGGATACTGGGCTCCCGTCGGCAGCGCCGAGAGGTCCCCACAGACCAGCCGAGAGGCGCGTTCGGGGGCGCGCTGCTGGAGCTGGGCGATGGCGGTCGGGGCCACGTCCAGTCCGAACAGGTCCAACCCGCACGCGACCAGCGGGAGGTAGTTCCGTCCGTTCCCGCACCCCAGGTACAGACCACCTGAGTCGGCCATACCGTGCCTGCGGGCCGCCGCGACGATCTCCTCGACGAATGGGAGCGGAGGGTCGTCGACGTACCGTCCGTTTCGGTACTCGGCCTCCCAGGAGGTCGCGATCGCCGGGTCGGTCCCGATGTCGGTCGGAACGATCGGGGCCGGACCCGTCTCCCGAACTTTCCACATCGCTCCTGAGGGGAACGTCCCGGGTCGAAAAGAGTACTCGACCTCGTCGGCCGCACTCCGGGTGGAGGGTCGATTGGAGCGGAAGTAGGGTCGAATTAGGGTCGAAGTCGGACGGGAATGCGGCCCACGGCTATGGCGGGCGGGCCGGGTGGGTGGGGGCTATGAGGCGACCCAGCCCACTATGGTTGATCCCGGTCGCAGCAGCGTTGCTGCTGCTGATACCGGCCGCCGCGTCCGCCCAAACGCCGATCGCGCCTGCCTCCGTCCCCTCCCACGGGGCCGGCGGGGCGGTGTTCACGATGTCGAACGCCGTCACCGGCAACTCGGTGATCGGCTACCGGATCGGCTCCGGTGGCGCGCTCATCCCGTCGGGCACTTTCTCGACCCACGGTCTCGGGACCGGTTCGAGCCTCGCCGATTCGGGCGCGCTGGCCCTCACGGCCAACCACCAGTTCCTGTTGGTCGTCAACGCCGGTAGCCAGTCGCTCACCGTGTTCCGGGTCAATGCCGGAGCCCCCGGCCCGCTGCTGACCTACGTCCAGGAGACGCACTCGCGCGGCGTGGTCCCCGTCAGCGTGACGGTGCACGGCTCGATCGTCTACGTCCTCAACGCGGGCAACGGCGTCCGCAAGGGCAACATCGCCGGCTACCAGATGGCGAGCACTGGATGGCTCACGCCGATCGTGGGCTCCCTCCAGTTCCTCAGTTCGCGCGCGCTGACCGGACCCGCGCAGATCTCCTTCAACCCGGCGGGAAACGTCCTCGTGGTCACCGAGAAGAACACGAACCTCCTCGACACGTTCGTCGTCAACTCCGCCGGGGTCGCGCAGGCACCTTCGTGGACCACCTCGAACGGCACTACCCCCTACGGGTTCGCCTGGGGTAAGGGCGGGGTCCTCATCGTGAGCGACGCCGCGACCGGGGCGCTCTCCTCCTACACCGTCTCCGCGGCCGGCGCCCTCACCGTGGTGAGCGGGTCGGTCGTGGACGGCGGGATCGCGCCCTGTTGGGTCGCGGTCACACACGGGGGCACGTGGGTCTACACGACCAACGCGCACGGCAGCACGATCTCGACCTACACCGTCGGGACCGGCGGCTCCCTGACCCTCCTGACGTCGGTGGCCGCGACCACCGGGGCGGCCGACACGGACATGGGCGTCGGCGGCTCGCACGGCCAGTACCTGTTCGTCTACGATGCGGGTGCGGGCGAGATCCAGCAGTTCGGGATCGGTTCGACCGGGGGGCTGACGCTCCTCTCGGCGGTCTACAACCTGCCGGCGACGGCGGAGGGTCTCGCGACCTTCTAGAATGAGACCCATTCACCGAGGAGGGGGTTGCCTCATAAGGGGCGGTCGAATCGGCCGGGACGTTCCATGAGTCCTGGCTTCCGCTCCCTCATGTGGTACCTCCTCCTCGGAACCCGCGGGGGTCCGAACCGCCGCCGGATCCTGGACGAACTGGTCCGTTCCCCCGCCAACGCCCACCAATTGGCCTCCGCACTCGGTCTTGACTACCGGACGGTGCGCCACCACCTGCGACTCCTCGAGAAGAACGGCGCCGTCTCTCGGCCGGTCGGGAACGCCTACGCGGCCCCGTACGAGGTCGCCGCTTCCACGGCGGCGTATCTCGAGACGGTGGCGACGAGCCACCCGCACCGAGGCGGACTCGTGCCGTCGAAGTCCAGCTCCGGAGCCGTGCGGCGTACCGCGATGCGGGCGCCCGGAGGGAACCCGTGAGCAACGTCCTGATGGAGGCCAGCGTGGCCCTCGGCCTCATCAGTATCATCCTCGCCGGGGCACTCTTCGCGCTCTACCGGCGCGTCTACGCGAACACGAAGACGGGGTTCGGCCTCGCGCTCCTCGTGTTCGCCGGCGCGTTCGTCGTCCAGAGCGGACTCACGGTCTACTCCTACCTCGCGGCGATGCCGATCATCCCCGATTCCTTCGCCCCGTTCCTGTTCGCCATCGGCCTTTGCGAAGCGACGGGGCTTGGGGCGGTCGTCTGGACCGCCGCCCACTGACCTCGACCACCCGTCCAGCGCCGGGTTGCGGCGAATGCGCGTCAATCCGCACTGATGCGCATTATGAAATAGTACGCCCGACGAGAACAGTACCACTCCCTTCCGCTCCGCTTCGGCGGTGGTTACTGTGACCGACTATACTCGTCCCAAGGTTACCGCAGGTTGGATCGTCCTTGCCCTTCTCGCCACCAGCACGCTCTCCGTCCTGGCCGGCAGCGCAACCGGCCTCGGGCCGATCAGCCCGATCCACTCCCCGCTGAGCGCGAGCGGGCCCGGCTCGGCACCCCTGGGGCTCGCCACCGGTCCCGGGACGTTTGCCCACCCGACCGAGATCACGGCCGGGATGGGTTGGATGGGCATCGATTACCATTCGGCCTGTGCTTCATGTGTTCCCGCCGACCCGCAACTCGCTGTCGGAGCGGGCTACGTGCTTGAGCTCGCGAACGGGACCGAGCGGGTATGGCTCGTCAACGGGACGCAGGTCTTCAATCAAAGTTGGGCGGCCCTGTTCAACACGAGTTCGGATGTGCTCGCCAACCCGCAGGCCCAGTTCGACGCCTCTTCGTTCCACTGGTTCGTCTGCGTGGAAGATGTGACGACGGCCGAGGTCCTCGTCGGAGCCAGCCTCTCGAGTGACCCTTCCGGAGCCTGGAACCTCGTCGCCATCGCACCGACGAACGCCTCGGTCCCGAACGCCCCGCTCCTCGCGGTCGACGCGACCGACGTCGTCGTCTCGACCAACGATTCCTCCCCCAACGGCTCGTTCCTGGGCTCGCAGGTCTGGGCGGCCAACAAGACCCAACTCCTGTCGGGGGCTCCGCTAGCGCCGGTCGCGGTCGGTGGGCTCGACTCGGAGACGAACTCGCTGGTCCCGGCTACCACGCTGAGCGACTCGTCCGTCCTCTATCTCGTCGACGACGGGATCGCTGCGTCCGGTCCGCTTCAGGTGTTCTCCCTCACCGGAACTCCTCCGGACAGCGTGACGCTCTCCGCCCCCACGAATTTCACGACCAGCCTATCCGCCCCCCCGAACGCCCCCGAGAACGGCTCCACGAACCTGCTCGGCGTCGGCAACGGAGCGGTCCAGAGCGCGGCCTGGCGGTCCAACTCCCTCTGGGCCGCCGCCACCGTCTCCTGCACGCCCGCGAACGGCACCCAGGTCCGGTCGTGCCTCCATCTGTGGGAGGTCGATACCACGACGGGGAACCTGACCCAGGACTTCGTGTGGAGCAGCGGAGCCGGGACGTACGATTTCGATCCGGCGGTCTCGATCGCGGTGCGCGGCGACCTCGCCCTCGTCTTCGGGGAATCCTCGCCCACCCTCGTGCCGTCCATCTTCGCCACCGGACAGGCCGTCACCGACCCGTCGGGGACGCTCGAGGCACCGACGTCGCTCCACAATGGGACCGGCCCGTACAGCCCGCCGATCGGATGCGGGAGCGGGGTCTGCCCGTTCGGGAGCGATTTCGCCATCGCGTTCACACCGGCGACCAACGTCCACTTCTGGGCGGTCGGGGTGTACACGACCCGGGACTACGCGCTCGACGACTGGAAGACCTGGGTGAACCAGGTCGCCGCGTGGAGGACCCTTCCCGTCACCTTCAACGAAACGGGCCTGCCGGCGGGGACGGCGTGGTCGGTCACGGTCAACGGGGCCACGACGACCTCGACCACCTCCTCCCTCTCGGTCGCCGAGCAGAATGGTACGTTCACGTTCCTCGTGCTCTCCCCCATCAACGGCGGTCCGGGGGTACGGTTCGTCGCGAACCAGGTCGCCGGTACGTTCACGGTCGACGCGGCCGCGATCGTCGAGACCCTTGCGTTCGTGCAGCAATACCAGCTCAGCTCGTCCGCCGCGCCAAGCGCGGCCGGGACCGTCTACCCGGGCGGAGGATGGTTCAACGCCGGCGCGGTCGTCTCGCTGAGCGCCCTCGCCGCCCCGGGGTACAAGTTCGAGTCCTGGACGGGCAGCGGGGCTGGGGCCTACGCGGGCGACGCGAATCCGGCGAACCTCGTTCTCGGAGGGCCGGTCATCGAGGAGGCCCACTACTGGGCCTCCGCAACGTACCCGGTCGCGTTCACCGAGTCCGGCCTACCCACCGGCATGAATTGGACCGTCACCGTCAACGGCCTCTCGAACGGCTCGAGCGGACCGACCGTCCACTTCAACGAGCCGAACGGGACGTTCACCTACACCGTCACCAACCTTCTTCCCGGCACCCCCGGGGTCCAGTTCTCCGCCGCGACCGCGAGCGAATCGTTCGACGTGGCCGGTGCCGGGGCGACCCTCTCGGTCGCCTACCTTCCGGAATACCTTCTCGCCGCTACGCCGACCACGCCCGGCTCCGGTGTGGTGAACCCTTCGAGCGGATGGTTCCTGACCGGAACGACCGTCAATCTGAGCGCGCTCGCCGCCCCCGGGGAACTGTTCGCCGGATGGTCGGGCTACGGTACGGGGGCCTACAACGGAGCCGCGAATCCCGCTCCCGTCGTCATGGACGCGCCCGTGACGGAAGAAGCGCGCTTCACCTCCGCCACCACCTACCCGATCACCTACACGGAGAGCGGACTCCCGCCCGGATCGGCCTGGACCGTGACGACCAACGGAGTGCGGGACTCTTCGACCGGCACTACCGTCGTGTTCAACGAGCCGAACGGAAACTATTCGTTCGGCGTCCAGACGACGGCCCAGACGCCCAACGGGACCCCGTTCCTCGCGACGCCCGCATTCGGAGTGCTCCTCGTCGCCGGCAGCCCGGTCCGCGAGTCCATCCTGTTCGAACCGACGGCCGCGGTTCCGACCTCACCGGGAACGACCTCGAGCACCTCTTCTCCGAGCGGGATCCCGATCTGGGTGTTCGGAGCATCCCTCGCGGCCTTCCTCATCGTGGTCGCCGTGCTCACCCTCCGGTCCCGCCCCGACACCCCGCCGGAGACCGTCGTAACCTACGTCACCGCACCGTCTCCGCCGGATTGGGACGAGAGCGGCCTGCAGCGTCGCGGAAGCTGATCGCCTCCGGCCGACGGTTTGCGGCAGGTTCCTAAATAGACGGGTGGGGTCCTCCGGCCCGATGGCTCCCCGGCGGGTTCGTCGCGCACCCGCCCGACGGCGGACGGCCCGAGCGACCCCGTCGCCCGTGGCACCGCCATCCCCCGCCCCTCTACCGTTCGTCCACCTGGCCGAACCGCCTCACTCCCACATCGTCTGCCGCCATTGCGGTCGCATCTCCGCCGTGGAGCTCGGGAGTGAGGAGCGGGAACTCCTGGTCGCCCTCGCGTCCCGTCACCCCGACGAGTGGAGCGTCGACGGGATTGCCTTCTCGCTCACGGGCGCGTGCGCCCGGTGCCGGCAGGGACCTCGCGCGTAGGACTTTCGGCCGTGGTGGTGGACGCAGGGTGAGCGGGTTCTTCCTCTCGCCCCGGATCGCGTGGGGGACCGGGGCGCTCGAGCAACTGAGCGGTCTCGGGTTCCGCCGTGCGCTGGTCCTGGTCGACCCCACTGTGGCCGGAGCGGGCGGGGAGCGTCGGCTCGTGGAGGAGCTCGCGAAGTCCGACACCGCGATCCAGCTCGAAGTTCTCTCCGAGGCACCGCACCGGGCGGCCGCAGTGGAGGAGCTGCTCGACCGAGCCCGTTCGGCCCCTCCGGACGCGGTGGTCGCGCTGGGCGGAGGTCGGACGATCGACGCCGGGAAGGCCGTTCGCCTCCGCCTAGGACATCCGGAGACGGCGCTTTCGAACGTACCCCAGTGGCTGGACCCACCGACCGGGTCCGGTCCGGGTCTGGTCGCCGTACCGACGACGAGCGGGAGCGGAGCGGAGGCTTCGTGGGTGGCCGACCTGGTCGACGCGGACGGCGCTCCTTTCGAGATCGCCGACCGGTCGCTGGTGCCCGATTGGGCCATGGTCGACCCCGCGTTGGCCTCCGCGCTCCCCGTGGACCGGGTCCTGGACGGAGCCGCCGAAGCGCTCGCGACCGCATCGGAAGCGTTCCTATCGGCCTGGGCCAACCCGTTCTCTGACGCCCTCGCGCTCGACGCGGTGACGACGGTCGTCCAGCGCCTTCCCCACGCCATTCGATGGAGCGACGACCCGGATGCCCGGGCGGCGCTGCATTACGCCGCGACGTCCGCCGGACTGGCCGCTTCGAACGCGCAGCGCGGGCTCGCGCATGCCCTGGCGCGCGCGCTCGAGCGTCCCACCGGCCTCGCCTACGGACGCCTCGTGGGGATCGCCCTCCCGGCGGTCCTCGAATTCGACCATCCATCGGCCCGGGAGCGTCTCGAGACCCTGGGCCACCGGGTCCCGACCCGGGACGAGAATGCGTCCATGCCGTTCGCCCAACGGGTCCGCCGCCTGTTCGACCAGCTCCATTTTCCCGGCACGGTCCGGGCGGCCGGGGTCGCGCTCGATCGCTGGACGGAGCTGCGCACCGAGGCCGTCGCGCACACCGTGCGCTCGCCGGCGGTACTCGCCAATCCCCGGGTCCCCTCCGCGGCGGAGGTCGGACACCTCTTGGACGCGCTGGTCGGTCCCTAGGGCGCCGCGACCGGTCGCCGCTCGACCGTTTCGGGGATCGGTTCGGGTGCGACGGGCGTGAGGTCGACCGGACGTCCGGAAACCTCGACCGCACGGTCGATCGCGATCTCGGCGAGGTCGCTCGCGTAGTACGCGCTCCGCTCGAGGCTCTCGAGCACGTAGGCGAGACCGATCGCGAGACGGCCGGGTTTGGTCGCGATCTCCCGGAGAACCTTGTCGCGGAGACGCGTGAGCTCCTGCGCGGAATCGAGGACCGCATTCGCCTTCTCCATGTCCCGCGTGTCGAGGCTGATCAACGCATCGGACAGCGCCGTCGCCGCCCCGGCCGCCATCCGGTCGAGGTCGGCGCCGAGCCGCTGCGGGGTGCGTTCCTTGCCGAGGATCGCGACGGTCTCCGCGATCCGCACCGCGTGGTCGGCGATCCGCTCCAGCACCCGGGACGCGAGCAGGAAGGTCGAGCACTCGGGAAGCGTGAGGTCGAGGGTCGCGAGGACGCGGGCGTCGCGCAGGGCGGTCGTGACCTGCTTTTCGAGGAACCAATGGAGGCGGTCGACCTCCCAGTCCCGCTCGACCACGTCCTTCGCGATCGACGCGTCGCGTCCGCGGAAGGCGGCCATCGCATCGGTCTGCATCGCGCGCACCATCTGGTGCATCCGCCGGATGACCGAGGGGATCGGGAGCGGGTTCGGTCCCACGACGTCCTGGAGAACGACCGCTTCCGAGGTCTCCTCGAGGATCTCGGGCCCGATCATGCGCTGGGCAAACCCCCGGATGACCTCGCGGGTCCGAGCATTCATCCGACCCTCGGTGCGGATCTCGAGGAGGGGATACCCGGCGATGTACTCGGCGACCAGGCGACGGAACAGGTGCTCCTCTTCCGCGCTGTTCGAGACGAGCACCACCCGACGTTCGCCCTCACCCGAGGTCGCCGCCTCGGGGAACACCGTCATCGAGCCGTCGGCCCGTGGCGTGAAGTAGAGCACATCGCCCGCGCGTAGGCCGCGCGCCAGTACCCAGTTCTTCGGCAGGGAGACGATGAACGTCGACCCGCCGGTCTTCTGGATCCGACGGCCGTGGAAACCCCCGCTCGCGCGCATGGTGCGGAGGGTCGGACTTGCGCCTATCTATATAGAACTCCCTAGGTCGTCTCAGGTTACGGAGCCCGAGCGAGCGAGCGGAGTTCCGGGATTCTTACCAACCTCCGCCCCTCTAAATACCCCGGGCGGGCGTGACCCCCGGTCCGGGAATGGTAGAACCCTCCCGCTCTCGGTTCTGGTTCGAGGGTCGTTCCCACGACGCCGAACCCGGCCGGACGGTCCTCGACCGCCTCTTGCGCCACGGACTGCCCTCGTTGCAGCGCTCGCCGCGCTACCACCGGCCCCGGGCACCGTTCTGCGGCATCGGACAGTGTACCGGATGCCTCGTCCGAGTCAACGGCCGACCGAACGTTCGGGCCTGCCGGTACGTGCCGGGGGAGGGAGATCGGGTCGAGACCGAGAACGCGTGGCCGTCGCGTCGGTTCGACCTCTTGGCCGCCTTTGACGTGATGTTTCCGAACGGGATCGACACGCTCCACGGCTTTCGGCGCCCGGCGTTCATGACGCCACTCTACCACCGGGTGATCCGTCGCCTCGCGGGGTATGGTCAGCCGCCGTCCCGGGAGAGCGCCACGGAGCTCCGGGGACCGCCCCGAGTGGGGAGCGCGGACGTGCTGATCGTGGGGGCGGGTCGCAGCGGCCGCGTCGCGGCGGAAGCGCTGGTCGCCGAGGGTCGTCATCCGATCCTGCTCGACCGCCGCGCGGACGTGGCCCCGGTCGCCGGAGCGGACGTATGGGCCTCCACCACGGCCTCCTTTCTGCCCCCCCGGCCCTCGACTCCCGGGGCCGCATTCGACCTCATCGGCTACACCGAGCCGGCCCGGGGGGTCCTCGTCCGGGCCCCGCAGGTCATCGTCGCGACCGGAAGTTACGACGCCTCGTTGCTCTTCGGGTCGAACGATCGGCCGGGAGTCCTTACCGGGGACGGGGCCCTCGGGTTCGCGCGGTCGGGAAGTCCAGCCCCCTTCCACCACGCCGTCGTGTTCGGGGCCGGTGACCGGGCCCGCGTGGTGCTCGATGAGCTCGGCGATCACGTGTCGGCGCTCGTCGCTCCCGGCGAGATACCGCCGGAGACCGTCCGCGTTGCGTCCGCCGCCGGCATTCCCCTCTATCCACGCTCCCTCCTCTGCACCACCGAGGGTCGATCGCGCGTCCGCGCCGTCGAGATCCGCGCTCGCGGGAACGGAAGCTCGACCCGGCTCGAATGCGATGCGGTGGTCCTCGTCCACCGTCGCCTCCCGAACGGGCAGCTGTTCTTCCAGGCCGGCGCCCGGATGAACTGGCGGGCCGGGACGGGCAGCTACTATCCTGTGGTCGGGGACGACGGCGCGACCAGCGTACCAGGGCTCTGGGCGATCGGTTCGGCCTCTGGGACGGTCGGCGCCGCCTCGGTCGGGAGCGGAGAACGTGTGGCCGCCGCCGTGACCGGTGGCTCCCTCCCCCTCTCGCCACTTGAACGGGTTCGCTCCGATGGGTCGAACGAGCTCGAGGGGTACTACCGGGAGCTCGTGCGGATCCCCCGTCGGGGTCGGTGGATCGCGTGCCCGTGCGAAGACGTCCTGCTTGAAGAGATCGAACAGACCACACGAGCCGGGTACCGAGGGGTCGAGGTCGTCAAACGATACTCCGGGCTCGGCACCGGGCTCTGCCAGGGCCGGTACTGCCTGCCCGATGCGCTGCTGCTCCTATCGATCGCGGAGGGGCGACCGCCCTCCGAGGTGGGGTACATCACCCAGCGGCCCCCCGTCCATCCGACCCCGATCGCGGCGCTCGCCGCCCTCGACGGCGTCCTGACGCCGGCGGAGGGCACATGAGCGCCCCGGCCCGTTCGAACTATTCGGTCGCGATCGTCGGCGCGGGGATCATCGGATTGTACACCGCCTACCACCTCGCCCGTGCGGGCACGGGTCCGATCCTCGTGGTCGACCGAGGCTTCCTTTCTTCGGGCGCGAGCGGCCGGAACGGAGGCGGCGTCCGTCAGCAGTGGGAGACGCGAGCCACGCTCCGGCTCGCGCGGGAATCGGTCGCGGCCTACCGACGGTTTGGACGGGAGTTCGGCTACAACATCTGGTTCCGGCAATCCGGCTATCTCTTCCTCGCCGAGACGGACGCCGAGCTGGCCCGGCTTCGGCCGGTCCACGACCTTGTGCGTTCGGAGGGGCTCGACTCCCGCGTCCTGGACGCGGACGGCGTGCGACGACTGGTCGACGGGATCGCGCCCGGCGCCGCCGTCGGTGGCACGTACCTCGGGACCGACGGAACCCTCTACCCGTTCCCGGCCCTCTGGGGGCTATACGAGGCCGTTCGGGCGCTGGACGTCGAGGTGGCGCTCGGAGTCGAGGTGCTCGGCGTTACGACGGCAGACGGGCGGGTCACCGGTCTCGCGACGTCGCGCGGGCCCGTCACCGCATCCCGTGTCGTCAATGCCGCCGGCGGTTGGTCGGGCGATCTTTCCCGAGCCGCCGGGCTCGATGTGCCGAACCACGCGACCCGGCACGAGATCCTCGCGACCGAGCCGATGAAGCCGTTCCTCGACCCGATGGTCGTGCGTCCGTCGGACGGACTCTACTTCAGCCAGACGATGCGGGGAGAGATCGTCGGGGGCCTCACGCTGCCCCATGCCCCCGGCACCGGCGGGGGGATGTCGAG
The DNA here is from genome assembly GCA_022750335.1 of Thermoplasmata archaeon. GTDB lineage: Archaea > Thermoplasmatota > Thermoplasmata > Lutacidiplasmatales > UBA184 > Lutacidiplasma. The sequence continues at coordinate 18,192 of JAKIVX010000007.1, read as the reverse complement.
TTCGGCGGCCTTCCTGCCGAGGATGGCCGCGTCCCTGTCCCGCCTGGTCCCGAGGCTGGGGAGTCTCGGCGTGCTCCGCGCCTGGTCCGGATACTACGACGACACGCCCGACGGGTTCCCGATCATCGGCGAAGACCTGCGATGTCCCGGCTTCTTCCACGCCAACGGGTTCGGCGGGCACGGGTTCATGCTGGCCCCTTCGGCGACCCGCCGCATCGCACGCGCGGTGATGGGCGAAGCGACGGACCTCGACCCGGGCCTTTTCGGACCAGGCCGGTTCACTGGGGCCGCCCGTCCCGCGGCCGTCGAGCGACTGCAGCTCGGTTGAGGGGGATTCCACCTCGGGCGCTAGCGTATTGTCCCTCGGACCGGGTGGGCGCGTCGTGATCGGCCAGTTCCCGTGGGAGCCGTTTCCCCAGGACACTCCTGAGCCGAAGGGGCCGGACCCGATCTACCGGACCGCCTTCCAGGCCGCCGTGACGGCGGCCGACGCCTACCGCTCGGTCCGGTTCGCGCTCCGGCGCGAGGAGGGGGTTCTGCGCGTCGGCAACCGGTTCGTCGCCGACAACCGGTATCGCCAGGTGGCGTTCATCGCGCTCGGGAACGCGGCCGGCTCGATGGCCCTCGCCGCCCTGCACGTGTTCGGCGACCGTCTCACCCAGGGGTACCTGGCCGCACCCGAGCCGATCCCGGACGAACTCCCGTTCCGGGATGTCATTGTCCCGCCCGGACTTCCCGGGTACGCCGGTGCGGCGGATATCGTGCAGGCGGCGACGGAGATTGCCGAAGGACTCGGACCCCAGGACCTCCTCCTGCTCCTCGTTTCCCCCGGCGCCTTGCGCTGCCTCTGCCTTCCGCCGCCCGGGATGGCCGCGGACGAGTTCGCACGCCTCCTCGGCACGGCCGCCTCGGCCGGCGCCACCGGTCGCGAAGTGGCCCTGCTCGCGCGGACCCTCGGGGACGGCGGTGTCGGAGGGCGGCTCGCCACCGCGGCCCGTCAGGTCGACCTCGCCACCCTCCTGGTCGATCGGGGGGACGGCCCGGGTCTCGTCGGGGGCGGGCCCATCGATCCCGTCACCCCGGACGAACGGGCCGAAGCCCGTAACGTCCTCGAGCGATGCCGCCTGACCGGCACGCTCCCCGCTCCGGCCCGGGACCGCCTCGCCGCCGGAGCCGATCTCCCGGAGATCCCGAAGCGCGTCGACCGCCCCGTGGTCGTCGCGGCCCCTTCCGACGGACTTCGGGCCGCAGCAGACGCGGTCTTCGACCGGGGATGGACGAGCCGCCTCGCGTTCCTCGAGATCCGGGAGCCACCGGAAACGGCGGCCGAGACATTCATGGCCCGCGCCGAGGAGCTGGTCGCCGCCGAGGCGCTCACCTCCGACAGCCGGACGAAGGGCGTCGCGGTCTTCGCGATGACGACGCTCGGTCTCCTCGAGGGGGTGGACGAGGGACCCGCGCTGGGAGCGTTCCTCAACCGCGCCTCTGCGCTCCTGCGCCGGCGCGAGATGAGCGTCGGACTGTGCCGCTCGGCCGGCCCGATCGGCTCGGCCGCTTTCCCTCCGGGAGCGGTATTCGGACCGTCCACGGACCCGAAGGCCCCGGTACGTCCGGGGCGCGCCCGCGCGCTTCCGATGAAAGGAGGGATCACCGACGTCGGACTTCTCGCGGTGGCCCTTTGCGGCCTGCCTCCGGGCCCGACCGCCGAACCCTAAGGCCGCACCGGCGTCGGATCGAGCGGAGGCTCCGGCGGTGGCCGGCGGGTCCGAACGAGGATCATACCGGCGACCACCGCCCCGACCGCGACGATCGCACCGACGAGGAGGTAGAGCTGGAGGGGTGGGCCGGGAACGCCGACCTCTCCGCACGCGCACACTACCGGTCCGAGGAGGATCATCACCGGGCCCGCGCCGTCCGAACCGACGACGAGGGACGTGGAGTACATCGAGGGATGGGGGCCGGCCGGCCCGGTCGCGGTGACGGCGTACGTCCCCTCGACGAGCGAGAGCGTAATCGTGGCCGTCGAACGGGTCCCCGTCACGCTCGCGTCGTTCGCCCGGTTCGTCGCCACCACGGTCCAGTTCGACCCAGCCGCGAGGCCCGACTCCGTGAACTCGACCGGGAACGGGACAGGGGAGAACGTGAGGGTGACGGTCACCGACCGTCCCTGCACCGTGAGATTGCCCGCGGAGCTGTTCGCGGCGTAGCCGGTCACCGCCGGAACGTCGAACGTGTACGTCCCATTGGACGCCGTGAAGTTGATCCAGAGACCCGTCGAGTTGCGCGTCATTCCGCCGAGCGTCGCGTTCCAGGACGTCCCGGCCGGCAAGCCGTACTCCTGGAACCCGACGAGGTACCTCGGGACGACCGCGGTTGAGGTGAAGGTGATGTTCTCGGTGACGGACGCGCCGTCCACCGTAAGGGACCCGGAACTCGGGCTGGCGCTGAACCCCGAGACGTTTCCGATCGTGAACGCGTAGGTCCCGTTCGGCAACCCGAGGGTGGCGGTCGGTACGGTCTGATTGAGGAACACCCAGGAGCCCACGCTCCCGCTCCACGCCGTCCCGTTCGGCAGGCCCGACTCTTGGAAGGTGACCGGATAGTCGGCCGGGGTGGGAGTGGAGGTCTGGAACGTGAAACCCACCAGGAAGTCCGACCCGTTGACGTAGACGGTTCCGGAACTCAACGAGGGGGTGTACTGGGTTCCGTTCACCAGAGTGTTCGCGACGTAGAACGGGTACGTCCCGTTCGGGACGAGGAAGCCGATCGTGGCAAGGGTCCCCGAGTCCCTCAAGCCGTCTAGGTCGACGGACCAGCCCCCGCCCGACGGGAGTCCGGATTCGGTGAAGTTCGCCCAGTAGCTCGTCGCCCCCGGCGAGAAGGAGATCGAGATCTCCTGGGACTGCCACTGGTCCAGACCGATCTCGGTGCCCGATGCCGGAGTAGGCTCGTTGCCGCCGGTAGCGAGGACGGTGTAGTTGAACGAGGTGAAGATCGGGACCTGGAAGTCCAGAACGTTCGATGTGCTCGGCGGTCCCGCGATGGACGGGGTGACGTTGACCGTCCACTCGGCGCCACTCGAGAGGCCGGTCTCCGTGAAGGAGACCTCCGTCAGCAGGCACTCGAAGGTGTTGTTGTCGGTGTTCGTAACGCAGACGTCCCCGGTGTCCGGATTGTAGACCACCCCGGCCGGGTCGGTCCCGAGGACGGCCTCGACCGATAGGGTCGAGGTGTTCAAGACGAGCATGTCGTGATATCCGGCCCCCACGAAGACCAACCCATCTTGGCTGTCATACGCGAGCCCACTGAGATCGTTGGGGGGGTAGGTGAGTCCTCCCGGTACGGTGATCCAGGCGACGATCGAATCGGTCGAGGCGGAGAGGACCGTGACGTTCACCGAAGCGGAGTTCGTCACGTAGGCCGTGTCGGAGACCGGGTCGATGGCGATGCCGTAGGGGACCGAGCCGACGGTGACGTTCGTGATGACCCCGTAGCTGGACGCGTTGAAGATCGTCACATTGGAGTCGCCCGCATCCGCGACGAACACCTGTCCCGAGATCGGGTCGGCGGCCACCCCGACCGGGTTGGCCCCGACGTCGACCGAGGCGACGACCTGTAAGGAGCTCCCCGAGATGACCGACACGTTGTCCGAGCCGTTGTTCGCGACGTACAGGTCGCCGGTCGTCGGGTCGTAGGCGATCCCGGCGGGGGACGCCCCGACGGAGACGGTGGCGACTGGGGCGGAATCGTTCCCGTCCAGGACGCTGACGTTGTCCGACCCGCTGTTCGTGACGAATATCTCGCCGCTCGCGCTGTCAAACGCGACGCCAAACGGGTTGGTCCCGACCGGTATGACTGCGGAGACCGTAGGAAGTCCCGAATACAGCGACGTGAAATTTCCGGGGACGATGTCGACGCTCGAGGGAGCTTCGGGGACGTAGAACTGGCGGTGGAGGGAGTCGTACCCGAGCCACGAGGGGGGGTTCCCGTACAGCGAGGGCCCGGTCCCTTCCAAGGGGGCGGCCACGGCTTCGACCCGAGCATGGTCGTGATCACCCCAGTCGAGCCAAGCGCCGCGGGTCGCGGGGGCCGTACGGGCCCCGGCGCCCAGCGAGGACGGCACCGCCAAGGCGAGGTGGCCACCGACCGGGACGACCCCCGACATCGAACTGGCGTTCGCCACGACACCGAACGACGCGACGAGCAGGACCGTGGCCAATCCCAGGACCGCCAGGAGCCGGTGACCTAGGGTCCCCCGGTACCGGGTACCTGTCACGCACCACCGGCCGGTCGAACGAACTCTCCGCCGGCGGACGGTCGACATTCGGCTGTTGGAGCGATTTCGAGGTTAAGAACCTCGGGCGGAGATATGGCACACTTACTCCCGCGCGGCGCCCAAGAGCTGAGTTCCCGACCCGCGCGCGGGGTGCTCGGCGAGTTCGCGGAGACTCGGGAACGCTCCTTCGCGCGCTAGTGCCAGCTGTCGGTCGGGACCGGCTGGGGGACGTAGGGCTCTTCGAGGTACGCGGAATCTTCCGGGGAGAGCACGACCTCGAGCGCCCCGACCATCTCCTCGAGGTGCTCCACGTTCGAGGTTCCGATGATGGGAGCGGTGACCCCCTTGCGGAGCAGCCAGGCGAGCGCGACCTGGTTGGGCGTCGCACCCTTCCGGTCGGCGACCTCACGCACCCTTCGGACGATCTCGTGCGTGTCCGGACGGATGTACCGTCGATGACCGGTGCTGCCCGGGGCGACCCGTTGGCTGTCCTTCTCGGTGGTCGCGATCTTTCCATCCTGGAAGTACCGTCCCGAGAGGATCCCGCCGGCGGTGGGGCTCCAGGGCACGAGCGCGACGTTCTCGGCCCGGCACAGCGGGTTCATCTCGCGCTCCTCCTCGCGATAGAGAAGATTGTACAGGTTCTGCATGCTCGCGAACCGCTCGTAGCTCTCGCGATCACTGAGTGCCAGGGCCTGCGCGAACTGCCAAGCCCACATGCTCGAAGCCCCGAGGTAGCGTACTCGGCCGTCGCGGACCAGGTCCGTCAGCACCGACAGGGTCTCGTCGATCGTGGTTTCGTAATCCCAACGATGGGTCTGGTACAGGTCGATGTACTCCGTCTTCAGCCGCCGGAGCGAGTGCGCGACCTCGGCGAGGACCTGCTTTCGGGAAAGTCCTCCCGGGGTACGCCCCTTGTCTACGGGAAAATAGACCTTGGTCGCAACGACCGCCTCCTCCCGGTCGATCCCCTGGAGGAACTCGCCGACGATCTCCTCGGACCTCCCCTCGGAGTAGGTGTTGGCCGTGTCGAAGTAATTGATCCCGAGGTCCCACGCCCGTCGGAGCACTTTCTTCGCGTCGTCTCCGTCCACCATCCAGGGCGCGCTGGCACCGAAGGACATGCACCCGAGACAGATCGGAGAGACCTTCATTCCGGTTTGGCCGAATCGAACGTACCGCATCTTTAGGTCGCTCCGTCGGGGGCCACGGGACGTCGGCTTATCTCGAACGCTAAGAAGAGGGAGAGGAGCGTTCGGCGGTCGCGCTCTCCGACTCGGAGGTCGAACGCTCGAAGTGCCGCTTGAGGGACATGTACTCCTCGAAGGAGATCTGCCGGCGGGCGCGAACGGCTCCAGCCTGACGCAGCGTCTCGATCTGGTACGTGCGCAGCAGGTCCGGGACCGAACGGGCCCGGTCGGGGAGCCGCTCGGTCGCGATCGGAGCGGCGGCGATGGGCGCGGCCGCGAGCGGCGCGTCCGAGAACGCCAGGGCGGGCGGGGGCAACGGGGCGCGGACGCTCGTGAGGTACTCGACGAGCCGGGCGTGTTCGCCCGACGTCAACTCCCCCTCTCCTAGGAGCAGATCGATGAGCTCGCGTTGTCGGGGACGATAAGTGTCCACGAGCTCCGGTAGATCGCGATCCGGTCGGAGCGCCGGCGCCGCGGCGAGCGGCGGCCCAACGAGGACGTCCAGGTCGGCGCGCAACCGGTCGAGGGCCTGACCGAGCTCGCGGGGAGTGGGTCCCTCAGCGCCCTCCGGGACCTCGAACCGGGCTACGAGGCGGACGCGTTCGGCACCGACCTCCCCGTTGGCGGGACGCTCGACGGCCAGTTCCACTTCGCGCGGCCGCAACGTCACGAAACCGAACGGTCGAGGTCGGAGAAAACGTACTCGCGGAGCGTTCGGACACCGGAAGATGCGGAGACCGGTTCGAAGTTACTAATCTTCACTTACTTTCATACAGTAACTATAAAAGGGTCTGCGACCATCTAGAGACCGGGGAAGCATGGAGGCTGCTCGAGCACGTCATGTCGCGGCCCACTCCGGGGCCGACTCCGACGACTGCGACACCTCGGAGAGCCGGGGGCTGTGCCCGGTCCTCGCCGCCATCGGGGTCATCGGGACCGAGTGGCGCCTCGCGATCGTCCACCGGCTCCTCGAGGGTCCGCAGCGGTTCAGCGAAATTCTGAAATCCAATTCCCACCTGAACGCCAAGACCCTCAGCGCGACGCTAAAGTTCCTCGAGAATCAGGGCGTCGTCCAGCGCACCGTCGTGAGCACCCGGCCGTTCTCGGTCGTCTACTCGCTCACCGAAATGGGCCTCGGCCTCGCGCCGGCCGCCCGCGAGCTGCGGGCGTGGGGGGAGCGCTGGGTGATCTCCCGCAACCAGGCGAGCGCACGGGCCGCGGCTTCGACCCGCCGACCCCCGACCATCCAAGGAGAGTTGCCGCGGGTGGTCATCGCCGAGGCCGGGTCCGCTCGAAGCGGCCGGTAGACTCCTCCGCGGAACGCCTACCGGGCGACCGTTTCAGGGCCTCCCGGTCCGGGCCTCAAATACCCCGGTCACGACTTACTCAGTGCAACCACCCCGGAAGGGCCCCTCCATATCGCCACAAGTGGGAGAGCACCGTCTCCCAGGCGTGCGAGGGGCCCTTCCTTCCCCTTTTTCGTGGTGCGGGTCTCTTCTTCCTTCCGCATCGTTCATCGTTCGCCCGGACCGAGCGAGGGTGGTTCGGGGGTGCGTTCGCCGTGTCCGCAACACCATGGGAAACGCACCGCCCCCCCATCCACGCTCTCCTCGGACCCCTTTCTCCGACCCTGAGCTTCGACGCACCGCGGCGCGACCTTCCCGGATCCCTTGGCACTCCCGACCGCGACGCGAACCGGACCGAACGTCCGCCTCGACGTCCCGGAAGTTCGGAAGTCCCGAACGGCCCCGCGTCTGACGTCACCCCGAAGGAGGTAGGGTCCTTCGCGGTCGTCCCCCTCGAGCGTACGCCCGGCCGGACCGGCGGAGCGTAGGGCTCGGGCCGAGGGACCGACGCGTCCACGCGGGGCGATTTCCCGGCTCATCGCCGGACCTCCGCCTCCCTCCGGCACACGGCGGTCCGGCCGTGGGCGCGGGCTCGGAGGGAGCGGTGACGGGACCTCCGGGTCCTGCGGGCGCGACGCACCACACCCAACTTCCGCCGGCCCGCCGGACGGAGGGGGGATTTTGTGAAACATCTTGAGCGGTCTAGAATGCCCAGCCGAACTCGTTCGTTGCCGATCGACGCCGAAGGTCCGATGCGTGGGGAGGGTGCGCCTTCCACTCGCGGGACCGTATCGACCTGCCGCACGTCTCTACCGCTTTCCCGACGGACGACTGCTGTGGCACATCCGTCTGTGGGAGTACGACCGGCCCGTCCCGCACCTCGTCGGAACCCCGGTCCTGATCGCCTTTGCCCGTCGTAACCGGCTGCGTTCGCTCGAAGAGGAGATCGACCAACTGGTCCAGAACGCGCTCGCAATCCGCGGGGACCGTGACTGACGTCGGTCCGATCCACGTCGAAGGTCCGTACTTCGAACGTCGATTCGTCTACCGCGCGTTGGCGCTTGCGATCGCGGGAGCACAACCTCCCGCGGGCGCGGTGTTCGAGTCCCAGATGGACCGACCCACCCCCACGATCTCGGTCCGCCCCGCCCAACTGCTGGGGGGCCCGGGGCCCCTCACCGTCCCCGGTGCGCGGGGTCGGGTCGGAGGCCCGATTCCGGCCGCGCCCGAACCGCCACTGACGGCCTTCGATCGGTTCGGCGTGCTGGCTCCCGAACGGAGCGAAGCCGTCGAACCACGGTGGACGCGCCCTTCTGTGAGCCCGGCCCATGCCTCCCTCGACCCGTGGGCCTCGATCGGAGGTTGGTCCGCGGTCCAGGTGCTCTGGGTCCTGGCGCGATCCGCGACGGTCCACGTGGCCGTGCGGTTCCGCGTAGCGGCGTCCACCCGAGAAGGACGGGACCGACTGTTCGACGCGCTCGGTGCGCGCGTTCGCTCGGATTGGGTCGGTGGGACGCGGGTTCCGGTCGCGGTGCGCGACGCGCCCGTCGGAACTCGCCGGGATTGGCGGCGGGGCGGCCTCCGATCGCTGCGCCGTTCGGCCTGGTGCGCGGTCCCGCCAACGTTGCTCGAGGAGACTCCCGAGCTCGGATTCCGCGACCGCGGGGTCCGACGAGCGTGGGAGCCTGGCCACACGGTGGTCTTCGGGTCGTCGGGCGCGGGAAAGACGACCTTCCTCGCCCGACGGGCCCGGGAGGCGATCCTCGCTGGCCAGTCGGTGGTGGTCCTCGACCTCCACGGGGATCTCGCGCCCTCGATCCTGGGTGCGTTGACCGCCGCGGAGCGGCTTCGTCTCGTCGCGATCGACGCGAGCGCTTCGCCCGTGGCAGGAATCTCCGGGCTCACGATGGCCGGTTCGTCCGTCGACCGAGCCGCGGGTCAGTTCGTCGCCGCAGTCAAGCGTCTCACCCCGGACGGCGCCGAACTCGCCTGGGGATTTCGACTCGAACGGATCTTCGACACGTTCTCGCGTTTGGTGCTCGAATCGGGCGGGACGCTCCTCGACCTGTACGCCTTGCTGACGGATCCGCGCCGTCGGGACGCGGCACTCCTGCAGTCCACGAGTGCGGCGACGGCCCGCTTTCTCGAGGAGCTCGGTCCGATCGTGCGTCGGAACCCGGAGTTCCTCTGGTCGGCGGCGACCCGGCTCTCTAAGGTCGTCCTCGTGCCGGAACTCGGGGAGTTGCTCGCTCCCACGGACGGCGGTCTCGACGTAGGGGCGTTGATCCGTGCGGGTCGGGGCCTGTTCGTACGCCTGCCGGTCGCGACCCTCGGACCGGAGGCCGCCGCGTTCGCAGCCACGCTCGTGCTCGGGCGGATCTATCTGGGGTTGGTCGGGGAGGCTCGGCCGTCCGACGCTCCGGGTCCGGTGCTGCTGGTGCTCGACGAAGTGCAGAGCTTCCCTCCGCGCCTGGTCTCCGAGATCCTCGCCGAGGGGCGGAAGTTCGGGGTCGAGACCCTCGTCGCGACCCAGTACCCGGAACGTCTCGCGCCGGAACTGCGCGCGGCCGCCGCGGGAGCCGCGACGACCTTCGTCGCGTTCCGGACTCCGGCGGCCACGGCCGCGACGGTCGGGCCCTGGGTCGGTCTCGGGGGCGCGACGAGCGCGGCCGAGCTCGCGTCGCTGCCGACCGGCCTCGCGATCGTCCTTGACCCGCGCTCCGCATCGCCGCGTTGGTGGCGGACCTCGATCCTTCGACCGGCGGAGGGCGCTCCGTCCTGGTCCTCGGCCGTCACGGCCACCCGGAACGAATTCCACGTGAGCCCGAGGACGTCAACCCCACCGGAGGACGATGGGGCCGTGCACCGGCTCCTCCTGGCGGTACTGGCCGCCGAGGAGACGGGACGACCGCTGGCGCCGTCGGAGGTCGTCCGCGCCGCAGTCGCGCTGGTCGCGCCGTTCGTCGACGCCGCCGAGCTCGAACGGGCGTGGGTCCGCGTCGCGCGGGGCGCGGAGTGTGCGGTCACCCCATCCTCCGTTCGACTGACCTCGGCCGGAGAGGCGCGGCTGGGGCTCGGAGCTCCGACCGGAGCGGTGTCGGAAAGTTCCGAGCATCGAGCGCTCCTGCTCCGGGCGTTCCGGGTCTTCGCCCGGCGAGGTCACGTGATCGAGATCGTGCGCCAGGGGCGATTCGACACGACCCTCCCGGACGCCCTCTTCCGCCAGATGGGCCCCTCGATCCCGCGGGAACCGTTCGCGGTGGCGCGCACCCTCGACCGCATCCGAACGGGGTGGGCCTGGCGGTGCTTTTCCGGTCGCGACGTCCATTTGGAGGCGGAGGTCTCGGGGGCGTTGCGGCCTGAACGGATCCGCCGCGGCTGGGCGAAGGCGAATGCGCGCGGGGCCTTCGCCCTCTTCCTGGTGGGCGACGCCGCCCGGGCCCGAAGGGTCCGGCGCACGCTGCGGTCGCTGGGCCTCGCTCCCGACCGGGCGCAGGTCTGGACGCTCGGTCCCTCGTGGACGGTGCGCCGGGAGGTCGGACGGTCCCCGGCGGCCGTGGAGGAGTCGGTAAGCCCACCGTCACCGTAGCCGCCCCGTGCGCGCGTTCGTGGCGGTGACCCTGCCCGGAGGCGCCGCGGAAGGATCGCCCTCGACGGCCGCGGCGACCGGGCACCTCACCCTGCGCTTCCTCGGGGATGTGACGGAAGGGACCGTAGAGGCGCTGACCCGAGCGCTGGCCCCGGCCGTCGCACGGACCGCCCCCTTCGAGTTCGTCGTCGAAGGACTCGGCGCATTTCCGGGGGTCGACCGGCCGCGCGTCGTCTGGCGGGGAGTGACCCGGGGGGTGGCGGAACTCAGGGCCCTCGCCCGCGTCGTCCGGGAGGTGGTCGAGTCGGTCGGCGTAGCCCCGGACCGCACCCCGTTCGTCCCGCACGTCACGCTGTTCCGGGTTCGCTCCCCCCGCGACCGAGAACGCGCGGCCCTTCTGTTTCGGACGGAGGCAGGAGACCGCCCGCCCGAGGTCGTCCGCGTCACCTCGGTCGAGTTGGTAGAGAGCCGCCTCGAGCCGGCCGGGGCGATCCATCGGACCATCGCGCGCTTCCCACTCGCAGGGAGCGAGGGCTAGCCGGCGAGCGCTTTTCGATCCGCGACGAGCTTTCTCCAGAGATAGAGGGTCGCGTAACTCCCCCAGCCCGGGTACCACTTCTCGCCCCAGGCGCGCGCCGCTGCCTCGGGCGCGGTCCTCGGAAGGATCCCGTTCTCCGCGAGCGCGACCCGTATTCCGAGATCCCCGGCCACGAACACGTCGGTGCGTCCCGTCCCGCGCAGGAGCGAGTTCTCCGCGGTCCAACGGCCCACCCCGCGCATCTCGACCAGGCGTTCGATCGCCTGATCGAGGGGCATCGTCCCGAGCTGCGGTTCCCGGAGGGGACTCGTGGACGGCGCCGCGGCCAGTTCGAGGATCGCTCGGGATTTCGCTCCGCTGAGACCGGTGGCGCGGAGACCTTCCGCCCCCAGTCGGAGGAGCGTTTTCGGAGGGGGAACGGATGGAACCTCCGTCCGGCCGGCCGTCAGGACGGAAGCGGTCTGTTCGAACAGTCGTCGCTGGATCGAGAGCGCCGCCTGGACAGAAAGTTGCTGGCCGATGATCGCGTAGAGCACGGACTCGTACACGCTGGCGTCGCGCGGGATCCGGAGCCCCCGGAACCGGCGCTCCGTTCCGGCGAGGATCGGTTCACGTCGGGTCAGACGGTAGAATTCCGGGAGCGCATGGTCGAGCGAGAAGAGCGCTCGGACGGCTGCGCGCGCCTCAGGGGGGTCCGCGCCCCACGCCTCGATGGCCCACCGTCCCCCGCGCGCCTCGACGCTCACTACCCACGGCCGCTCTGGAGGTCCCCAAGCCCGGAGAATCCTAGGACCATCCTCGGCAAAGACGAGCGAACGGGACGAATACTCGAGCTGATGCCGCTCGACCGGGAGCGACGCGAGGCGCGGGGGCGTGAGGTACGTCCGGGTCGGAGCCGACACGCCGGGCCATGCCGCCCGGCGTAAGACCCCCACGTCCCACCTTCCAGGGGGAAACCCCGATTCGATACGGTTAAGGTTCGGCGTCCCAGTCCGAGCGGGCGGTCGCCCCCTGGGGCAACCGGACGGAGGGGGGTTGTCCGTCCTACGGATCGTCCGACCCGTTCGCCTCGGCCTCTGGGGTATCCTTGGCCTGTTGCTCCTCTCGACCCTCGTGGCTACTGGGGGAGGCGCCTCCGTCGCTCCCCCCAGCGGATCGACACCGTCGTCCTCGGCCGCCTGCGCGGGAAGCTCCATCCCCACCTCCTACACGGGCGTCGTCACGGTCGTGGGGGGACCGCTGAACTCGAGCGCGGCGGCCGGCCTCAACCTCACCTACAACTACTCGACTGATGAGAAGACCGTCAATCGGACGACCGGGACGACGATCTCGCTCGCCTGCGAGGCGTTGGACGGAGCAGCGAACAGTGGTACGAATGGAACGTTCGCGCTCCAGCTGGTGTTCCCTTCCTCGCACTGCACCCCGACGGAATGCATCACGTCAAGCGGGTCGTTCGGGCCCCTCGTCGTCGCCCCCGCGTCGGGGCTCCCTTCCGGGTACGACCTCCGAACCGTAGCGAACGGCACGTCGCTCAGCGTCACGCTCGTGGCCGAGCTGGGCGGCCTCACGCTGAACCCCGGAGGCACGTCGCGCGTCCTGAGCACGGGCGATCCGGTCGGTTGGGCCGTTCAAGCCGTGAATGCGGTGGGGGAGGCGAGTCCGCTGAGTCCGAACATCACCTGGAACCTCACGGGAACCGGCTGGACGTTCGTGGGCCCCGGCGCGGGATCGAACGTGACCCTCGAGGCGCTGCCGGGCGCGGGGGCGGGTCAACTTTCGGTCGCCGCCTCGGCGTGGGTCGGCACGAACCGGTTCGCCGTCGGGCCGATCGTTGTCACTCTCGTGGCCGTCCCGACCGCGTTCTCCGGAGGGGATGCGAACCGGACGTACCTCGATGCGGGCGGCGCGGTCTCGTTCACCGCGGACGGGAGCGGAGCGGCCGGATACTCGTACACGGCGCTCATCGGACCAGGACTCGGACTGGCTCCGGTCGATTGGTCCTGCGCCTCCTCCCCCTCGGGCGAGGATACGGTCTCGCTCGCCTGCGCCGGTGCGGTCACCTACCCGTCTCCGGGCACGGCCGACCCGACCGTGCAACTCACCAACACGTTCTCCGTCGGCGAAGGGTCGCTCCCCTCCGTCACCGTGTCTCCGCCTCCCGCGATCGACCTCTCGCCCGGCCTACCGGCGGGATATTCCGGTAGTCCGATCTCGATCCGGGTTTCGGCCATCCCCGGTTCCGGAACCACGCCGTACGCCCGCGCATGCGTGGCGCCCGGGTTCGGGCTTCCGCTCTGTTCCACGTCGCCCGGGCCCAATTGGACGTTCGCGCCCGTCTACTCCACCCCCGGCACGTACTCGGCCCTGGCCTGGGTGATCGATCGCGAGGGAACGAATGCGTCGACCTCCTTCGCGGTGGCTGTCGTCGCGCCGCTCTCGCTCTCGTCGATCGCGACTTCCACCCCGATCCTCGCCGACGCGCCGACCTCCCTCTCCAGTCAGGTTACGGGGGGCGATGTGCCGCTCCGATTCTGGTGGAACGCCTCCGGAACCGCGACCCCGATCGCGACGGGGGTCCTCGACGCCGACGGTCCCGTCTCGATGACCTGGGTGCCCCCACTGCCCGGGAGCGTCACCCTCTCGTTCACCGTGGTGGACGCGCTCGGGACCCTCACCAGCACCTCGACCCTTGTGACGGTCGGTCCGGCCGTGGCCTCGACGGTGGCGGAGGTGGTGGCCCCCGGGGCTGCGCCGGTCACGGCCGGCGCTCCGGTCGCGGTCGTGTGGCAGGCGGAGGATCTGCAGGGCGCGACCGTTCCCGCCTTTTCCGAGGCCGGCGACGTCGAGTTCACCACGAGCGACGGGACCGGACCGACCCCGGTGTGGGTCAACGCCTCCGGAGTCGGAGCCCTTGTCGAGGACGCCGGGGGAACTTTTGTGATCCCGACGTCGGCGTGGAATCTCGGTCGCCTCGCACTCACGTTCACCGCGACCCACGCCGCCGCGTACCTCGTGCGCCTCGAGGGGGCGGGCCTGCTCGACCGGACGGTCGGAGGGGAGGTCACCGTAGTCGCGGACCTCGCCCACCTGCACCTGTACGACCCGACGGTCCTACTCGCAGGGACCCGTGCGAACCGCACCTTCTGGCGCATCTCCGATGAGTACGGCAATCCGGCGCTGGGAGCCGCGGTGGACATCCTGTTCCAGAGCGGGGGTACGTCGAACGAGTCGATCGTTCCGGTCGTCTCCGTCGGCCCCGGGGCGACCGGCGTCTGGGTCAACTACACGTCGCGCACCGAGGCCGGAGGATCGCTCGAAGTAACGGAGACGAACTCCGCGGGCACGGTGCTCCTCGGGCCGATCGCCATTCCTCCCGCGTCGACCGGCGCACCCCTCCTGAGCGCGCCGTTCGTTTCGCTCGCGACCCTCGCCCCGGTCGGCGCCGTCGGGGTCGGATTCACGGCCTGGGCCCAGCGGCGGAAGCGGGCCGTGGAAACCCGGGACGACGGACCGCCCGAGGAGGAGCTCCGCCGCCTGGTCGAAGGGAGGGATCGGGTCATCGCGCTGGTCCGGGACGCGCGGGCGATCGACCTCGCGGGCCTGGAGTCGGGCTGGGGCGTCGCGCCCGCTCCCCCGGAATTACCGGACTGGGTCGCCTCGCTTGTCGCGGACGGGACGCTCGGGGCCCGCACGGGACCGGACGGCGTCGCACGCTTCTGCCTCGTCGTCTCCGCGGACGGTCCGCCCCTCATCCTGCTGGACCCCGACGCGCTCGAACGCTCCGCTGCCGCGCGGCGCGAGATGACGGAAGACCCCGGACCGGACGCGGGACGGCCCGACTAGGACGGGTCGCGCCCCACCAGGTCGTAGTATCGGTACGCGGCCTCGCCGGCCCCGAAACAGTACTGGAGGGTCGCGAACCCGCTCTTCAGCTCGGACGCCGCCGACGCGACCGTGACGGGGTCCTTGCCCCGGTGCAGGAGGTCGTCGAACAGCTCGGCGATTCGGACCATCTCCTTCGGCCCCATGCCGACGCGGGTGACCTCGGGGGTCCCGAGGCGGACCCCGCCCGGATGCTTCGGGCTCTTGTCGCCGGGCAGGAGGTTCTTGTTCGAGATGATGGACGCGGCGGCGAGGCGAGTGGCGACGGACTCCCCTCCGCCTTCTTTCTCCACCCGTACCGCGATCGTGTGCGACTTCGTGAAGCCCAGGTGGGGGGCGAGCACGTCGAACCCGCGCTCGTGCAGCGCCTGGGCGAGGGCCTGGGCGTTCTGGACGGTCCGGCGCGCGTACTCCCGGCCGAACTCGAGATGCTCGGCCAGGCTGACCGCGAGCGCCGCCATCGCGTGCAGGTGATGGTTGCTCGTCACGCCGGGGAAGGCTCCGCTCTCGAGCTTCTTCCGCAGCTCGGGGTCCTCGGTCTGCCCGAGCAGGATCCCGTGCTGGGGACCGGGGAGCGTCTTGTGGGTCGAGGCCGAGAGGACGGTGCATCCTTCGTGCAGCGGGTCCTGGAACTGACCGCCGGCGATGAGGCCGAGGACGTGAGCCCCGTCGTACCAACCGCGCGCGCCGATCTCCTCGAGCGTGGGTCGGAGCTCCTCGATGGGCATCGGGAAGAGGAAGAGGGAGAGGCCGAACAGGCAGGTCTTGGGACGGACGGCCCGAAGGACCTCGCGGGTCCGCGCGACGTCGATCGTCATCCGTTCCGCATCCCAAGGGTAGTAGAGGGGTTTCACGCCGCGCAGGCCGAACGCGCCGAACCCGGCGCTCGAGATGTGGGCCCCGTCGGCGAGCCGGCTGGTGCCGACCAGGTCCCCGACCTCGGTGAGCGCCTTCAGTACGGCCAGGTTGGCGACCGTGCCCGAGGTGGGGCGGACGTCCGCGAACGAACAGCGGAACAGGCGTTTCGCGAGGTCGAGGCAGATCCGCTCGATCTCGTCTACGTCCTCGTTCCCCTCGTAGTACCGTTCGCCGGGGAGTCCTTCTGCGTACCGCGAGTGGAGGTCGCTGATGAGGAGTTCCTTGGCGTAGGGAGAGAGCAGGTTCTCGCTCGCGATGAGCGGGATCGCGTGCTCGAACCGGGCGCTGTGCCGACGGGTCACGGCACGGAGGCGGGCCACGGTGGCGGCCATCTCGCCCGGAGCGGGCGGACCGGCCCCCACCCCCCCATTTCCTGTGGAACCTGTTTCCGGCCCAGGCACGTTGCGCACCGACCCGAACGGACCCGAGCCCGTCCCCCGCCTACCCCATCGACCCCATATAGGAACCACGAGGGTGGAGGGAGCGATGACGGCCCCTTCCTCCTCATCCCGGCCCTGGCCGGTCCGTCGTACGTTCTACGTCCCCTACCACGATGTCGATGTCCTCAACCACCTGAACCATGCGGCGTACTTTCCCTACATGGAAACCCTGCGCTGCGACTACTACCTCCCTCTCCTCTCTACTCACGACCCGGCATCGATCGACATCATCATCGCCGAAGCCACGTGCCGCTACCTCGCTCCCGTTCCGTATGGCGCTTCGTTGGTGGGAGAGATCGCTCCGTCCCGTCCCCTCGGCCGCACCAGCTTCTCCCTCCTCTACCGGTTCACGCTCACCGACCCACCCACCGTCGTGGCTCGGGGGCGGACCGTGGTGGTATCGTTCGATTATCGATCCGGGACCAAGAAGGAGATCCCCACCTCCGTTCGCACGGCGCTCGAGCGCGAGGCCGTGGACCCCGCGGACGAGGGCTGGTAGGATTCGGGTTCCAGTGGAAGCGGGGGGGTGGGGGACCCCTCAGAAACCGGGGTGGGTCGAGGG
Source organism: Thermoplasmata archaeon (assembly GCA_022750335.1). GTDB lineage: Archaea > Thermoplasmatota > Thermoplasmata > Lutacidiplasmatales > UBA184 > Lutacidiplasma. The sequence goes on along the minus strand of JAKIVX010000007.1, from coordinate 1,451 downwards.
GCTCCGGGGCAGGAGCGGAGGCCAGGCGATCGGGTCCACGAAGGCGGACTCTTCCGCCACCGTCTCCACGCGGTAGCTGACCCCGGAACCCCGGAGGGCCTCGTGTATCTTGGAGAGCGTGGCGCGGAACTGTTCGACCGTGTCCCATTCGAACGCGAGGTCGTGGTTTCCGACCAGGAAAGAGAGCCCCGCCGTCGCGCGCAGTCGGTCGGCGATGTCGAGCGGGGAGACTCCGTCCGGGGAAAAGTACAGGTCGATGTAGCTGTGCATCGGTTGGGTAGTGCAGAAACGCTCGAATCGACTATTTAATTGCGGTGACTCCGACCGCCGGGCCGCCCTGCGGCGCCTTCCGGGTCCGAGGGCTTAACGGGGGGCGTCCCCTCGGAACCTCCGAGCGTCAGAGGATGGGCATGCGCGAGCGAACCGGGCTCGCCTCCGCCCGTAGGTGGAGGGCGCTCAACCCTCCGGCGACCATCGCCGACCAGCTCCGGGGCCGGGTCGTCTTCGACACGCTCGCGCGCCGGTTCGCCGACCGCGGCGCAATCGCGGTCGTCCTCGGAGGGAGTTGGTCCCGGGGCGAGGCCCACCGGGGCTCGGACATCGACATGTGGGTGCTCGGTCGCCGGTCCGGTCACCAGACCCTCCTCCGGGGCGGATTCCAGGTCCACGTCGAGCGCACGACCGAACGCGCCGAGCGTCGCCGTCTCCTGGACCCCCGTCGAGTCGGTGGGAGCGTGCCGGGGTGGCGGTCCGCGCTGCTGGTCTACGACCCCCGGGGTGTGGCGGCCCGGATCCAGGCCGAGGCGCGCCGGTTTCGCTGGTCGACGATCGCCTCCCGATGCGATCGGTGGGTGGCTGATCAGGTCACCGAGTCGGCCGAGGAGGCGATCAAGCTCATCCGCGCGATGGCCGAGGGCAGCCTCGAGACGGCGGCCGTCCAGCGAAACCTCCTCGCCGATCGCATGGCGATCGTCCTGGCAGTGCATCGACGGATCCTCTATGGGACGGAGAACGAATTGTGGGAACGCGTCGGTCGTCGGGTGGGCGGGCGATGGCGGTCGGCCCAGCGGGCGGCGCTCGGAGTTCCTCGGGGAGATGTGGTCGGGAGCTGCGACGCGGCGCTCGAACTCTACCTCCTCACCGCCACCGCGGTCCGAAGGACGTTCCTCCCCGAACAAGCCGACGCCGTTGCGGAGGCGGGCAAACTGATCCGGGCGTGCCTCGCCTCTTCATCGCGCGCATGAGATCGTCCGAACGAGTTCCCCTCCCCGGGCGAATCCCGAACGTCCCTCACCCTACTTTCGAGAGCGGGTCCGCCGTGCTAGGCCAGTAGGATTGCCGCCCGAGTGAACTCCACGGAATCCCCACACACCCCTCGGCTCCGTTGACCCGCCGACGTCGATGGGTCACGGTAAGGCTGCTCCCGTCAGGACCTGACCCGGTGCCCGTGA
>JAKIVX010000006.1 GCA_022750335.1 Thermoplasmata archaeon | reverse complement strand
GCTAAGGACGGTTTCGGTGTGTAAGGGGACGCCCAACCCCCCGGTCAAGCCTAGCGGGAGTACGACGCAGAGGCTCCTACTTAGCCCTATGTGCTTCGCCCGCCGGACCGTTACGCGCCCAGCCGGTCCGCGTCGCGGCCGAGTCGGTCCGAGGGGGAGCGCGGAGCGATCCATTCTCCGGTCACCTCCGGCGGGGCGGGCGGGGACAGGCGGCGGCGCACGTCGCGCGCGAGGGACTCGCCGAGTGCGGTGAGCCGGTACACCTTGAGGCGCTGGTTCGCCCCCGAGACGTACCGTCGCTCAACCGCGACCGCGTCTCCCGCGAGCAGCCGACGCAGGACCTTCGTCAGCGAGCCCTGCCGAACGGCGAGCTCGGTGACCATCCCCTGCTGCGTGCAGCCGAGCGAAGCGAGGTCGTTGGGGCCGAGCGGGGGAAGTTGGGCGAGGTGAAGGAGCACCCGGGCGGCGAGACCCATCCCTTCTGACGGATTCCCGAACGGCTCCGTCACCGGCCTACCTCGTCCGGGGGGTAGGGCGGTCCCCCCTCAAGTCGGCGTCGGTCGGGGCGACCGGTTCGGGAGGGGACGAGGCCCCTCGCGGGGCCGGCCCTCACTGGGGAGGGGGACCCTGGTCCCCAGGGGGCGGGCGCTGGAACTCACGGAACCAGCGTTGGGCGTCCTCGCGCCGCCGCCGGAACTCCAACTTCTGATACCCCCACCCGGCTCCCACGATGGCGACGAGGCCGATGACGACGAGCGCGGCGAGCGTGATCGCCGGTAAGGTCGCAGCAGTCGTGTGGGTGAAGACCGTGGCGGCGAATGTCGCCGCGAGGGTCGGCGGGGCGGCGCCGTCCACGGAGAGGGTGATCTGCGACAGCGCTGCCTGGAAACCGGCCGGACCTGTGACAGAGACGGTATACCCACCGCGCACGAGCCACAGGATGGCCGATGCGCCGGTCGATCCCGCGCTCGTGATCACGAGGGTGGCGGTGTTGGTCGCGCTGACGGTCCACTCGGCCCCGGACGGCAGACCCGTCTCGGATACTCGGATCGGGTAGATCGGGGTCGTGAAGTTGATGGTAGCCCGGACCGAGGCACCGGCTACGACGACGGGCGAGGTGTAGTTGGCGGTGTAGTTGCCGACCGTGCCGACGGCGAGAACGTATGTCCCGTTCGGCTCCCCGAACTGGATCGTATGGGTCGTCGACGTAACGGAGGTGCTGCCGAGGCTCGCCGACCAGCTCGTCCCGTTGGGGAGGCCCGATTCCACCAAGTCGATGGCGAAGAGGCCGCCCGAGGCCGCGAAGTGGACACCGACCGTCGTGGGGCCGCCCGATACGTTCACCCATCCGGTCGACGGCGTCGGGACGTAGGTGGACGCGCTGCCGTTGACTACGGGGCCGACCACGCTCGAGACGGTGTACGGATAGCTGCCGTTCCCGACCGAGAAGGCGATCGTGCTGCCGGCGGCGGTCGAACCGCGGCCGAGGATGCCGTCGAGCGTCGCGATCCAAGAGATCGAGGACGGGAGCCCCGTCTCCCGGAGGGTCACGGGGTAGAACGTCGTGAGGGCACCGGTCGATCCGTTCTGACCGAACACCCAGGTGTCGTTGAAGAAGAGTGAGTTGGCGTTCACGCCTCCAAACAAGTAGAGCGCGCCGGCCGTGGCGTCGTAGGTGAGGTCGAGACCCCAGCGCGGCGGGGGCGCGGCGGCCGTGGGGACGGAGACCCAGCCCGCGCTCGCGTTCTCCGCCCAGGTGTCGTTGTAGGCGTTCTGCCCGACGTGGCCGCCGGTCATTACGGAGGCGCCGATGGCCGGGTCGAAAGCCATCGCAGCGTAGTTCCGAGGCGACGGTCCGAACGGGGTCGTGATGTTGGTCCACGCCCCGTTCGCAAACGTCCAGGTATCCCCAAAGCTGTTCGGCTGGGAGGCGCTCCAGCCGCTGAACAGGACGACCAGCTGGCTCGTCGAGTCGTAGGACATCGTCATCGAGAACCGGGGCGCCGGGGCGAGCGGGGGGAAGACCTGGGTCCACGAACCGTTCTGGAACGTCCACGTGTCGTTGTACGAGATCGCGTACGGACTGCTGGAGTTGGACCCTCCGAAGAGGACCACATCACCGGCCGAGGCGTCCCCGGTCATGGCGGGGGCGAATCGGGGCGAGGGACTTTGGGCCGGTGAGACGTTGGTCCACTGGCCGGCGTGGAAAATCCAGGTGTCGTTGTAGACGGTGGCGCCGTCGAAACCGCCGAAGAGGAGGACCGACTGATCCTCGTTGTCGTAGGCGATCCCGGCGTCCGCCCGAGCGGGCGGAGCGACCGAGAGCGAGGCGGTGATGTTGGCCCATGAGCCGTTGTGGAGGGTCCACGTGTCTCCGACCGCCGTGCACGAGTGGGTCCAATACGCGAGATTCGAGCTAGGGCAGCCGCCGAACAAGAGCGAGTAGCCCTCGGCCGGGTCGTAGACCATCGCCGCGCCGGCGCGCGGGGACGGTGCGGTCGGCGTGACCAGTTGGGTCCACCCCCAAGTGTAGTGGACGGGCGTAATCGGGGTGAGGGTCCAGAGGTCGTTGTAGTAGTCCGAGAGCGCGTCGACCCCTCCGAAGAGGTAGAGCTGGTTCGAGGTCGCGTCGTAGCTCAGGTCGAGTCCCCACCGGGCGGGCGGGGCGTTGCCGGTGTTCAGCTCCACCCATCCGTCCGTCGCGTTTTCCGCCCAGGCGTCGTTGTAGGCGTTCTGACCGACGTGGCCGCCCGTCATGATCGATGCGTTGAGCGCCGGGTCGTAGGCCATCGCGGCGTAGTTGCGCGGTGACGGTCCGACCGGGCCGGTAATGTTCGTCCACGTCCCGTTCGCAAACGTCCAGGTATCCCCGAAGCTGTTGGGCTGGGACGCGCTCCACCCACCGAACAGGAGTACCCACTGGCTCGTCGGGTCGTAGGACATTGTCATCGAGAACCGGGGGGAAGGCGCGACCGAGGTCGGCACCGGGGTCCATGCGCCTCCCTGGTAGGTCCAGGTGTCGTTGTACGAGACCGCGTACGGACTGCTGGAGTTGGACCCTCCGAAGAGGACCACGTCACCGGCCGCCGCATCCCCGACCATGCCGGGCTCAAAGCGGGGCGAGGGACTCTGAGCCGGAGTGACGTTCGTCCACTGGCCGGCGTGATAGGTCCACGTGTCGTTGTAGACGGTCGTGCCGTTGAAGCCCCCGAACAGGACGACGCATTGGTCCGCCGAGTCGTAGGCGATTCCCGCGTCGGAGCGGCCGGGCGGGGAGACCGAGAGCGACGTCGTGATGTTCGTCCATGAGCCGTTCTGCAGGGTCCAGGTGTCGCCGGACGCCGTGCATGAGTGGGTCCAGTACGCGAGTCCCTGGCTCGGGCACCCGCCGAACAGAAGCGTGTAACCGTCGGCCGCGTCATACACCATCGCGGCGCCGGCCCGAGGGGAGGGGGCTTGGGCCTCGGCGAGCTGGGTCCAGCCCCAGGTCGTCGTCCCCCCGCCGGCGGTTGACGCGGCGGCCGGAGTGACGGACGGATGCGGCGAGAGTACGGAGACCGCCGCGGTTCCGACCGCTCCCCCGTAGATCCCGGTGCCGAGGACCGTCAGGGCCACGACGAGGATCGGGAGGGCAAATCGGAACACCCTGGCTCGGGAGTCGGAGACGGCGGAACGGAGAGGCGCACGCGCGGCGGTCATTGAGCGCGCGAGCCGCACCGAGAATAAGAACGAGGGCGAGTTTACTCCATCAATACTCCTGCCCGGGCCGACGGCCCCCCGCCGAGCCTACCGGATGTGGTCGAGGCTGAACGAGCCGAGGTTCAGCGAGCGCTTCGTGAACGTGTAGCCGATCCACGCGCGCGACTGGGCTTCCGCGATCCCGCGGACCGAGAGGAACGTCTTCAACTGCTCGATCTTCAAGTTGACCGACCCGTCCACCATGTGCTCCAGCGTCTCCAGGTCAGCCTCGGAGTGCATCCCCGTCTCAAGTTCGTAATACGCGGCCGCCCCGTCGATCCGGCGGCGGCCGACGAACGGTTGCAAGAAGCGGAACGTCTGCGACGCATCGAGGTAGGCGGTCACGGTCGAGACCGACTCGAAGATGAGCCGGTAGCTCTGGAAGCGGGACTTGAGTTCCTCGGTGAAGCCGTTGACGGAGGAGGCCAGCTGCTCCAGCACGGCCTTGTCGGTCGCGGAGAGGAGGCGGACGCCCGGAGCCGACTGGTTCGAGCCCACCGAACGCGAGTACATGTCGACGAACCGGATCATCCCGCTCTTCTCGGCCTCCGCGTACTTCGGGAAGAGCCCCATCAAGTCCTCCCGGACCTGGTTCCACGTCTTGTCCGTCACGACCCAGATGGATGGGATCCCCAGGCGCAGGCCCTCGGCGGAGAACAGCCGGGCGAGGACGTCCTTGCCCGTGTGGGCGGGTCCGTTGACCAGGACCTGCGCCCCCGTGGGGAAGCCCCCGAAGAGCAGGTCGTCCAATCGGCGGACCCCGCTCTTCACGCGCGCGCTCGCGACGTCCGCCACGGCTTCCGAGTGCATCCGGTCGGCCTCGCCCTCGGCGGCCTTGCCGCTCATCTTCTCGACCTCGACCTGGCGTTCCCGCAGCGCCCCCTCGCGGGCCCGGAGGTCGGTCTCCTTCTGTTCGAGCTGGTGCCGGAGGTCGTCGATCCGCCGGGCTTCGTCGGAGGCGGTCGAGGAGCCGGCGGCGCCGACCTCGCGGCGGATCTCCTCGACGCGGCGAGCCTCGAGGTCGAGCGCCTGCTTGCGAGTCTGGATCTGTTGATCGTACGCCTCGAGTTCACGTTCCTTGAACTCGAGGGGGGAGCGTCGCCGCTCGATCTCCTCGGCTTGGATCCGGATCTCCTCGAAGCGGGTGCGGAGCGCGTTCTCGCGGGCGACCAGGTCCTTCTCCCGGGAGTCCACCTCGCCGAGCCGTTGCTTGACCTGTTCCGACACGGACCCTCCGCCGGTGAGCATCTGCTCCCGGTCGCGGATGCGGTCGGTTTCTCCCCGGAGGTTGCGCACTTCGCCTTCGAGCTGGACGATCCGACGTCGGAGCTCGGTCTCGCGCTCGATGTATTCGTGCTCCCGCTGGGCAAACTCCTCCCGAAGTCTCGAGTCGACCTCCCGACCGACCTTCTCCGCCGCGTCGGCGGCCGCGCGGGGCGAGCCGCCGGAAGGTTCGAGGATCGGGGGGCCGGCCGACGGGCGCCCGTCGACCCCTTCGAGCGCCAGGAGGCGGAGCTTCATCTCCGCGATCTCATCCTCCTTGCCGCGGATCGCGATCTCCCGCTCTTTCGCTTCGCGGGACCGGACATACTTGATGACGGCGATCGAGCCGCGCTTCACGTGCTCGATGTCGTCCTCCAACTGCTTGCGCCGGGCGCGCTCGTCGAAGAGCTGGCGGTGGAGGTCCTGACCCTCCTGGATGAGGGTGGTCGGGTCGAACTGGTCGGTCTTGACTCGGTCGAGGAGTCCGGTGAGCCAACGGACCACCGTCTCTTCCCGGTCCGAGACCGTGTTCTCCGCCGGGCTGGGGGCATGCGAAGGTGGGACGCGGGCCTCCGTCGGCGCCTGGGGCGAGGGCAACTCGCTGGTGGGGGCCGGGACCACCTCGGAGGATCGGATCCAGTCCTCCATCGCACGGTCGTCTCCCTCGACCCATTTGCGCAGGACATCGGTCGATTCCTTCACGGGCGGGGGGGCCCGCTTGCGTCGGCCCCGTTCGGTCTTGCGGACGGTGCCGACCCAGCGTTCGAGGATCCGGTCCGAATCGAGGGGGGCGGCCGGTGCCAGGGGACGGGCGGTCCGCAGCCGGGTGATGTCTTCCGCGGTGACGCCCGCCTTCGTGAGGTCGACTTCGGAAAGCTGACGGATCTGGTCCGGGTCGGAGTATCCGGCCAGGAGGAGGGCCTCTCCCGATTCGGGGGAAAGCCCGAGGGCCCGTCCGAGCTCGGCTCCGGAGAGGGAGCGAGCCGGCGGGCTCATCGTAGTGGCGTTCTCGGTCGCACCGTCCATGGAGGCAGGGACCCTAACTAGCACCTCGGGGGGCTTAATGGAATCTGCCGAGCGCCGGGAGGCGATCGTCCCTTCCCGGCCACCCCATAAATACCGAGCCGTCTCCTCCCGGCTGTGGACCTCGCAACTCGGGTCGACCTGGTCGTCCGGCACACGGCCGAGGTCCTGACGACGGAGGAGGTCGAGGCGCTCCTCCAGCGCAACGACCGGCCGAAGGCGTACATCGGCTTCGAGCCGTCGGGCGCGCTCACGGTCGCGCACCTCATCACCGCCCGCAAGATCATCGACCTCGCGGACGCCGGCCTCGAAGTCACCGTGTTCCTGGCGGACTGGCACGCGTGGATCAACGACAAGCTCGGGGCGGACCTCGAACGGATCCGCGCGAGCGGTCGGTACATGCAGGCGGCCTTCACCGCGCTCGGCGCCGACCCCTCCCGCGTCCGCTACCGCTGGGCGTCCGAGCTGACAGGATCCCCGGACTACTGGGCCCGGGTGTTGCGCGTGGCCCGCACGACGAGCCTCGCCCGCACCAAACGGGCGATGTCGATCATGGGCCGCTCCGAAGAGGAAGCGTCGATGGACACGGCCAAGCTGTTCTATCCCTCGATGCAAACCGCCGACATCTTCGAGCTGCCCGTCGACCTGGCCTATGGGGGGATGGACCAGCGACGGGCGCACGTGCTCGCCCGGGAGGTCGCGCACCAGTACCACTGGCCCGTTCCCGTGGCGATCCACACGCCACTCCTCTCCTCGCTCAAGGGGGCCGGCCGGATGGACCCGACCGAGGGAGGGCTCGAACGCAAGATGTCGAAGTCGGACCCCAGCTCCGGTATCCCGATCCCGGCCCCGCGGACCACGATCGCCGAACGGGTCGCCAGCGCGTTCTGCCCGGCGAAGGAGGTCGACGGCAACCCGATCGTCGAGATCGTCCGGTACATCGTCTTTCCCTGGGAGGGACGGTTTGACGTCCCCCGCCCGGCGAAGTTCGGCGGTCCGCTCGCGTTCGAGAGCGTCGCGGCGTTTCTCGAGGCGTGGACCGCCGGCAACCTCCACCCCCAGGACCTCAAGGCGGCCGTGGTCGACGTCCTCGACCGTCGGCTCGAGCCGACCCGCCGGTACTTCGACGCCCACCCCGGGGAGTCGCCAGCGTCGTTCGCGGCCTAGGTCGCGCCTCGGACGGGAGATCCCCGCCGAGTTACCGTGGGCCCGGCAGACGGGCGCCCGACTGGCCGTGCACGTACCGCCATCCGGACGGGGTTCGGATGTAGGTGTCGCTGAACCAGACTCGGTAGGTGAACGGGTTCCCGTCTTCCGTACCGCGCGCGTTGAGGAGCGCGGTGACGATCGCGGTATCGCCCCAGAGGCGTACGGTTCGCTGTTCGACGTCCTGGCGCTCGTAGACCATGCGGCCGCTCCGGGCCTCGTCGAGCAAATCCTTCTTCGTGAAGACCTTGCCGGTCCCGACGACCAGCGCGAACCCGTCGGCGAGGATCCGGTCCATCGCCGTCACGTCGTTGCGTTCGACCGCGGCTTGGTAGTCGATGTCCATCTGGGCCACTACGGTCTCGTCATCGGCGGGCATATCGAATCCTCGCCCCGGAGGGACCCGGCGAGATATACCCTGAACGGACCGACCGGGCCGGAGCGTCGGCTACTCGGGCTCGGCCGAGAGGGCGGCGGCGACCTCTCCCACCCGGGGGCTCTCCTCTGGGACGGAGGGGCCCAGCCGGGGCGCGGAGGTCCCGGTCGGGACGCGGCCCTTTAGGAACAGCGAAAAGACGAAGGCGATCAAGATGCACAAAGTGAGGATGAGGAAGATCTCATCGTAGGTCGTGACGATCGCGTCGGTGAGACCTCCCGGGGTCGTCACCCCGGCCGCGAGTTGTTGGTACCGCCAGGTCTGGAAGACCGTCAGAAGCGAGATGCCGAGTGCGCCGCCGAGGCTCTGGAAAAACCGGGTGAGGCCGATCGCCGCGCCCACCTCGGCCGTCGGGGCCTCGTTCTGGACCGCGATCGTCGTCGCCGAGAGGCCCAGTCCCAGACCGAACCCCATCGGGATGAGAGGGAGGACGATCCCGCCAACCGGTAGGAAACCGAACGCAAGCAACCAGAGCGGCACCGAGCTCGTTAGGTTGGTCAGGAGGAATCCAACGAGGCCGGCCACGAGCAGTCCCGGCGCGACCACGTTCCGGTAGGAGACCCGGGTCAGGATTTGGCCCGAAAGGGCGGCCCCGAGGATGAGGGGAACCGCGAGGAAGTAGATGATATCCCGAACGTCGCCCGCCGCGTTCGGCCCGCTATGGAGCAGGACGATCCCAACGAACACCGACAAGAAGGTGATGAGGGCACTGAACACGACGCCGGTGAACAGCATGGCTCCGCTGCTTGCAGCGATCACCCGGCGGCGGAGAAGTCGCAACGGCACCAACGGCTCCGAAGTTCGAAGTTCCCAACCGAGGAAGGCGGCGAACAGCACAACGGCGGCGATCAGGAGCCCCACGATCCGCGGGTCGGACCACGCCCAGCCGGCATCGGAGACCTGCACAAGCGCGAGCATGAGCGCGCCGACCCATCCCGAGAGCAGTACGGCCCCGGGGAAGTCGAACCGACCGGGCCGAGCCGGTCGCAGGGGACCAACGGTGGCCAACAGGACGAAGACGGCCAGGATCCCGAACGGTAGGTTGATGTAGAACACCCATCGCCAAGTCGTGACCGAGACGATCCAGCTCCCGACCAGCGGGCCGAGCACGATCGCGAGACCGGCGGCACCGCTGAGGAAACCGGTGATCCTCGAGCGCGTCTGGGGCGGGAACATTACCGTGATCATGGCGATCGCGACCGGGAAGATTCCTCCCCCGCCGAATCCCTGCATCCCCCGGAAAACGATGAGCTCGGTCAGATTCTGGCTGAGGCCCGCGAGCGCCGAGCCGACGATGAAGATCGAGAGGCCGGCGACGAAAACGTTGCGCCGACTCGTGATATCCGAGAGTCGTGCGAAGATCGGAATCGAGATGGTGGAGGAGATGAGGTAGGCACTGACGACGAACGTCACCCCGTCGACCTGATTCAGGTCGGAGGCGATGTCCGGGAGGACGGTCGCGACGACCAGCGAGTCCATCGCGCCCATCAAGATGGCCAGGAAGACCGAAGCCAGAATGAAGAACTCCGTGATCCGCGACATCCCGGAGAACCGGAGGGGATCGTCCGACGGGTGGGAAGTTTCGCTCGGGGCGGGGGACGTACTCGTCATCGTGTCGGGGCTCCAGGACCGGTCATGTACCGCGGAACGCAGCGATACTGACCAGCGGTCAGTATAAAGTCTTGCGGTCACAATGCCGGCGAAGGTAACTAGAAGTACCGCGGCTCCCTCCTCGAGGCACGGGTCCGGGGTTCGAACCTGAGTGCGCAGATGCCGAAAGTCGTCGCCGGTTACAAAGCCCAAGCCCGGGAGCGGATCATCCGAGCGGCCCGCACGGTGTTCCTGCGGAAGGGGATCGCCCACGCCACGATGGATGACGTGGCGCGGGAAGTGGGGGTCAGCAAGGGGGCGCTCTACCTGTACTTCCGTACGAAGACGCAGCTCTTGGTCCAGATCCAGGGGCAGATGCGGGACGAGATCGTCGCGGAGTGGGACGCGTTGCTCGAGGAAGGGGACATCGCCGAAGGACTCGCCGACACCTTGGACCGGATCTTCGCGGGGAAGGCGGACACGTCAGTGTGGCATGGCCTGGTCGCGGCATCGGCGGGCGACCCCGAGGTCCGGGCGGCCCTCGAGCTCGATCACCGGGAGGACCTCAAACTGATGCGGCGGTTCCTGAAGCGTCTCCAGGATCGAGGTCGCATTCCGAAGATCGAGGACCCGGATACCGTCGCGGAGATCGTCCTGATGCTGCTCTCGGGCACGGCCGTTCGGGTGATGCTAGGAGGTCGGATGGGAGACGCGCGCCGGAAGCTCGTGCGGTCGCTGCGATTGATCCTCCGGGTGTGAGGTCGCCCGCGTCGAGCGGGACTCCGTTCCACGGTGGGAATTAGGCGGCCGGCAGGTTGTGGTAAATTTCCACGAGGTATCCGTCCGGATCCCGCAGATGGATGGTCCGGAGTCGCCACATCGGTCGATCGGTCGGACCTTGGAGGAGGCGAACTCCCTTCCGTCGCAGGCCCGCCGCCACCGCGTCCACGTCCTTCACTTCAAAGATGAGGGCCGAGCGCCCGACGTTCGTCGTCGGGTAGCGCCCCGAAGCGAGCCCGGTCGCTTCGGCCATCAGCTTCCGGTCGAAGATTGACACGATCGGGCGCCCCTCCGCCACGAACTCCCCATACGGGGGTTGACCATGCCCGTGATTGGGAGTGAGCCCGAGCATATCCCGGTAGAATCGCCAGGACTTGTCGAAATCCTTGACCAGCAGTCGAACGGTGTGGAGCTGCAGGGGGTCCGGGCGCGTCTTTCCCATGCGAGACCGACTCGCCGTGCTTCCTAAACGTCTGTGCCCGAAGACCCGAGAGAGGGGGGGTTCGAGCTCCCGCTCACTGGGGTGGCGGTCAGCCACTTCTCGCCCTCCACCCAGGCGGCCGCCCGTACGAAGCCGAGCTTTTGGTTGATTGCCCAGATCGCTTGATTGCGCGAGTCGTTCATCGTTGCGAGATATCGAAACCCGTGCCCCCGGGCGTACTCCACCGACCGCCGTTTGAGCTCGGAGGCGATCCCCCACCTCCGAAAGGCCGGGTGAGTACCCGTCAGTCCGATCCGAAGCGACTCGGGGCGGCTCCCGTCTCGGTACAGGGTGGTCATCCCGACGTAGTCGTCACCGTGCGCCGCGAGGAAGAGTCCGTCCAGGACCGTTTGAGGGTCCTCGAGGTCCACCGAGACGAACTGCTCGAAGGAGATCGGGCGATACTCGCCCATGCGGGGCACATCCGCGGAGGCGATCGTCTGAAGTCGGTAGAGGCGCTGGCGGACCGCCGGGTCGGTGGCGCCTTCCTCGGAGAACGTCGTGAATCGGATTCCCCGGTCCCGCAGCAACGCGGATCGATCCGGGATCCCCGCAAGGTCGGTCCGCGTGAGGTCCAGGCGGGATTCCCAGGACTTCCGTTGGATCGAGAACCCGTGGCGCTCCAGAAAGCGCACCCCCTCCGGGTGATCTTCCCGGGCCCCGCTCCAGAGGCAGATCGCGTTTCGCGCGAGAGCCTCCCGTTCGAGGATCGAGTACATCTCGGTCGCGATCCCGTGTCCGCGGTGCGCGGGAGAGACCGTGACCACGAGCCAGTACTTTTGAGGATGGTATCCGAACACCGCATGTTCGAGCCCACCGAGGGCGACGACGTCCCCCGACCTGCGCTCCTCCGCGACGATCCGGTGACAGATGCGACCGGGCTCAGCCGTCAGGACCTCGGCCCAGTGGCGGTTCTCCTCCGCGGTTCGGTAGAATTCGGGCTCGACCTCCCGGTTGACGCGGGCGGCCGCTTCGTAATCCGAGTCCGTGAAGGGGCGTAGGGAGTAGCGTTCGGTGTCCACGAAGGTCTCCGGGTTGAGTGTATTCGTGCCCCACTTAGAATTGATGAGCCCACCCGCGGTCCCCTCTTCCAACGGGACCGTGACCCGCACGCCTCGAACCGGGTGACCTCCCCGGGTCGAACGGGGAATCGACCCCGGGGGTCGGGAGATCTTCCCACGTCGGGTCCGTCGCACAGGTTCTAAGGGCCGTTGTGTTCAGTTCGCGCACCTCCCGATCGGTACGCAGATGCGACTCGAGCTGGAACCCCCGGAGGAGAAGTCAGTCGCGCCGACCCCCGCGCAAGAACCGCCGGAGGCGCACGAACTTCGGATCGACCTGGGTCGCATCGCCCAGGTGTTCTTGGGTCTCTGCTCGGCGGGGCTTGCGATCGTCGTGCTGGCCCAGCCGGGACTTTCGCTCGACGGCCTCACCTACCTGTTGGCCGCGGCCGTCGGGTTCGTCTCGGCCCAGACGGTCCTCGCCGGAGGTCGACTGTTCCCTCCGAAGGGATCCCGGCTCCGGGAGTTGCGGTCCGGCTGGCGTTTCTTGCAACCGTTGGGGACGGTAGGGATTGGGCTGGTCGCGCTCACCCTCGCGGTCTTCGCGGGGCTCGACCCCCAATTGGCCGTCACGGCGGCGGTGTTCCTGCTCGCCCTCGCCCTCGTCGCGCTCGGGTTCGGCCGAATCCTCGCGTCCAATGGCCTCACGTTGCCCCTCTGGCTCCGACGGTCCTCCCTCACCACGGGGATCCTGAGCGTCGTGCTGGTCGCGGTCGCGGTGGCGTTCTACGGGTTCGCGATTGCTGCGTTCGCGATCCTGGTGGGTGTGATCCTCATGATCAGCGGGATCGAGACCATCGTGGCGGGCCTCCACCCCACCGACCCACGGCAGTTCGTGCTGCTCAAACTGGTCCTGTTCTCAGCATTCTACGGTCTCATCCTCATCAACTGGATCGACCTGTTCGGCAAGGAGGTGCCCGGCTACGGCCTGTGGCTGTTGCTCACCTACATGGCACCGTTTGGTGTGCTCATCGTGTTCGAGGGCTGGTCCTCCTGGCCGCTCGCGACCAGTCTCGGGCTCCTCGTCTCCCTGTTCAACGACGTGGGGTACTACTTCATCGGAAACCTGATCTTCGGGTTTCACCAGGCGCTCGGACCCTGGATCTCCGGCCAGCTGGGATTCGAGGGGTCGAACATCGTGACCTACTTCGAGGGGGGCCGATTCGTCCTCGCGGTCCCGTCGTGGATGATGGGGCTCTCGATCTACGTCCGGGCCGTCGTGGTGGGTGTGATCCTCTACTACTGGTGGCGGCACCCGAGCGCGATCGTGGCGCGGAGCACGCTCTCCGAACCGCCGACGACCGGCTAAGCAGCTCCCACCCCGAAGCATCGTCGAGCGCAGCGGAGACCCTCGACCTCGTGGCCCGGGTACCCTCAGTGTCATAGGACGCGGAGCATAGACGTGGGCGGAATGACGGACCCACACCGGGGCGAGGCCTCCTCCGTTGCGAAAACCCCCGGCCCGCCTCCGACACGTTCCAGCCTGGGTTCGGATCTTCGGAAGCTCGGCCTCGAGTCGGGGGCGACGGTGCTCGTACACTCCTCCCTCAGCGCCCTGGGCTGGGTGGTCGGAGGTGCCGAGGCGGTCGTGCTCGCCCTCGAGGAAGTCCTGGGTGAGGGCGGGACCCTCATGATGCCCGCGTACTCGATGAACGCGCCCGAACCGGCCTTGTGGAAGGACCCCCCGGTACCCGAATCTTGGTGGGAGACGATCCGTTCGGAGTGGCCTCCGTTCGACCCCGACCTTTCTCCTCCGCTCCGCCTCGGAACGATCCCCGAGACCTTTCGCCACCAGCGCGGGAGTGTGCGGAGTTACCACCCGAACCACTCGTTCTGCGCCCGGGGACCGAACGCCCTCCGTCTCCTCGAGAATCACGCCCTCGACGATAGCATGGGCGAAGGGTCGCCGCTCGCGCGTCTCTACGAACTTCGGGGCGGGGTCCTCCTCCTGGGGGTGGATCACTCGTCGAACAGCTCGATTCATCTCGCGGAGTACCGGGCGCACTGGCCCGGCAAGCACTCCGAGCAGAATCGTCGGGCGCGCGTGCTCCGGAAGGGCGCCCTCGTCGAGATCTCGATGAAGGACCTCGACCTCAACAGCGATGACTTCGGAACGCTGGGCGAGCGGTTCGAGTCCGAGACTGGCTCGGTGCGGACCGGGCCGGTCGGGGTAGGCCGCGGACGCCTGATGGACCAACGGACCCTCGTGGACTACGCGGTCGGTTGGATGGAAGCGCATCGGAAGTGATCGGGGCCAGCGAACCCTCACGCGGTCGACGGAGGGGGCGACGCACGTTTCCGGGCCGAACGGCTAGGGTGGGCCCGGGTGTCGGTTCAGGTCCTGCACGATCTGGTTGTACTGCTCACTCGTGATCTCCCCCCGCGCGTAGCGCATCCGGGCGACCATCAGGGGTCGGTTCGGCCCATAGCCCCCCGGAGGCCCGTATCGGTTCCGCCCGCCGTATCGGCCCGTGCGGGTGCTCCAAAACACGACCCGCACGATAAAGAACCCGATGATGAGGATGAAGAAGAGGCCGAAGAACCCGCCGAACAAGCCGTACCGGCCCGAGTAGGTCGGCGAGGAGAGGCCGAACAGGCCGGGGTCCGCGATGATCGCGAGAAACAGGAGGGCGATGGCGACAAAGATGGCCGCAAGGACGATGGGCAACCAGTGAACCCGGCGCGGACGGTCCGGCGGGTAGGGTCCGGACGGTTGGTAGTACGGAGCCGAGGGGTTCATGCTCGACCGGGAGGAGAACGTATGTTTCCGGGATATGAAGGCTGGGCTCGGAGGGTCCGCCGGGGGGAAGGGGCTCCGGACGCGGCGCGCCGAAGAACGGGCGCCCTCGTGGACCTCGACCGTAGGGGCGCAGGTACGACTGTGAGTCGGGCTCTCGAGAACCCCTCGTTATAGGGGGTCCGCCGCTCGAAGGGAGCGTGTTACCCATCGCCGGTGCCCCCCCGACGCTCCC
Source organism: Thermoplasmata archaeon (assembly GCA_022750335.1). Lineage (GTDB taxonomy): Archaea > Thermoplasmatota > Thermoplasmata > Lutacidiplasmatales > UBA184 > Lutacidiplasma. The sequence continues at coordinate 64,533 of JAKIVX010000006.1, read as the reverse complement.
GAAACCGCAACGCGTGATCCTGCCGCTCTTGGCGAAGCGACGCGAGTCCCCTACGGTCATGACGTTCGACTTTGCTACGCAGGACTCCGGGTTTCACTACCTGTCCAACCAGGCGGTCCGGCTCTCGCTCCCAGGAGTGGACGATCCCTGGGGCGCTGTTCGGTCCTTCTCCTTATCGTCAAGCCCCACCGAGACCGACCGGATCTCCGTCACCTGCAAGATCACCGACACGCCGTTCAAACAGGCCCTTTCCCGCCTCGAGACGGGGGCCCCCGCTGAGGTGTACGGTCCGCTCGGCTCCTTCCTCTTCGACGGGTCCCGGCCGAGCGTTTTCATCGCGGGCGGGATTGGGATCTCTCCGTTCCGCGGGATGCTCAAATTCGCGAGCGACACCGGGGACACCTCCCCGAAGCGGCTCCTCTACTCCGCTCGGGTCCCGGAAGAGCTCGTGTTCCGAAACGAGTTGGATGAGTTCGCCCGCGCCTCGCCGCAGGTCCAGGTCCACTACACGGTGACGCGCCCCGCCGAATCGACGACGCCGTGGGGGGGCCGGGTCGGCCGGATCGACGCGGAGTGGATCCGAACGGTGGCGGGCTCCCTGGGGCGCCCCTTGTACTACGTGGTCGGACTTCCCGAGATGGTCAGCGAGATACTGACGATGCTCGGCGGACCGCTCGGGGTCCTGGAGGGCGACGTGGACTACGAAATGTTCCGGGGCTACTGAACTCCTGTCGGCCCCCGGACCGGTCCCGTCCGTTCGGCCCGAACGGCTCCCACTCGTGAATCCCAGTTTACGGGGCGTTCATAGATGTCGGGCGGAGTGGGCCGTTCGGTGCCCCGCATGGAGAGCAACGCAGTAACGACGGTCCGACTCGAGGGATGGTGGCCACGGAACGCCCATGTGACGAAGACCGTCTTCCGAATTCTGTTCGGCGTCATCTGGCTGATCGACGGGGCACTCAAGTTCGTTTCGGGGTTCGCCGCCGCATTCTCCGGTGCGATCACCGGGAACGGGCAACCCGCGTGGCTCCAAGGATGGTTCTCTTTCTGGGCGACGCAGGTGAACGGCAACACGGTGTTCTGGGCCTATTTCGTCGGCTCGCTCGAAGTCGCCTTGGGCCTCGCGCTCATCTTCGGGTTCATGCGTAAGTTCGCCTACGTGGGCGGGGCGATCCTGAGCCTGTTCATCTGGGCCGTCCCTGAAGGGTTCGGCGGACCGTACGGACCGGGCGCGACGGACATCGGCACCGGGGCGATGTATGCGATGCTCTTCCTGGCGCTCATCCTGATCAACGCGACGTACGGACCGAGCAAGTGGAGCCTCGACCACCTGATCGAGACCCGGTTCCCGAGCTGGGCCCGGATCGCGGAGTTCACCCGCCCCGCACCGACGGGGTCGGCGACGCAGGGGCCGAAGGTCGCGGTCAGCGCCTAGGAAGCGGCGGGAGAGACGCGTCCGGAACCGCGGGCGCCCGACCCCGGCGAGCGGTCGAACCCGTTCCGAGGCCGCGGCGACGGGGCCGGACCGCCCCTCCGTCCGAGGGGGCGGTCGGTTATACGGTTCCGAACTCCCCTAACGATCCATGGCCACGATCGACGTCAGCGGGGTGACGCTCACCTGGTCCGAGCAAGGTGCGGGACCGGCCGTGTTGTTCGTCCACGGGATCCCCACCGACTACCGGGCCTGGGATGCCCAAGTGGGGGCACTCTCTCCCGGTTTTCGGACGATCACGTACAGCCGCCGCTACGCCTACCCCAACCCGCGCTCGGGGGATCTCTCGGACAGCACCGTCGAGAACAACGCGTCAGACCTGGCCGGGCTCATCACGCAGCTGGGGGTCGCCCCGGTGCACCTCGTCGGACATTCCTACGGGGGGTTCGTGGCGGCGTACCTGGCCACGCTCCAGCCCGAACTGCTCCAATCACTGACCCTCGTCGAGCCGGCGATCGCCTCCCTGTTGCTCCGAGATCCGAAACGCCGGTCGGAGGCGTTGGGGCTCTTGCTTCGCAATCCGCGGGTCGCCCTCTCGGCCCAGCGGTTCCTCCGAACGTCGAACGGTCCCGCGCTCGACGCCCTCCGTCGAAACGATCCGGCGAGCGCGGTGCAGTTCAATCTGGATGGAGTGGAGGACCGGAAGGGTGTGCTCGAGGGCCTTCCCGAACCGATCCGGAGGATGATGTTGGACAATGGGAGGACCGTGAAGGAGACGGATACTCCGTACCCTCCCCTCTCCCGCGCCGCGTTGGGCCAGCTCCGGATGCGGACCTTGGTGATCCATGGAGAGACGAGCGTCCTCTGGCTCCGGGCGGTCGCCGAAATGACCGGGGCGGCCATTCCCGGAGCCTCGATCGTGACCATCCCCAACGCCGGTCACTACCCGCACTTTCAGAATTCGACCGCATTCAACACCGCCTTGGTGCAGTTCCTCTACGGCGCGGGGGTTCCTCGCGTCCGCAACGCACCGGGGTGACCGACTCCGCCGTGGAGCCGGGGCGTCCCCCGTCCGATCGGCGCACGGAAGATCCGACGCTGTTCGGCATGCTAAAGAGTCGGGTCCCCGTACCGCGGGCATGGCCCTCGCTCCTCCGAACGACGAACCGATCTACGAGTACGGGACGAACCCCCCCGGGGTCAACCCGGCCACTCCGGAAGCGGCCACCATTCCCTCGGCCCCTCCGCCCGCCCCGACGGCCCCGAGCCCTCCCAAGTCCCGGCGGAACGTGTGGATCGCCGTGGCCGCGATCGCGGTCGTGGCGGTCGTCGTGATCGCGATCTTTGTGCTGATGATCGGGTCGAATTCCGGTGGCAGCAATCCCAACTTCGGAACTCCAGCGCCCTACAGCCAAGCCATCGTCACCGGGACCTCCGGCGCTCTCTCCGCGAGCGGGGGACCTTGGACCATCGTCGCCGCGGAGGGTCTCGGCCTATCGGGAGGCATCACCTCACCGAATCTTGATTCCATCGGTCAATCCGGATGCGACTACACTCCTTCGCCCGGAGCCCCGACGACCGTCAGTTTCCCGGGGACCCCGTCCAACGCATCGGCCGGAGAATTGTCCACGTGGATCTTCTTCGCGAAGAACACCGCGGCGAGCGCCATCCTGCTGATCGAGGTGAGCGACGGGTCGGCCACCCCTCTCGTGACCGCGACCGGTGCGAGCTGTATCACGACCTTCACCAGCCTGGGAGCGATCAATGCGACGGGGGTGCTCGACTCGCCTGCGATCGCCTCCGAGTTGAACCAGGGAGGCGGCGCCACCTTCCTGCAGAATCACACGGGGGCGACGGAGGTGTTCATCCTCCTCGGGGGAGATTCCGCAACGAGCGGGAACCCGACCTGGACCCTGCTCTACTCCACCTGCGCATTCACCGCTACGAGCGGCTCGGGTACCGAGATCACGGCCAACTACTACGCGGTCACGGGCACCGGGTTGTCCGGCCCGACCACGCAAGCCCAGTCCTGCTGAGAAGCGCCGGCGCCGACCCGGACGCCGCGGTCGAGCGACTTCCGGAAGGTCACTTCGGTGCGGCCCGGTAGGGGCACGGGGGGTGCACTCCGGAACCGGGCGACCGAACGTTCAGGTCGAGGTCAGACGGCGCACGGAGTCGGAGATCTCCCGATACCTCACGTCCAGGTCCGGGGCCCGGGCGGCGTGCGGGTAGGCGAGGGCGATGGGGCGGGACTTGAGGTGGAGCTGCTCGAGGGACGGTAGGGGGTCGTACTGCATCTTTCGGTGCGAAGCGTGGCTCTGGGCGGCGTCCTTTTCGATCGACTCCATCTGTTCGATGGCTGTCGCCAGCGCGGGCTCTACGATGTCCTTCAGGACCTGGGGAACGTACCTCCCGTCCTCGATCGCCGTCAGGACGTTCGAGCACACCAAGCAAGAATCGAAGTAGCGGGCGTAGTCCTGGTGCAGCAGATTGCGCTTCAGGTCGGCGAACAATCGTATGTTCCCCGGAATCAACCCTAGAACGTGGCCGCCGATCGCCTCCTCCACGATGTTCGTGGGGCCTTGTTTCCCCCCGAACACGTCGAAGCCCGGCGGAATGTTCTTGATCCCTCCCCAACCCATGGTAACGTCCGTGCATTTCCTCGAGGCGTATTAGAAGGGTCCTCGAACTTTCCGGCGGGTGAACCGGGCGGGTCGCGCGGAGAGAGGTCCGGTCCGCCGTAGGTCCGACCGCGGCCACGGCGGGGGCCAACCTCCAGGGAACGGTCTCACGTGCCGGAGATGACCGCGGGCTCCGCCACCTTCAGTAGTTGCTTTCCGAAGCTCGCTCCGGTGTACAGTCGTGCCAGGGTCTTCGGGGCGTTCTCCAGCCCCACGGCCACGTCCTCCTTCGACTTGAGTTGCCCCGACCGAAGCCAGGGTAGGAGGGCCGCGGCCCCCTCGGGAAACCGGGCCGCATAGTCTCGGGCTAGCAGCCCCTCCATTCGGCCGTTCACCATGACCAGCGCGAGGTAGTTGGACGGGCCCGGTGGGGGGACCTTCTGTCCGTAGCGCGCGGTCCCCCCGCACAGCACGATCCTTCCGTGGGAGCGAAGGCGCTCGAGGACCTGATCGAGGAGGGCTCCGCCCACATTGTCAAAGTAGATGTCGATCCCATCCGGACAGAGCGCCGAGAGTCGTTCGCCCACGTCTTCCGTGTGGTGGTCGATCGCCCCGTCGAATCCCGCCTCATCCGTGAGCCAGGCGCACTTCGCTTTCCCCCCGGCGATGCCGATGACCCGGGCTCCGAGGATCTTCGCGATCTGGCCCGCGATCGAACCCACACCACCGGCCGCGGCCGAGACCACGAACGTCTCGCCCGGCTGGGGTTTCCCCACCTCGACCACCCCGAAGTAGGCAGCCATTCCCGTGACACCGAGGGCCCCGAGCGCCACGTTCGGAGCGATCCCGGGAGGTACTTTGGTCGTCTCGAAGTACCCGTGACCGTCGGAGAGGGAGAAATCCTCCCATCCCGAGTAGCCGTGCACGAGGTCGCCCGGACGGAACGCCGGAATGCGAGACTCGATCACTTGGGACACGGTCAGTCCGCGCATGACCCCGCCGAGGGGGAGACCGGGGGATTCTAGATTGGTTTCGTCATAATAGGTCATCAGGAGCAACTGGGTCGGATCGAATGAGAACCACAGGTTTCGAAGGAGCATCTGACCGTCAGCGGGGGAGGGTATCGGAGACTCCGCCCATCGGAAATTGTGCTCTCCGACCAAACCGTCGGGAAGTTCCTCGGGCCGCTGGGCCAGCAACCACTGCCGATTGATCCCGGAGGGCATGAGATACTTCCTGCGGAGTTGGGCGGCGGTGCTCCCGACCGCGGCTCGAGGTCGAGCGTTGCCCTCCAGATAAACCCGCACCGAGGGTAGTGTCGTTCTCGAGAGTTTTCGGATCGAATACTCGCCTCCGGTGAGTGGCTCGTGGCGCGGGGCCCTCCCGGAAGATATCGAAATTCAGGGGCCGAAAGTCGACCGACGGGGGACTTGGGCCCGAGCCGGGTCGCTCGCTCCCCCGACTGGTTTCGAGGATGGTCTGTGCCAGGTCCTAGTAGCTCACGGTGCGCAGCTCCTTCATGACGAGGGCGCCGACGCCGATCGTGATCAGGAAAATTCCGCCGAAGACGATGAACACGGTCTGGACGGACGTCGCCTCGGCGAACGCTCCCGCGAAGAAGGCGCCGGCGGGTCCGGCCACAACGATCAAACTTCCCATGGCGGCTCCCACCCGACCCAAGAGCCGTGCGGGGACCTTGGCCTGGATCAGCGTAGAGATCGGGATGTTCGCGATCGAGAGGGCCACCCCGAGGACGAAGATGGTCCCGAGCGCCAACGGGATCGATGTAGAGAACCCCAGCCCCACGATCGCCGCCCCGATCACCGCTCCGCCCACGAGGACCCACGTGCCCGAGGACTGGCGGGTGTTGGAGCTCCCCACAATGGCAGCCCCCACGATGGCCCCGATCGCGACGCTCGCGCCTAGGAAGCCGTACGTCGCCGCACCGCCGTGGAGGACAAGCTTGGAGTAGGGGGCGAACAATGCCCCGATCGCGGTCCCGAAGAAGTTCAGGAACGACGCCAGGACGATCAACTCGATCAGGAAGCGATTCTCCCGGATGAATCGGATCCCTTGGGCGAACTCCTCCGAGAATCGGCTTGTCTGAGACCGGTCCGCATCCGAGGGGCGGCCCGACTCTTTCGAGAGGCCCACCAGGATGAGGGCGGCCGCGAAGAAACTCAGCGCGTCGTATTCGATCGGGAGGCTGACCCCGAACAGTGCGACGACCACCCCGCCCACCGCCAACCCGACAACCTGGTTGAACGAACTCGAAAATGTCATCAGGCTGTTGGCGGGGCCCAGATTCTCCTTTCCGACCACGAGCGGGATCGTGGCATTGGCGGCCGTGCGCACCACTTGACTTCCCGTGCCCAGGATGAAGACGACGGCGAGGATCAACGGTAAACCGATCGTGTGAGCGAGGATGAGTCCCGACAGGGCGGCGACGACTACCCCTTCCACCACGTTCGTGAAGATCAGGATCTCGCGCCGATCCCAACGGTCGACGTAGACCCCTAGGAATGGTCCCAAGACGACCCCGGGCAGCAGGGTGACCGCGACCACGATGCCGACGGCGAAGACCGAACCGGTGACCCCCAGGACCAACCAGAGGAGCGCGACTTCAAAGACGAGGTCTCCGGACTGAGAGACCAACTGCGAGAGCCAGAGGAGGAAGAAGGGGCGATGGTGCAACACCTGGCGAAAACTGGGGCGCGACTCGACCGCGGGTGATCCCGTCATGACTCCGGGGCCAGAGGTCCCACCTGGGGGGTCATCCGTTGCGGCCCAGACGGGACGACGTACTTGGACTCTTGGCCGCGAAGCCAGTGGGGGAGTTTCTTGCCCACGAGTGCTATCGCCCTCACTTCCGGAGGGCCCTCGAAGAACCTACGCGTGCCCATCTCGGGGCGCTGGGAGCGTCTCCGCTACGTCGTAGGCCTTCTCCAAATCGCCCGTGCGGAACACCGGTGGCTGGGTCCCGTCGACGTCGGTGAATCCGTACACTTTGGCGAGGTCTCCCACGTACAGCAACTGCCCGGATTTGGCCAGGACGTCCGGGTCGCCCGCCAGCGCCACCACCGCCCTGCCCAGGTAGGACGGCGACTCGGTGGAAGAGAGATCGAAGGGATGCGTGGCATGGGACGTCATGACCCGCTCGGTGCGCATGAAACCGGGGACCAACACGAGGGCCCCGACCCGATGTGGGCGGAGCTCCTTCGCCATCCCTTCCGTCATTCGGATGATGGCCGACTTCGCCGTATCGTAGTACAGGTTCCCCAGGTATTCGCCTTGGAGCCAGGAGACGATGTTGATGATGCATCCGTGTTCGGCCGCCATCAGCAGGGTTGCGAGGCGGGCGGAAGTGAGGAGGGTGGGCCGCACGCCCGAGGTAAACATTCGATCCCAATGGTGGGTGGGCTGATCCCAAAACGGACGACCGAACCCCTCCAGGTCGTGCTGCTCGTATCCGCCCCAGGCAGAATTGACCAACAGGTCGACGTGGCCGAACTCGCCTCGCAGACGTTCTGCGAGGAGAACGAGGTCGGCTTCCCGAGAGTGGTCGCAGCGGATCGCGACGCCCGTTCCTCCGGCCGCGGTCACCGCCTCCGCGGTTTCCTCGATCGTGCCGGAGACCCCTTCACTGCTGGGCGACTGCCGCGTGCTCCTCGCAGTCCCCACCACCGTCCAACCGGCCCGCCCGAGCTCCAGGGCGATGGCTTTGCCGGCCCCTCGGGAAGCGCCGGTTACCACGGCGATCCGACCATCGGCCATCGAATCTGGGACGGTCCCGCTCCATAAAGCCCGTCTCCCGTCCACCGAGTGGGGGGGAGTGGACCGAGGGGTCGAGCCGGTCGATCGGACTCCGAATCAGTCCCGGGCGAGGAACTTGGACAACGGGGCCCAGTAATGCTCGTGCCACCCGCTCGCGATGGACTTGGCCGAGGCGGTGGGCACTCCGGACTGGGTAAACTCCACCCGCGTTCCGTTCGCGACCTTGGTCAGGACAAAATCCGCGATCGAGTAGTCGCCCTCGGCCCAGCTGCTCGCCCGCCACGCCAGTACGATCCGCCGGTTCTTCTGAAGGAGAACCACGAACCCCCCCAGGGCGCCTCCGTAATGGGAGAAGCGACCCCCGGGTTTTGCCGTCAACTGCGCCGGATGGCCCGAAAACCGGGCGTGCGCCTTCGCGTCCACGTGGGTCTTGTAGACGATATTCGGAGGGGCTGGCAACGTGACGGTCTGATGGATCGTGCTCACTTTTGACATGGGATTCCGCGTTCGGGCGACGCGGACCGGTGAGATAAACTCGGCGGTGGTCCCGCCGCTGCTTTCCCAAATAAGCAACCATAAGGTTGCCTTATATGTCGGCGAAATAGTGGGCAACCGAAGGGTTGCGCATGAGCACCGATCGAATCACGAAGCAGGTGACGCTGCGGGCGACCCCGCGTCGTGTGTGGAAGGCGTTGGCCGATTCCAAGGAATTTGGAGAGTGGTTTGGGATTCGCTTCGGGGGCCCTTTCAGCCCGGGGGCCACCGTCCACGGAGTCATCACCGGCACGAAGGCCGACCCCGATATCGCCAAGCTGCAGGCGCCGATGGAAGGGTTCCCCTACTCCATCACGATCGAGCGCATGGAACCCGAGAAACTGTTCTCCTACCGATGGCACCCGCACTCGCTGGACCAGACGATCGACTATTCGGACGAACCCACCACCCTCGTCGCGTTCGAGCTCCAAGCCGTCCCGGAGGGAACCTTGCTGACCGTGACCGAGTCAGGGTTCGATCAGATCCCCGCCCACCGCCGGAAGAGCGCATTCGAAGCCAACGACCAAGGGTGGGGCATGCAGGTCGTTCTCATCGGGAAGCATCTTGCGCGCTCTCCCTAGATCCGCCACCGCGTCGACGCTCCGGGGGTCGGCCCCGCTTTTCGGAGCGCTCGGTGATCCGACCCGCCTTCGGATCGTGTCCCGCCTCTGCAACCATGGCCCGATGTCCATCACCCGGCTCACGATCACCGCCGGGGTCACCCGTCAAGCCGTGGCCAAACACCTGCAAGTCCTGGAGGACGCGGGATTGGTCCATTCCTACCGAAGAGGGAGGTCCCGCATCTGCCGGCTGGATTCGCAGCGCCTGGAGCAGGCCCGGCAAGACCTGGCGGCCATCTCCAGCCGGTGGGACCTGACCCTCGCGCGATTGCGGACGTTCGTAGAGGAGTAGGCCCGGCGTCGAGCGTATTTCTGCGACCGCGCCTGTCGTGAGGGGGTCCGGTAGACCGCCCCCACCAGCGTGGCGGGCCTCTCATCGGGCCCCAAAACCCACCCACCCCACCCGGAGCGTTAAAGACGGGTTCGCCGGATATCGTTCGCCGGTCACCGGTAGTCATGTCGTCCGTCTTGAGACCTGTACATCCGATCGGCTCGACCGAATTGCTCGAGCATGTCCGCGAAGCCTACTCGGTGGGGGGGGTGGAGCTCACGATGGACCTCGGAGGCTCACGGAATCACAGCCTGCTGGTGACCACGGGATCCGGGATGCTGGTCATCCGGGTCTACCGAGCCGGGATGTCTCTCGACCGTCTCGCGGCGATCCAGTTGGTCCGTCGGACGCTCGGCGCTCGCGGGGTTCCTACGTCCGTGGCGTACCGAGCCCGATCCGGGGAGCTCTGGTCACGGCACGAGGGTCAGATCATCGAGGTCGAGGATTATGTCGAACACAGTTCCCAGCTCGACACGTGGAGTCGGCTGGAGATCGCCCTCCCGATTCTGGGTCGGGTCCACAACACCTTACGGACCCTCAGCCCCAGCCCCGCGAGCAAGAAGCCCGTGACCGTGAACTACCCGACCACGGCCGAGGTCCAAGAGTGGACGCCGCGGGCTCTGAAGCGGATCGAATCGTGGCCGCTCCTTCCCGAGCAGATCGAGCTCGTTCGCTCGGCGGAATTTCTCGCTCGGCGGTTGCAGGAACTGGACGACCCCTTGCGTGGCACCAAGCCCATTCAGTTGGTCCATGGGAACTTCTGGGGCAGTAGTGTGCTGTTTCGGAGCGGGAAGGTCGTCCTCGTGACCGACCTGGATTTCATGGCGGAGCGGCCCCGCGTCGAGGATCTTGCTCTCACGCTGTACTTCGCGAGCTCCACCCTCGCGAAGGATCCATCCTCGGACCGAACGCTACGGCGCCTTCGGGGCCTGGTCGACGCGTACGACGCGCAGCTGGAGGAGCGTCTGTCCCCGATCGAACGACGGGCCCTCCCCTTGGCCATCGCGAGGGCCCCCTTGGCCGTCATGCAGTACATCGCCCAGTCCGAACGAACCGAGGAAGCACAACACCTCCTGCGAGCGATGCGTCCGGACCTGACCTGGGCGGCCGCCATCGTCGCCGACATCGGGCACTGGCAGCAAGGGTTCTCGTAGAGCGCCCCGCGCCGGATCGGTCGCTCCCCCACCCGGGTAAGGTCCGGACCTGAGGCTGTCGGTCGCGGCGGGCCCCTTCGGGCGAAGCCCTCTGGCACGCGGGCGGGACTCGGGCCGTCCTCTGGGCCGTGGCGGGACCTTACGCTTTCTTGGAACGGGCCTGGCGGCGGGACCGGAGTCGGTCTCCCGCTTCGGTCAGGCGCTGACGGGTGGCCCGTCCGATCCTCTTGCCGCCTCGCTCGACATCCCGCTCAACCGCCTTCCCGGCACGTTGTACGCTCCGTCCGACCGTCCTGCTGTTCTTCACGAGTTCCGCCCGGGCCCACGCCGCTCCTTTCTTGACGTCAGCGCCGACCGTCCGAGCCTTCTTCACGACTTTCTTCTCGATCCGCTTGCCGTACTGCTTGCTTCCCATCGTTCTGTCTCCGTGTGGACTGATCCTCCCAGCGGGCCGTGACAGTTAGGTCCGTCCTGAACCAGAGTTGAGGTGTCCGGACCTCCTTCTGGGGGCCGGGAGGCACCGCGACGGGCTCCCTAGGCCTTCTTCGGTCCCTCGGTGGCGATCCTCCCACCGATGAACTCGATCCCGACGGCCGGCTCGTCTCCCACGACCCAGGCATCATGTCCCGGAGGCACGGAGGCCACATCGCCCGGCCCGATGTCAAATCGGGCTCCGTCCTTCATTTGAACGCGGTATTTTCCCGAAATGATGTACTGAAGGTGGGGAGCCTCGCACCACTCGGTCTTGACAATCGGCTTGATGTCATTCGACCACTTCCATCCTCTTTGCAGGGTGAATCGGGCGATCGTGGCACCGGCCAGGTTGACCAACTCGATCTTCGCGTGCTCGAAGGTTCGAACTTCGGCGGAAGCGGACAGGTTCCGTACCTCGTGGCCGGGCATGAGGGCGGCCACCGGTGACCGCGTTCATATTCCTTACGACCGCGCGATCGGAGGGGTGGGTCTCCGCTGGGGACTTTAGCTGGAACGCCCTGGGGGCATTACCGTCCTTCCCCTCGAAATCGCTTACGTTCTCATGACCGATCTGAGGCTGCGGCTCCCGCTCGCCCGGGTCCGCCGGTACGTGCGTCGGACCGGACTCCTCCCCTTCACCGACCCGAAGGTGACGTCGTTGGTCTCGATCGTCGCGGGGGCCCCGATCTCCGGATCGTGGTGGGGGCACCCGGCGGGGCAACTCATTTACCAAGTCGGCGAGACACTGGATTCCGACCCCAACCTGTTGGTCGTCAAGCTGTGGCGAGGGAAGCTCACGCTCGTTCATCGCCGCCTGTGGCCGGCGCTTCTTCGGATCGGTCGAAGCCAGAGTGAATGGCAGTTGTCCGGGATCGAGGACGCCTCCCTTAAACTGCTTCTGCACGTCAACCATCACGGGGTCATTCGGAGCGACCATCTCCCCCCGAACGTCCCGTTGGGACCCGCTGCGTTTCGGGGAACGCTTCGCGACCTGGAGCGACGCATGCTCGTCCTCACTCGCTCCGCGCATACCTCTACCGGAGCTCACGCGTTGGAAGCGGAGAGTTGGAACGCGTGGAACGCACGCGTTCGGGGAACCGCTCCCTCCGGTTCCGTCTCGGCCGCGGAGCTCGCGATCGAGAGCGCGGCCCGTCGCCTGACCCCGGCAGTCGATCCGCGGAAACTGTTTCCGTGGGGCCGGACCCGAGTCCACCTCCCCCCGTAGGGAGCGAGGACCGAGTCCGATGCCGAATCCACCCTCTCTCCCATGCGAGGGGCCCGAACGGGGGTCGTGGGAACCACCCCCGGGGTGGCGGAGGGGCCCCGATTCACACGGTAACGACGATCTTGCCTCGGGCGTGTCCGTCCATGAGATATCGGAGCGCCTGCGGGACCTGGCCGAGGGAGTAGTGCCGGTCGATCACCGGAGTTACCTTTCCTGTTTCAAGGAGCTCCTTGAGCACCCGGAGGTCCGCGGTGCGCACCGACGCGATGAAGAACTTCGACCGGGGGCCGACGAGGCGCGTCCCCAACATGGTCTTGAGCATCCGGGGAAGGACGCGGCCCACCGAGCCGGGCCCGCCACCGACGACGAGGAGAAGTCCGCTGGGAAGGAGGACCTTCCGGTAGGCGGACAGTGAGTGGTTGAGTTGCGTGTCGAAGATGACGTCGTACTGTTCGCCACTCTTCGTGAAGTCCTCCCGCGCGTAATCGAAGACCCGACGGGCTCCGAGGGATCGGTTCAATTCCACGTTCGGAGCGCTGCAGACCGCGCTCACATCTGCACCCAGCCACTTGGCGATCTGCACGGCGAACGTGCCGACCCCTCCGGACGCACCGTTGATCAAGACCCGTTGGCCCGGTCGGACCTGGGCCTTGTCGCGAAGACCCTGGAGGGCCGTGATGGCGGCGATCGGCACAGCCGCGGCCTGCTCGAACGTCACGCCCGTCGGTTTGAGTGCCACTTCGATCTGGTCGGAGATGGCGTACTCCGCAAACGCGCCACGTCCTACTCCGAAGACCTCGTCCCCCACGTGCAACTCCGTTACGTTCTTGCCGATCACTTCGACGCGACCGGCCAGGTCGAGCCCAGGCCGTCCGTCTTTCGGGCGGAGCATCCCCTGCCGGCGGCGGAGGATGAGCGGCGGTTTGAGCATGTGACGGTCCGCCGGATTCACCGAAGTGGCGAAGACGCGCACCAATACCTCGTTGCCGTCCCGGAACGCCGGGAACGGGATGTCTCGGAGCTCGAGGATCTCCGGAGGACCATACCGATCGAGGACCCAGGCCTTGAATGTTCCCGGTCGAATTGCGGCGCTCGCGGACACCGCCGTCACCAGCCCGTGTGGAACAGAGACGGATCCGGATTCTCTGGCGTCATGCTCGGTGGCCAGGCGCGTCGAGAAAAGACGAAAGCGCTCGAGGACCCTGCCGGCTCCCCACCCATCCCTCCCCCTTTAAGAACGAGGCGTCCCGGGTTCCTCGGAACACGGGGTTAGTTGGACGAACGGTCAGTCCCTCGTACCTCGCCTTCTTGACCCTATGGTGGGTCCGTCGGCACCCAGGGAATCCGCCTATGAACGCACCCGTCGGAGACTCAGGTCCCAGAGGAGATCTCGCCGCAACCACCGCCGAACTCGAGCGTGTGCTCCGCGACGCGACCGAGCGGAGTCTTCGATTCCTGCGGAACCTCGACCGACGACGGATGTTTCCGAGTCCCGACGAGATCCAGCGCCTCGACCTTCTCGGAGGGCCTCTCCCGGAATCGGGAACCGACCCGATCGACGTGCTCCGACAGCTCGATGACGTAGGTTCCCCCGGGACGGTGGGGTCGGCGGCCGGACGTTACTTCGGTTTCGTGATCGGCGGCGCCCTGCCGGTGACCGTGGGCGCGAACTGGGTCGCGGGGGCCTGGAATCAGAACGCCGGACTGTTCACGATCTCTCCGGTCGGAGCGCGCATCGAGCAGATCGCCCTCGAGTGGGTCCGACAACTGTTGGAACTTCCGGTCGGAAGCGAGGGTGCCTTCGTGACCGGGGCGACGATGGCCAACTTCACCGCCCTCGCCGCGGCCCGTCACGCCGTCTTGCAAAAGGTCGGGTGGGATGTCGAGGAGTTGGGGCTCGCGGGCGCTCCTCCGATCACCGTGATCGTCGGCGAGGAGGTGCATGCTTCGTTGCTGAAGGCTGTCGCGATGCTCGGTTTGGGCCGAGGTAGGGTCGTACGTGTGCCGGCCGATTCCCAGGGACGGATACGGCCGGACGTCCTGCCCCGAATCGCTGGCCCGACGATCGTCTGCCTCCAGATCGGGAATGTGAACACCGGGGCGTTCGACCCCGTGGGGGAGATCGCCCGGAGCATGAAGGAGACCGGCGCGTGGGTCCACGTGGACGCGGCCTTCGGCATGTGGGCCGCGGTGGCGCCGGCCCGGCACTACCTCTACGAGGGAGTCGCGCTCGCCGACTCGTGGGCCACGGATGGCCACAAGTGGCTCAACGTCCCCTACGATAGTGGTTTGGTCTTCGTACGCAGCGCCGCCGACCTCCGCGCGGCCATGTCGGCGGGCTCGGCGGCGTACCTAATCCAAAGCGATCAGCGCGAACCTTCGCACTACACCCCCGAGATTTCACGTCGTGCCCGGGGGATCGAGGCGTGGGCCGCGATCCGCTCCCTGGGGCGAGAGGGACTGGCCGACCTGGTCGAACGAACCTGTCGGTTCGCGAACCAGATCGCGGACCGACTCCAGGCCGCCGGCTACGAGGTCCTGAACGAAGTCGTGTTGAACCAGGTGCTCGTCTCCTTCGGGGACGAAGCCACCACGGCTCGGGTCATCTCCGGAATCCAGGCCGATGGGACCTGCTGGTGCGGGGGAACGCGGTGGCAGGGGCGATTCGCGATGCGCGTCAGCGTGAGTTCCTGGGCGACAACGGCCGAGGATGTGGAGCGGTCGATCACGGCCATCCTTCGGGTCGCTGTGGAGAGCCGCCGGCCCCGGTAGGTGTCCGCCCCCGTTCGACTCCGAGACCGCCGACGATGGGCCGCGGAGTCGAAGCGCCGAGCGAGCCCCGCGAGTCGGTTCGGCCGCGGAAGGGTTCGGCAGTGGTACCCGGGTCCGATTCCGGGAGTGCGCTCTAGTCCGTGCGGTCGGAAATCACGAACTCATTGCCGTCCGGGTCGGCGATCGCCGCCCGGGTAAACTTTCCACCGGGGAACTCGATGACGTTGGGCTCTACCGTCACGGTGCCACCGCGTCGCCGGATCTCAGCGCACGCCACCGTCGGGTCCGGGTGCGTGAAGATGATCCCCGAGACTGTTCCCGGATCCCGCCCCTCCTCTCCCGGGGCCTGGATGTGCATCGTCAGGAGGGTCGAGCTCCCCGGAAGGGCAAAAACGGCCCGGCTCGCCTTCTCGTTGAAGTTGATCTCCTTGAGCCCGAGGACTTCCCGGTAGAACGACCGCGCCTTCTGGATGTCCCGGATGTGGATGGTTACCGCGTGCAGGCCGGTGATCATTTCGACCATGAGCCGCCAACGGCGGGGGGCTAGTTAAGGGACGTGATTCGTGCGCTCCGCATCGTTATGACGAGGGTTCTCTCGACCGCAGGCGGAGAGCGGTGACGTCCCCGCACCGCCCTGGGGCCCCGGTTTTCTTCGCCTGAACTCGTGGGTGTACCGAGCCGAGCACGGGGCCGCGACCATCGCGATCCTGCTGCTGCTGTTCGGATGGAGGGGCTACGTTCTCCGAGACTTTCCCTGGTCGAGCGTGGCCCTCGTCGTGTTCCGGTCGATCTGGCCGGATCTCGCCGCGTTCGTCCCGATCGGGATCGCCTCTCGGGGATCTCGGAAGTGGCCCTCGTGGGGACCGACGATCTACAATGCGGCCCACAGCCTGCTCCTCTGGGGAGTGGTCTTCGTACTCTGGAGCCTCCTCGCGGGCGAGATCGAGTGGCCGCTGCTGGCGTGGGCCGGCCACATCACGGCCGACCGCGCCTCCGGATACTATCTAGGAGCCCCGAAGGGGGAGACCGCTTTCCCTCCGGCGTAGGGCGATCCACCTTGCGGGGTCGGCTCCGAGGGCCCTGCTTCTCGGAGTGAAATACGCGTTTCCGAGCTGGCCATGGGTCTTGCGGTTCGGCCGGCCCCCACTTTGGCCGGCGCGAATGCGGTCGTGGGTGGGTCATTCCACGTCCTTAGCAACGCGCCTTTTCTCGAGGGGTGTTGCAACGCCTCTCCGCCCACTCTACTAAGCTCCCGGCCGGTGTGGCGCAGAGGGGTCAGAATGGAGTACTTTGTCGTGACCAACGAACAGGGTCGGTCGTGGGTCGATGCACGACCGATGCGGGAGCAGGAGTTGTGGGCCGAACACGCCGCGTTCGTCAATTCGCTGATGTACGCGGGATTTGTGATCCTGGGCGGACCCATCGGAAGCGGACGACCGCACCGGGCCTTACTGATCATCCAGTCGAACAGCGAGACGCAGGTCCGGACCCGGTTGGCCGAAGATCCTTGGGTCCGTGCGGGTATTCTTCTCACCGGCCGCGTCGATTCTTGGAAGATCCTGGTGAGCAACGACAAACTCGACCCGGTGTTGGCGGAAATCATGACACCGGCTACGCCGCCATGAGCCTTCGAATTCCGATCTTGCCCCAACGAGGAAGAGCTACGGATAGCCGAGGGCCCCGAGCTGCGAGCAACGGGCCGATCTCCCTCCTTTCCACTGTCGGCATACGTTGAAGTATCGTCACCCTGCGATTCAGTCCCGTGCAAGGCCGTGGGACGGGACCTGCGTCGCTCCAGACCAGCGTGGTTGTTGGGTCGGTCTTGCTGCTCGTGTTTGCGGGCCTGGTCGCGGTCTCGGCAATCGCTCCCCGCCCCTCTTCGACCGCAGCGGGCCTGGTGCTTGAGACCGGAGGGGTCACGATCGACCAGTTCTCATTCCAACCTCCGGACGTGAATAGCGGTTCAGAAACCAGCGGCTCCGTCACTCTTTCCGGCGGAACGGCACCCTACTTCCTTTGGTTCAATGATACGCCTCCCGGCTGCTCTCCCTCCTCGACCCCCGTAACCATCTCAACGACTCCGTACACCTTCCAGTGCACCCCGACCTCCGCGGGGACGTACACGGTGCATCTCGCCGTAGTCGACAGCTCGGTCCCCTCTTCCAGCGCCTCGGGGATGACGGGTCTGACCGTGATGTCCAACGGCAACGGGAATCACAATGGGAGCGGCAACGGAAGCGGATCGAACAACGGTGGAGGCGGGAACACCAGCCTCGGCTCGCTGATCCCCAGCGGCTTCCTGGAGATCGGTCTCATCGTGGCGCTCGTGGTCATCGGCTCGGTGGTCGCCATCGCGGCCGGGGTGATCGCGATGGCGGTCCTCGTCCCACGGCGACTCCGACAGCTCAACGAGACCCTGGCGAAGTCCGGCCTTCCCCCCAAAGAGCCGAAGCCACCCGGGTAGGGGAGGCCGCCCCGGTGCGGCCTCGGACGAGGCCCACCGGCAGCGGTCCAGGCCGATTCGGTTTCGGTTCGATTAGGCGGTGCTAGTGACCACGATGCGCCCCGGTCCAAAGGCATACCACAGAAGGACGCCAGCTAGGATCAGGATCAAGAGCCCGAACGGGCCGATCAGGATCAAGAGCACGAGCGCCACGAGGATGATCAAAAGGGCGCCAAACGGGCTGATTCGGTGTATTGCCGTGATTCTCCCGAGTTACGGACGTGGTATCATCGCTCGCTTGAGTTGAATCAAGTCAATCGATCGAGGGCGGGCCACCGGATCTCATCGATCCCGAAACCCGGGGAAGGGGTCGTTCGGCCGAACGGAGAGTGAGGCGATTCGCGCTCTCCACGAGTCTTGAGACGACCAAGAACACAGAGTCAACCCTGGCCCAACTCAGACTCCGGCACTTGTGCCGCGGCGATTTCCCGCTTCTGCCGCAGGGCCCGCTTCTCGTGACCGAGTTGCGGAGTCGACGGAATCGACCTTCCAGAACCGGCCGTCGGGAATCCCGGAATTCGATCCGGGCTGCGGCCGGCGGGGTGTAGGGTGGAAGTTCAGAGGGTCAGATAGCCCAAGAACACGAGAACGACCACGACGGCGAAGACAGTCCATCGAACATCGATGCTCCTCAGACCACCGCGAGGTCGCTCACGGGAGCGGCCCGGACCGGTACGGGAAGATCGGCATCCGGCTCCGACTCGTTCGGGGGTTCGACAAGACCCGCGGGCATGGCCTGGGGTGCGTCCACGACGCCGTCGGCTGCGGGCGACTTCACGTCGGTGGTTCGGGTCTCGGCGTCCCCGCCGTCCACGTTCCCCACTTCGACGAGCTCGTCGGCAAACTTCGGTCCGACCGTCTTGTTCTCACTCACGATGATACTCTCCATGTTGACTTCCTCCATTCACGTTTGTTGCTCGGACGTGGACGAAGGGGTATAGGTTCCCTTAGGTTGGGTCGAGCGCGAGGGTGTCGCTTTGGTCGGTGGCGCTACCGGGGGAGCACGACCCCGAGGTACATCGAAAAGAGTAAGGGGGTCCGAGCATGACACCCTGGCTGCGTTAGGCCGGCACTCGGCCCGAAGTTGGGAGGAGGCACCGTGCGGATCCTGATCGTCGACGACGATGCGGAGTTCCGGGGCGAGCTCACCGTCCTCCTCGTGGATGCCGGCCATGCCGTCACGGGTGTTGCGTCGGTCGCTCAGGCCATGACCGCGCTGAAGGACGGCGAGTTCGACATCATGTTCACAGACGTCCGGCTCGGCCGTAAGAGCGGAATGGAACTCCTGGGCCTGGCCCGCGAACGTTGGCCGCGATTGATCGTGGTCATGCTGACGGGACGTGGGACGGTCGAAACGGCCGTCAAGGCGCTCCAGCTGGGAGCGTTGGACTACCTCCGGAAACCGATTCGACCCGAACAGGTGCGACTTGTCCTCGAACTCGTCAGTCAGCAGCTGGCGCTGACCCGCGCCGGTGCCCGGCCGCTGGATCCGGTCCGGTATGCGAACACGCTCGCCCGGGACGGTGGATACGAAGTGCTCCTCATCGTTCCTCCGCCCGCGCGCACCGTCACCGAACGGGTAACCCTTCTTCCGCTCGACCCCGAAAGCCCGTTCGAGATCCCGGAGGCGGTCGAGGAGTTCGTGGTCCCGAAGACGAAACCCGCGGTGGTGCTCGCCGCGGTGGAAGAGCTCCTCGCCCGCCACCGGGAAGAGGAGATCGCGGCACTCCTCGAAGGGATCCGGGCGATCCTGGCCGGCAAGGGCCCCTTGGCGGTGGGATACGACCCGGATAAGATCACCGCGACCGGCGCGCTCGCCGTGCGGGCCTCCATCGTCTCCGCCGACGCTCACACGACGCTCGAATCCCTGGGCAATCCGATCCGCCGCCTCGTTCTCCACCGACTGTCCGAGGGCCCGTGCAGTTTCACGCAGGCGATGGAGGCCGCGCGCATCACCGACACGTCCAAGATCGCATTCCACCTCCGCAAGCTGGCCGAAAGTGGCCTCATCACGCACGTCGCCCGCGAACGGTACCGGCTGACCGCGAGGGGACGGGGCGCCATCCAGATCCTGAGCTCGATCGACAACCTCGATTCTCGGCGGGGCAGTGGGAACCGCGTCTTCCCCTCCAAGACCGGGCCGTGGCTCAGCGCCCGCTAGGGTCCGCGCTCCAAGTTTGTCGGGGTTGTCTCGGGGATCCGACTGGAGTCCGGGGCCTGGGCTCAAACTTGATACCCCCGGGCGGGCTGACGAGCCCGATGTCGTCCTCGGGGATCGGTCGACTTCCACTCGGAGTGGCGATCCTGGCCATCCTGATCGGAATCTTCGGATTTTTCGTCTTCGTCGTCGGGTTGCTCTTGCTCCTTTTCGGCACCGCGATCGCGTTGGGGGGAGGAACGGTGGGGGCGTTCGGGGTCGGAGGGGCCATCGGGGGCCTGCTCGTCCTCATCATGGGCCTCGTCATTTTGGCCGTAGCCGTGGGACTTTGGAATCAGGAAATGTGGGCCCTGGTCCTCGCGATCATCGTGCTCCTGTTCTACGGTGTCGGCGAATACCTGTCTTCCGCCTGGGTCTCCTTACTGATCATCGTGATCCTCCTCGTCTATTTGTTCGCCGTCTCGAAGCATTTCAATTGATTCGGCGACGCCCTCCTGACGGGGGAGAATGGACCCCCTCTACCTTGCACCCACACCGGTCCGAGGCCGTCCCCTCTTCCGCATCAGGCAACCCGCGATCGTCGGATTCCAAGCATGCTCTCTCGGGTCGTCAAAAGCGGTTGCCCGACGAGTCCCAGCCAAGCGGTTGCCGGCCCGGTCGGCCCCGACGTTCGCCCTCAGCGACCCACCGCGGTGTCGGGTCGGTTCCACACGCACCGGAGGGCGGCCGCCCCCGATCACATCGGTGTGGCGGTGGGGAGGCGCATGAAGCCCGAGCGCAGATTCATCGTTCCCGTCGTGCGATCGATCTCCCCGTGCACCCCGTACGCTCGCCGACCGGCGGCCTGGGAGACGATGTACCACCACACCTCGTAGACCGGTCCCTTCTCCACGACCTCGCCGAAGTGGTAGCTTTCTGCGAGCCACTCGCTCTTGGACATGGCGGACGAGTAGGTCCGCTCGAGCGCGGCTTGCGGGGTCGGTACCGGGCCCGGAGTCGGGGCGACCTTCGTGACGTCCAGGGTCCGATCCGACCCGGTGACCCCGGTCCCAAGTTCGAGCCGGCGGAAGCGGATGTGGTAGCGGTCCGGTGTTTCGGTTTCCTCGAGGAGGAGCCACCGCCATGGGTTCGTGCTCGGGAGGACCTCCGCATACCCGAACGTACGCCGTAGGAGGCCCGCCCGCCAACGAGCGACGCCGCGGAGGACGAGGTACCCACCGTACACCCCGACCAGGATCCACGCCGTCTCTTCCCAGACCCCAAAAGGCACGTTCCCGTGCTCGAAGACGAGCACGACCAGGGTGACGCCCGTGAGGGTCATCGTGACGAGGCTGACCGCGACGTCCGCGTTCAGTCGGAGGGAGCGCCCGGAGAAGGGCAGCAGTGGTCGCACCGCATAGTTCGTGAAACCATCGAGGACCAGGTGGGAGAGTCCTCCGATCTCCATGGCGACAAAGTAGAGGAGCGTGGAAGCGTGGGTGAAGTACGGAAGGTAGGGCACCAGGAGGCTGCCCACCGCGGCGATGACCGTCACGCCCACGACGGTGTGCACCGCTCCCCGGTGGTGGAGCGACGGGAACCACCGGGTCAGCGGAAACAGCAGGACATCGGCGTCCGGAAGTCCGCCCGCCAAGGCTCCGGCCGCGATGTACTGGGGGGCGGCCGGTCCCCAGATGATGAACGAGAGAAGGTAGGCGAAAATCACGTGGGTGAAGAGGTCCAATCTGCAGCCCCCGGGCGACGGGTGGACGCGAGGCCCCAGATTATGTTGGCCCTCGACCGCGTCGCGCGGTGGTCGACTCCGTAGGGGGGACTTGAGCGGCCCATGGCTGGGTGCCTAGTCTCCGGCCTCTCCCAACCCGACCCCAGCCGCGGCCTCAGTCCCAACGCACGCCGAGCGCGGCCACTTTCGGAGTATTTACTCCTAACGTGAAGCAGAATTCCGGAACGTTCTCCACGCGCTTTTTAGTTCCGGACCGGCCCTTCTCATTCCGGTGAGCTCCCTCGAGAGCGAAACGATGGCGACGAGCGAGAGACTGAAATTGCTGCTCCAGTCTGCCGTTGACGATTGGGACATTCACATCGAGGTGTGCCCGGAGTGCCTAATCGCGAGGATGCATCTCTGTGTCGAGGGCCGAATCATCACGGGCCGGGTCGACACCATCCGGGAAAAGCTGGACGAACTGCAGCCGGGTCGGTCCGTAGACGGCCCAGCTGACCCGACCAGTGTCCATCTCCCCGCTCAGCTAACAAGCCCAATTGCCCGGACGCCGTAACACGATCGAGGCGAGGCCCCGGCGCTCCTGGGTCTGAGAGGCAATTACCGATTTCAACCCGAAGTGGCGATCCTCGGGATTCGCTCGATGACCTGGCAGAAACCTTGATACTCCTCTTGGCATGGATTCCCCGCCATGACCCACCACGTGAAATCCGTCCCCGACGGATACCACACGGCGACCCCCGCGCTGATCGTAGAGGATGCCGCCAAGGCGCTCGAGTTCTACGCGAAAGCGTTCGGCGCCAAGGAACGGATGCGATCCGCTGGGCCGGGAGGCAAGATCATTCACGCGGAATTTCAGATCGGCGATTCGGTGTTCATGCTGGCGGACGAGATCCCCGAGATGGGGTCCCGTTCGCCCAAGCATTTCGACGGTAGTCCCGGAGGCATCTGGCTCTATGTTCCCGATGTGGACGCGATGTATAGTACTGCGACGGCCGCGGGTGCAAAGTCACTCTCGGCCCCGATGGACATGTTCTGGGGAGACCGCCACGCCCGGGTACGTGACCCGTTCGGTCACGAGTGGTCCATCGCCTCCCACGTCGAGGACGTGCCTCCGGCCGAGCTCGAGAACCGGGCGAAGGAATTCTACGCACAAATGATGACCCGTGGTCCCCCGAAGCGCGGCTAGTTCGGTGCCGCGGTCGAATCCATTCGCCCCTTCAGAGAGTTACGTTCCGCTTAGAAGCCGTTGAGAGGGACAGCACGTAAACCCTCCACCAAGGATCGAGTTGGCAGTGAATTCGAGGCCGGGACTGCCAAGGAACCGAACGACTATCTAGTTCGAGGGTCGATGGTACGCCATGGGCGATCGGCGCTCGTGGAACGGAACGGCGCCTTCGGGCCGGTCCGGAATCTCAGCCTCTAGGTGACCCCGGGTCAATGGGCGGACGAGCGGGGTGATCATGCCGAGAACTCCTCTTCGGTACAAGGCCAAACGACCCTACGTGAAGGTACTTGTGGTGATTCTGATCGTCGTTCTCCTTTTCCTAATGCTTCCGGTCCCGTTGCCGTTCAACCGGACGATCGTGAGCAACGGGCTCGACCCATCGCGAGGCCAGCTCAGCTCCATCGATTGTCTCTGGCTTTCGGGAAGCTGGTCGACCTCAGGGGCCGGCGTGGTGATCTTGGTGATCGTAAGCGCCGACGGCACGGTCGCTTTCAACAACAGCGTCGGGTTTGGAACCTTCTCGTTCTACGCCTCGGACGCGCCGTACACCGCGGTCGTGTACTCGGCGGGTCCTGTAACGGTCCAGATCAGTGGGACCGCCTGGGGACCGGTCGTCGCAGTTGGACTCCCTTAGGACCACCCGGGGCATGCCCTCAGAATCATGGCGGACGCAAGTTCCAGATGTGCCGCTTTCCAGTGGGAGTTGGGTGCTGGCTGGCATGCAACTTCTCTCGACGAGGCGGGTCTCCTCCACCGTACCCAAACCGTGGTTCCGTACGAGGCGCGGCCGTCCTGGGGCCCGTTTCAGAGTCGCCTCCCGGCGAACCCCTGACCGCCTGAGTGAGCGCTGCCGTCTGAGCGTTACTGGCGGTCCTTCTGAGGGCCGGTCCAGAACTCTCAACTCTCCCAGCGAGACCGAGGTTGAGGCGTCCGGATGGAACCGTCGTACGCGCCGGCGGAACGACCTACCGGTCCTCATGGACGCCGAAGTTCAACCGGGACACTCGGGAGCCTGCAAGGTCTTCGCGCCCGTCGTAGGAGGGAGGATTCCCACACAGGAACGGAACGTCCACGAAAAAATCAGGCCCAACAGAAATGATCGGGAGAGCCCGGTGTCTCAGGGTATCCGCCACGGAGGATGACGCCGGTTCGACCCGGCGTGATACAGGCAGAGGATGTTTCCATCTGGGTCGTGAAGTCGAGCCTCTCGCCACAACCAACGTTGGTCTTCTGGGTCTGAGTCAAACAGAATCCCACGGGTTTTCAAGTCTCGAACCGTCTGGTCCAGTTCTTCGCACTCGAAGTACACCACGGCCCCTGACCCTTCGCGAACTCGGTCCACCCTATGGACCGAGAAGGTCGAATCTCCGTCAGGGCACTCGAATCGAGCGTAGTCCTTAGAGGTCTCGACGATCTGCCTCAGCCCTAACCGCCGGTAGAACTCGACCGATGCCGCCACGTCTGCACTTGGAACCGTCACTTGATTCAAATTCATGGGTCCTTCGACATCGGGCTAGAGTTGCCCTCACTAAGAATGGGTGTGCTCCACCTTCCACCACTCGTTCCAGGACGACAAAGAGAAGGGTAGACCATCGACGCGCAACCCGAGGATACGCTGCCCTCAACAAATGTTGGCCATTCCATCCCCTCTCCCCGCTTCGTCACCGGTCCGACGAGTTATAGCCCGAGACGAGTGCAATTCTCCCCGGGCTCCATGGGGATTGACATCACCACCATCACCGCCGCAGCCGCCTGGGCCGTGGCTATCGGTACGGTCGTGTTGCTCTGGTGGCAAACTCGAGTCACCCAGCATCTAAACAGCGCCAACGCTGTGCTGACGCTTCGTGAGCGGTTCGACTCTCCCGCGTACCGACGGCGCCGCAAGTTGTTGGCGCAACGACTCCTCGCTGGGCGGCACGAAGATGTCACCAATCTCGAGGTAGGGGCGTTCTTCGAGCTGATCGGCTCTCTCACTCATACGCGCGTCCTGAACCGCGAGCTGGTGTGGGAAGCGTTCGGCACGTGGATCAGCGGGTACTACACGGCGCTTCGCAACCCAGTCGATGTGATCGGGCGGGCGCGCACGGCGCTCAAAGACCCGCTGATCATGCACGAGTTCGAGTGGCTCTTCGGACTCGTCCAGCAGATTGATCGAAAGAAACTGGGCGCGGAGGCAAATATCGAAGAGGCGAACCGCGAAGAATCCGCTTCGCTGCTTCGTCGTGAGGCCGAGCTGGACCTGGAGTGAGCGGGCGCTCCCCGGACCGCCGAGTCGAGGGGGTTCCAAATGGATCTCGGGTCAGGATGTCCGGGGAGCTTGGCGACGCATCCCGCACATTCTAGGGCGTAGTTACTTTCCGGTCCGCTTCGGCGTTGGAGCTCGAGATTTTGATCGTGCCGCCCCCAATCTAGCGACCTGGTACTCGAAAAAGAGAGCCCCCGGAACCGGGTGGGGCCAGTAGGGGGGTATGGGCTTGAACCCCATCGCTTGGTAGAACTCGATCGCCGCGGCCATCGTCGGCAGCGTATCGACGCGGACTCGCTCGTACCTCAGCGCACGTGCTCGGTCAAGGAGGGCGCGGGTGAGGCGCGGCCCGAACCCGCTCCCTCGGTGATCGGCCCGGACATAGATACGCTTGATCTCTCCAATCTTCGGATCCAGCTCGCGCAGCGCGCCGCACGCCACCAGCGCGTCCCCCTTGAAGGCGAGGATGATCGCTCCGCGAGGTGGCCCATAGACTCCCGGGAGCTCCGCGATCTGCTGGTCGAGACGGGCGAGTCCGACCGGCACGACCGATTCGGAAGAGGCGGCCGTCTCGCGGTGGTCCGCGAGCCAATCCCGATAATCTTGGAAAAGCTGGCGAACAGTCCCCAGCTCCTCCGTCCAGTGCACCCTTCGAAGTACCGTGTCGCCATAGCTGTCCGGATCGGATCGCTCGGAATGTCGCATCGCCCACCCTTTCCGCGGATTCTCTGTCGTCTCCCAAGTCACCCGATTCGATGAAGGCTTGGGTCGTCCCAGGGCCGCTCCTGTCCGGCAACGTCCATTCACTCCCATCTGAACTGTTTCTTTGCCGGTTCGAAGCAAAGCGTCGTCCGGCAGTCGCGATGTTGATGAGGGTTGGAGCCTGTGGTGGCGGGCGGAGATGGGTGGAACCGAAGGGGAACCACGGCCAGCACCTCCCGTGTCCCCTTCTCGGGACCCCGGCGAACGCCGTCGAGAGACGCTTCTGATCGGGCTCACTTTTGCCGCCGGGATGGTGGATGCCGTCAGCTACCTCGGTCTCGGGCAGATCTTTACCGCCAACATGACGGGCAATATCGTCTTCCTCGCTCTGGCCGTCGGGGAACGCAACCTGCCCACGGCCCTCCATTCTGGGGGCGCCCTCCTCGGTTTCTGCATCGGGGCACTCATCGCGGGGAGAGTTTTCGCAGGACCCCGACCGACTGGAACGTGGCCTCGCAGGGCGACCCGGGTCATACTGGGAGAGGCTGTCTTCATGGTTGCCTTCGCGGTCGTTTGGGTCGCCGTGGGGGGAGAACCGGGAGGGGGCGCCCTCTACGTACTCATCGGCCTGAGTTCGTTCGGAATGGGAATGCAGAACGCGGCCGCGCGGCACCTGGCTGTACCAGGCCTGACCACAACCGTGGTCACCACGGCGCTGACCGGTTTCATGGTCGACCTCCCGGCCTTGGGGATTTCCGGGTCCACTCAGCGGAGGGCGATTTGGGCCATATTCGCCCTGTTCTCGGGTGCAGCGATCGGCGCGTTCCTCATGATCACTGTCCGCGTCGTCCCTCCGTTCGTCGTCGCCACGACCGTGTTGGCGACCGTCATAGTCGCCTACATCCACTTCGACCATCCCACGCCGGCTAAGACTTGATCGGCACTACTCGAACCGTTCTCGGCGGGGAGGGCGAAGCGCGTTTCTCCGGCCGACTAGTTTTCATCCAACGCGGGGCCGGTTGACGTTGGATTTGAGGGAAAACGCCGTGGGACGCGCGAGGGATACAGCCCCTCCACTCGGAGAACCCCCGGACCCCCCTTCGCCTGTACCTCACGCCAGGGCGGCCCGTTCATCCAAAGCTTCCGAAGGTCATGCCCGTGCGCGAACGAACACCACTTCGGCAGGGATACTGATCCCCCCGGAGGTGGTCCATGGTGCGAGATTTGCTCGAGTTCTTGTTAGGATTTCAGCTTGCACCGCTTCCGATTCCTCGGACAGCGAGTGGCCGATGGGCGTTCCCTTGAGTAGGGTTTTCAGGTATTCGTCGGGGTCTCGAAACGACATCGCGTAGGTGCGGCGTTCCTCATGGGCCTCATGGAATCCGGCCGACTCTAGGAAAGTGACCATCTCTCCCGGCCCACCCGTTTCGTACGGAGTGGGCAGATAGCCGGTCTCATCCGGTTCGGCGCCCTCCAACATCGGTCCGATGATCACGTCGAGGAAGGGGGTTTTGTTGCCCGTGCTCCAAACACACACGGCGATACGCCCGTTGGGTCGCAGAACGCGGTGGGTTTCTTTTGCCGCACTCTCCGGGTCCGTGAAGATTTGAAATCCGAAGCTACTTAACGCTCCGTCGAACGACGCATCGGGAAAGTCGAGGGAAGCGCAGTCCATCGTCCGGAAATCGGCGTTTCCGATATTCCGTTGGCGAGCAGATTGAGCCGCCAGTGCGATCATGTTTTCCGATAGGTCCACCCCGGTCACTCGACCGGTCGGTCCCACCTTTTCAGCGACGGTCAGGGCGGGCTCGCCCGGTCCGGTGCCGAGGTCGAGGACCCGCTCGCCCGGGAGCGGGAAGAGGAGTCCGACCAGGTCGGTGCGTACCCCTTCGAACCGGCGCATGAGCGCCGAATAGTCCCCCGCACTCTCGTTCCACGTGGAACGAGTGTACTCTCGGTAATACTCCTCAGAGTACTTCCAAGGCATTCGATCACCCTGTGGGCGGACACAACCGAACCCAAGTAATCTTTTCGATTTGGAGATGGGTGCGGTGCCCGACGGTCTCTAACATCTCCCCGGGTCGAGTATTCCCCTTCGTCGGCGTACGCAGTCTGGAACCCTTCGCGGTCACCGAATCTGGTCGATGATTTTCCAGGGGATCCTTCCGGACCACCAAGCCATCTTGGGATTTCCTGAGATCGTAACCTCGGACACACAGTTCGCCTGCACCAAGAGTCGTCCCGGTCAACGTCCGTTCCGAGGCCGTCCGATCGCCGGCTTTCCGACGCTGATTTTCTCCGTAGTGGACACTCGGAACTCCTGAATGGGGAAGGAGATGAACGTGCCTTGAGGGCCATTGACAAGAGGTTGGAACGCACCGTCCGAAGGGCGGGTGCAAACGAGACTCCAACCGTCCCTCAGGAAAGGAACAATCACTCCGGGGAATTCCCCACTGCCTTGCGCAGACGCGCGAGCTTAGCGTAGAATTCTGGAATTCGGTAACCGAAGCCGAGGAATACTAGGCAGTCTCCATCCCGATAGAACGCCCCGCGCCAAAGCTCCCCAACATGCAGCGAGAACAGGCCCTCGGGGGCGATCCTCTGATTCTGGCGCAGCTCTTCGGTGTACCACCCTGGTCCTTTCAGAACTGGTTTCTCGGCGACCGCGAGCTCACGGAATGCCGAAATGAAGACCTCCCGGACGGGCGGCGGAAGGCCGAGGAATTCTCCGTCGGCATCATCGATAGACTCAATCCGGAAGGGCACGGCCCTCTCAGTAGTCCTGACGCCGGCTCTTTGCAATCAAATCTTCGATCGGATGCCGCTGCCCTGTTCGAATTCTGCGAGAGAGCTCGGCCATTGTAAGTCGGTTCGGCTGTGAGACAATGAGTCCGCGGATCACGTCGTCGTAGGTCTCGCCCCCCGTCTTCAGAGACTCCAAGAGTTTCCGAGTTTCCTGCGAAACCGAAATACTGGTTGCGCTCATGGAATCAGCCCATAGTGATTATGGGACGTGTCTATAATGACATCTCTATCGCCACTTCCGGGTCAAGAGGTGGCC
This sequence comes from Thermoplasmata archaeon, assembly GCA_022750335.1. Lineage (GTDB taxonomy): Archaea > Thermoplasmatota > Thermoplasmata > Lutacidiplasmatales > UBA184 > Lutacidiplasma. The sequence goes on along the minus strand of JAKIVX010000006.1, from coordinate 35,979 downwards.
GACCATCGCACGATCGTCCAAAATCACCGCTTGTTATCGTCAGTGCAGTGGGGACCGCACGGAGCTCCGAGGAGTGGCCCTTAGGTCGACCCAAGGCTCTTCAGGACCTCTAGTCTCGGTGATCATGTGGGCGCCGAAGAGAACAAAGACGTCGTACGCCGGCAGTTCGAATACCTAAACGAGGGGAACATCGACGGCGCGACGGCGCTGTGGGCAAAAGAGGCGCTCAACCATGGGAGGAAAGTGGACCACGCGGGCCTCTCGAAGGTTTATGAAAGTCTCCGAACACTCCAGGAACGGCACATTCTGCACGAACTGATCGCGGAGGGAGACTGGGTTGCGGTCCGAACGACCTGTTCAGGAGTCCATGCCGGCGCGCCGGTGATTCCAGTCAACAGTGGAATCTTTACGAACGTTAATCCCTCGGGACGGGATTACCAGGTGCAACACCTCCACATGTTCAAGGTCCTCAACGGGCAGCTCACAGAGCATTGGGCGAGCCGTGACGATCTGGGGGCGGCGATTCAGATCGGATTGTCGCTTAGGCCGTGACGAACTGAGGAGGCGCAGTGTCGTTTTCCGCGGAGGGTCGGATTACGCGCGATGACCCGTTAAGTGCGGATGGCCACCGTCCAGAAATCACCCACACGAGCGACCCTACTCGCCCCGCCGGACGATCCGATGTTTGAGTGATTGCCCCAGGTCCCAACGTCGCAGTCATGGCAAGCCTCATCCTGCCCGCTAGTTCTACTGCGACTAGGTTCGAAGTGCGCGGACCGGGAGTGGAGAGTCGTTGAGCGGTTCAAGATCGGGTGGAACGCGTTTGACAATTCCCACCGTGGCCGCCGGTCGCCGGAAGGAAAAATACGAGGTCCCGACGGAGTTCCGTCCAGCAAGGGATACTCTGCCGGGTCGCCTCCCCCTCCTAGAAGTGTTCAGGGGCCTGCAGCGCACGGTCCCGTTCCGTAAGTATCCCGGGGACGACAAAGCGATTCTGAACATCGCCCAGCACACGTGGGCCCACGTAATGGACGGGCCGGGCTGGATGTACGTGGCGCCTATCAAGACCCCCCCGGAGGTCGCGGCGGCAGGCTTCCGAATGGTTGAGAGTCGGGAAGACGTGATTGTGGTCGCGCGCAGTCACCTCGCGAACAGCCCCCAGATGGACGTCTATCTCGATATCATCCACGAGTTCCTGCACATCCTCCAACGGAGGCAGGGACGGGCCCTCTGGCTTGGACCCAAAGTTTCCTACGTCGATCGCCCCACGGAGGTCGAGGCGTATTCCTATTCGGTGGCGGAGGCTCGCAGGCTGGGCATCCCCGACACGTACCTCCGAAAGTATCTCGAGGTGCCTTGGGTCAAGAAGTCCGAGTACCTACGTCTCCTTCGAAACGTGGGAGTTTCTGTAAAGTAGGAGCTCGGGCCGACATCGCGTGAGAACCTGGCCCTCGATGCCATGGCCACTGGTCCCACCAGAATCAACGACTCAACACAAGAGGGGGACCCCACCGCATCCCTCGCGAGTCTAGCGCACCTCTTCGAGAGGCCGCGCCCACCGGAGCCCCAAAGAGGGCCCGTGGCCCTCCTCAACGGAGCGCTACGGCCTGGGCGGGCGAGGCGTCCACCTCCACGACCACGGCCGTCCCGTACGCCAGAACCTCGGTCATCGATTGGCCCATCTCCGAAGTATCGAATCCCACCGCTACCACTGCGTTCGCTCCCAGACTCTTCGCATGCGCAGCGAGTCGTTCGATCGCTTGATGACGCACTTGCTCGAGGAGCTGGGTGTACACCTTGATCTCTCCCCCTCCCCACGCTCGGAAAAAGGCCCAGATGTTCTGCCCCAGTCCACGGGATCTGACAATTAGCCCAAAAGTCGCGCCGATCACCCGAGTCACACGGTATCCCGATACGAACGGGGTGGTCACGATGATAATGTCCGGTGGGGGCGCGAACGGCTGTGGAGAATCCGGGGGCATTTCGTGCTCCGACTTCCAAGTGAAACGGGGTCAGTAGAAAACGGCGACGGCGTGGTCCGAGAGGTGCGCTCGATTCCCGTCTCCAAGCCAAAGTTCTCACTCAGAACTTCGCCCTCCGTTACTTCAGCATGTGCCGTACGATGAGCACCCCAGGCTCGGGAGGAACCTCGATGGGTTTGGACTCAGGTCGGGAGGTTCGCCAGGTGGGTGCAATGCGCCTCGCACCCACCCAAGCCGAAACCGGGCCGGCTCGGCCTCTCGACCCGTCCCGTACTCCCACGGTGGCGCAGGAAAAGTTAGATGGCCACAATCGCCGCACGGGCCAGGAGCCCTCTGGCGTCGTCGGCAACCCGTTCTGACTTTCCACGCGTGGGTAGGATCGGAAGCCGCGATTAGCCGGGAGTGGCTACCCCCTCCGGGCGACGCCGAACCGGAGGGGGCCCAGTCCCTCAGGGGGGACTGGTGAGGTGGGACGGCAGAATGTCTCCGATGTAGAACCACGCTGCGATCGCCGCCAGCGTCATGAAGATGGGGAACCACATGGCTAGCAGGTACACGTAGTAGGGCAGGTGGTACCGGGCCTTTACCGATCCCTCCGCGTTCTTCTGGCTGTCCGCGGCCATTTCCGAAGCGGGGCGCAGGCTCATGGAGACCTTCGCAAAGGTGGGTCCCGGGTGGTCGAGGTACCAATCCACGATCAACGCGGCCGGGAGGGAGAAAACTCCCGCGGCTCCAAACGCGCCGTAGAGAAGGAAAGTCTCGAGCGGGTCCTTGGTAAGTCCCAACACACCAGGCGCTACCAAGGTCGTGTACCCCCAGTACCCATACCACGCGGTGATGACCCCCCCGACAAACCCGAACAAGCCCGCGTACTCGAGCTTGAGTCCATAGAATGCCACGATCGCGTAGACGAGCATGACCATCCCGAAGAGCGTGATCATGTCTCCAAAGAAGATGTCGTAGGACCCGAGCCCGTCCGAGAGTAGGAACGGCCAAGTGAACTCGGTGAATAGCCCAAGGGCGAGGGATATGATTCCGATAATGCCCGCCGGTACTGCGGAGGCTTTCAGGGTCGCCCGGAGCTGGACCGGGTCGTTCCGGAGCAGGCTCATGAAGCTACGGATCGAGGTGTAGGCCAGGACCGTTGCTCCGGCGAGAATCAGTGCGACGACAAAACCCAGGTCATCAACAAACGGCGTAAATCCCATATTTCTTCATCTTCTGGGCCCGACTGCCCAGCTCGAGATTGACCCGTATGACTTAATCCGGCGGTCAATTCTAACTAACGTAGGGCGTACGGGTGTTGCCGTTGTCACTCCCGTTCCGGGGCCCTCCCTTCGCGGGCCGTCTACTTTTCACGGCACCGGTGCGGGGAAAAGTTCGCCCTCTCTTGATTTGTCGGAAGGTCCTTCTGCGACGTTAGTGAGCTGCAATCCTGGCGGCAACCCGCCCTCGAAACGGCGGTCACGGAATCCCGCAGGTCGCAGGGGGGCCGCGTCAAACCCCTGCGGCGGCTCGAATGTCGGATCCATCCTTCGATTCCGGTTCTTTCACCGGACCTCGCGCCATCCAAGGGCGAGGGCTAGAAAGCCCACACCCCACAACACGAGAGCGACCGCACCCACGTAGTACAATCGGACGGTCACGAGGATCAGGGTTGGTTCCAGCAGCAGGAGGACCAAGCTGGACGCAAAAAATCCGTCGGCTCGCCGTTCGTAGCTTGACGCGCGAGGGTTGTGATTTCGGAGGGCTTCCATCACGAACCAATAGTTGAGCGACGAGAGGGAGATCAGGAAGAGACTGACCACAATGTTGAGGAGGGTCCACTGGTAGAGCAGATTGTTGATCTGGCCCGCGGCCGCGCGGTCGTACAGGAAGATCAACACGAACGTGAGGATCGCGATGCACGTTCCACCCAATCCGGCCGTAAGCGAGCGATTTTCATTGGCGTCTTCATATTCGATCAGTAACGCCGGTGAGACTCTCTCCTCAGAGCTCGGGCCGGGTGCATTCACGGTCCCGTTCGGGTTCATTCGCCGCTCCACAAACCCGGGCCTAATCAAACCGACGTCAAGCCGAGAGTTTGCCGACGGGCTCTTTCATTCCGGCGGGCCGAACCCTTCGGCCGCGTCCGCAATGGCGTCGGCGTTCTTCGGGCGAAATGGTGGTCACGGCACGTCTCTGCCGACCCGCACTCGTCTCCCAAGCCCCGTTCCTGAAATCAGTAATTCAGAATAGCAGATATGCTCCCAGTCTCGGACCATTCGAGAAACCCCCCGTTCGGGGGGGAGACGCGGCTCAGCCGCGAGTGGATTCGACCTCGTTGATCCATTCACACTCGATGCCAGCGTGCTGGTGATGCTTGGCCACCGCCTCCCGGTTGGGGGCGTCGAGTACGCAGTAGACCTTGTTCTCCTTGGCGTTGAAGAGAATGTCGTGGTGAGTGACTCCGAAGGAATCCTTCGGGGCATGCTGGAGCTTCTTCAGCTGGTCGGGCGTGAGGCTGCCCAACGGGTGCGTGTCGATGTACTTCGGCATCGTCGACCTGAATGTCCGCTTCCCTATAAACCGGACTTCGCCCTCGACAGACTCCCGACCCCCTCGGGATCTCTCAAGAATCAATGGGAACGGGTCAAAAGGAAGGCGCATGCGCTCTCAACGGGACGACTCCGGCCCTGCTCCCGAATGGGGCGGGACCCCGCAACCCGCCCGGATACGATCCGTACTGCAGATCTTGGGGTCGGAGGAGTCACCCCTTTCTAGGGTCCGCCTCTCTCGGACGCCGTCTCTTCATGCCGGGAGTGAAGTCGCACCGACCCACTCGCCGAACGGTGGGCCTGTCGTCGACCGACCGCGCCATGTGGACCCGTTTGTATGCGAAAACATCGATCCAGGAGCTTCCCTGGTTCTCCCCGACCCCGTACCCGCCCTTGGTCCGGGCGGTCGAAGCCGGTTGGCTCAAGCCGCCCGGGCCGGTTCTCGACGTGGGTTGCGGTCTGGGTTCCAATGTACTATGGCTCACTACCCAAGGATTCCAAACGACGGGGATCGACATCGCCCCAGGTGCCGTAGAAGCCGCCGAGTCCCGTAGGACCGCATCGGACTCCGACGCCACGTTCCTCGTGGACGATGTTCTGGCGAGCCGGCTCCCGACCGGTCGTTTCCGAGGCGCGATCGACTCCGGCTGCTTCCACACCCTTCCAGTTCGGAGACGAAGCGACTACGCGGCCAGCCTCGCCCGGGTGCTCCGTCCCGGTGCCACCCTCCTCCTCTTTTGGGTGGCCCGCGAGGAGACCGGATCGTGGGGGCCGCCCCACCGCCTCTCCGTGAAAGAAGTGGTCGATACATTCGAATCCCGCTTTCTCGTAGAACAGATCGAATTCCGTCCGCGGAAGATCCGCCTCACGCCTCCGACCCGTGGATCGACCCGACCGCTTACGACCCTCGCGGGCTACACCGCCCGGCTCGCCCGTCGAAGCGGGCGCCAACCCCCTCCTCAGTGATTCTCCCTGGGAAGGGCGCGAGAGGGCTCCCGCAGAACGCGCCTACTTCTTTTGGCTGAATCCTTTCAGCCCGGCAGTATCTTCCTGAAAGAGCTTCTCCAAGTTTCCCATCACGGCCACTTCCAGCTGGGCGGGGGGAATCATCTTGGAATTCCAGTCGCCCACCACGACCACCGCGGTCTTGTTTCCCTGCGGGACGTAGTAGTTGAAGAACTTCGACCCGGCCATTGGGCCTTCCAGGGTATCGACAAAAAAACCGATAGGAGGGTGGAAGGTGATGTGGCTCGCAATCCGAACCCAGTGGCCGTCGATATCCTGTTCCCAGGCGAGCATCGTGGTCTTCTCGTTCACCGGTTTCCGCTCGAAGTTCCGGCGGCCCTTGTGGCTCGGGCCATGGTCGGTTTCGGCCTGGAGATAGGCCCACACCACGTCAATCGGCGCGTCGAACGTGCTCCCCCAGTCGGTCACCCACACCATATCCTCGGGCAGGGTTTACCATAGAAAACGTCTCCGAAACCCGGTGGATGAACCGCCCCAGACTCGATCGCAGCGCGCCGGTGCCGCTCCGTATCAGCAGCGTCGCGAAACCATCGGAACTCGGGTCGACTGAGGTCCGGAGGTGTCGCCCCCGCCGGCGAGCGTGCCCCGGGCCCCTGGAATCCAACTAAGGCGGGGAGAAGTCCTGCCAGACCATCATCGAGTTCCCTTCGGGATCCTTGAAGAAGGCGGACGCGCCGAACGATTCGAAACTGATCGGCCCCTCGACCTTGGCGTCCGGACCCATGCGCTGGGCCCGCTGGAACTTGACGCCTTTCCGCTTCAGTCCGTTCACGAACACCCGGATGTCCTTCACGAGGAACGTGGTGTAGGCCAGCGTCCGTTTCTCCCGCTTCGACGGGGTGACCAACCAAACGTGGTCGTCGCCAAGCATGAGGGATGCAAAGGACTCCTTCATCTCCCCCACTCCTCGGAAGAGTAGCTTTCCTCCTACGGCTTTGGTGTAGAACCGGAGGGCACGGTCCATATTCTTGACCGGGATCAACGTCACGAGTCGCGCTCCAGACAACATCTTCACCACTTTTCCAGCTTCCCCGTAGTCGACGAAGGAAGCATTCTGCCCCATGCGGGGCCCCTAATCAGGTTGCGCACTGCACGTCCCAGGATGCAACGGCGTATCTCGGGCCGCCTTCCCCGGAACGACGCGCCGGTCTTCGCCGAAGCGGCCGGGTCCGTGCCCGTGCTTTCGCCACCGAAACTCGAGGTTCCGCCCCAGACCCAGTGTGACGGGAGCGAGCGGCCCCCTCTTCAACGCTAAAGGCGCGGCCGGAGCTGACCGGGGGACCAGGGGGCGGCGCATGGGCGAAATGAACCGCATCGGTCGTTGGTTCGTGAACTCCGGGAACGCTCGTCGATCGGCTCGAATCCTCGACACGCTGGGAACCGCTCTACAGTTACCCCCTTCATCGCGAGTGCTCGAGCTCGGTGCCGGACGCGGCGGCCTGTCCGCGCTTCTCTACGAACGTTACCGACCCGGACGGTTGGTCGTGACCGATTTCGACCCGGCCCAAGTGGAATCCGCTCGCGCCTCTCTCTCGGCCCGGTTCGCTCCCCTTCCGGCGGCAGTCGAACTCCGCCAAGTGGATGCCATGGCGTTGCCGTTCGAGGACGCCAGTTTCGAGTGCGTCGTGGCCATGGCCATGCTCCACCATGTCGAGGCTCACCACTTCGACTATCGGAATCGACCCAAGGCCCTGGCGGAGATCCGCCGGGTGCTGTCTCCCCGCGGAGTTCTGGCGTTCTCAGAATTCTCCCGCACGGAGGAGATGCGACGAACCCTGATCGACCTCGGGTTTACGCCTCTCTTTGAGAAGAGCGGGCGTCGGGGCCGGGTGCTCGCGCTGTTCCGATCACCCGGCTGATAGGGTCGGGGCGAGAACAAACGGTGACGTCCCTCAGCCGGGACGAGCTACGCCCCTTGGACCCGTGGGCCGATCTAAGGGGTGACCGATCGACGAGGCTGCACGGGAGAGCAATACTCGAGGATCCGCTGGACGTTTTGAGACTCGGGCTCCATCGAATCGACCGATAGCACGGGCTCGTCCCAGCGGACGAACTCCCGGTCGAGCACCTCGTCCCAGGTGGGGCGCGGAAGGTACGGGGAAAGGTCATCACGGGATTCGACGCGCCGACGATGCTCGACTCGATCCGAACACTCGACCAGCACGCTGAACCGGGGCACCTCGAATTGGGCCGAAAGCTCTCGCCACATCTGCCGGGCGGGCTCGACTCCGTTCACCGCGTCGATGATCACGCTGCGACCCCCTCGAAGGTTGTCCCGTGCGACGTCCCGGACGACCACGTACGCCGCCAGCCCGGTCTCGAACGATCGGGGCAGGCCCGCCTCGACCAAGGACGCTTCGATTGTGTCTACCCGCAGCCACACTCCTTCCAATCGCTCGGCCACCGGCCGAGCCAGAGTGGACTTCCCGGACCCGGGAAGGCCGGAGAACACCACGACGATGGCGGTCGTTTCCATCCCCGCCCTGCGAATTCCTTAGGAATGAGGAGATACTTGGTGGCTCCGGGCGGGAATGGCCGGATACTCGGACACTCCGCTGCCTCAGAAGCTCGGTCTCCGTCCGGGGTTTCGGGTCCACCTCGTGAACGAACCGATGGAGGTTCGGGCGCTGTTGCAGGCCTCACTCGCCGGGTGCCAATGTCTGGATGCCCCGGGGTCTGCGTTGGATTTTGTGATGGTCTTCACCGACCGTCGGACCGAGCTTTGGAAGGAGGTTCGACAAGCGACGGAATGGCTGAGTCCGGCCGGAATGCTTTGGGCGTGCTGGCCCAAGAAGAGTTCGGGAGTTCTCACGGACCTCGACGAACACGGAGTTCGGGGGATCGGACTTCGCACGGGTCTCGTCGACGTGAAAGTGTGCGCGGTCACGGAGACGTGGTCGGGGCTCAAGTTTGTTCGCCGTGTGGAAGACCGAACGCATCCCGGGTCCGGGACGCGTGCGACCTGAGGTCGCTCGCGCGAGGGAGCCTCCCCTCTCACCGGAGGGTGAGCCCGGTCGGGCGGTCGGTGGGGTCCGTAATCTACGGAGGGAAGAATCATCCCCTTTCGCGCCGGTCGGACGACCCGCAAGATGGGTGGTCCGATCCCAGCGACCCCTCCGAGCGAGGAAGCCGTGGACGTACGGCCGGCCGTCCTCGTCGCGAACTCGACCGCCGGGGCCCTCACCGTGAAACAGCTCGCACGGCTGGCGGCGATGCAACGACCCGCGCCCGAGACGCTCGTACCTCCCGCCGAACAGGGGCGGTTCGAGCCCCGTCCCCTAATCGGGGAGTCGCACGGTGCGCTCGACCCTCGGATCGCGGAAACCTTCCGATACACGGCCGTGACACCCATCGCCCTCCGGACGGCCCTCAGCGGTGTGTTTGGCTCCGAGGGATTTACGACCGTGCCAGAGGCGGCCGGCCCGACCGTGCGGAGGCTTCCGAAAGAGAGCGGGTTCGAGATCTCCGGCACCCTGCTGGCGGAACGGAACTTGCGGGGTGACCCGACCCAGACCCGCCGACGCGACCGGTCCCGGTATCTGGGAGGGGTGGCGGGCGCCGTGGCGACGGCCGTGCTGGGCTACGTCAGCCTGACCCACCTGAGCTCCTCCTGGGGCCTGTTGATCATTCCGTCCGGGCTCGCCTTTGCGATCTTGCTGATAAGCGTGGTATCGTTCGACAACGCGTCCTACTGGAGCGACGTGGTCGTGGCGAGATACGAGGGACGGGTTCCCCCGCCGCCGAAGGGCACTCCCCCGACGGACGTCCCGACCGAGTACGAGGTGCGACTCTGGGTCGTCCGGGCGCTGACCCACGACTGGGGGACTCGGGGAGCATCGGGTCGAAACGTCGTAGCCGGTCTTCAGGATGAGGCCCTAAACTCCGTCCGAACCTCCCTCCGGCACGCGATCACGGGCCCCGAAGGGGTTGCGATGGAGGTGGAGTCGCCGCCCTCGCCGGCGTCCTTTGCGACGGCGGGATGGAAGTCGCACGACGCGCTCGGTCAGTAAGATCCCTCGGAGTGAGTGGCGACCCTTCGGTGGCCGGAGCCTCCGCGAGCGTCTTGAACCTCGCGTCGCATCGGCGCCGGGAACGAAACGTGCCGAAATGGGACCCCGACCTGTATCTGCGCTTCGAACGGGAACGAAGCCTCCCATGTCGAGACCTGATCGCCCGTATCTCCGAGGTCCAGCCGTCGCGCATCATCGACCTCGGGTGCGGCACCGGAACCAGCACCGTTCTGCTCCGCGAACGCTGGCCGGCGGCGAGGGTCGTGGGGTTCGACAACTCTCCCGAGATGATCGCGACGGCCCGCAGCACCCACCCCGATTCCGAGTGGATCATCGGCGACCTTCGCTCCTGGACCGCGGACGACCCGTTCGACCTCGTCTTCTCGAACGCAGCCCTCCATTGGGTTCCGAATCACGCCGAATTATTCCCTCGTCTCCTCCGGAACGTGGCCTCGGGAGGAGTCTTGGCGGTCCAGATGCCGGTGAATTCTGGGTCTCCCGCCCATCGGTGCGTCCGGGAAGTGGCGGCCCGCCCGACGTGGGCCTCACGGTGGGACTCGCATCTGGCGCGATCGAAGGTCGAGTCGGCCGAGTTCTACTACCGTCAGCTCTCGCCCCAGTCTTCCGAGGTCGGAATCTGGGTGACGGAGTACGTTCACGTACTGCCGAATGCGGCCACCATTCTGGAGTGGGTCAAGGGCACCACCTTGCGGCCGTACCTAGACCTCCTCCCTTCTCCAGAGGATCGCGAGACGTTCCTCGGCGAGATCCTTCTCGAGTTGAACGCCGCCTATCCCCCCCAGGAGGACGGCCGCGTCCTCTTCTTGTTTCGTCGCCTTTTTCTTGTGGCCCACCGCCCGTAACCTACCCGGCCCCTCCGTACGATCCGACCCGCCGCGGAGGAGGGAAATCGGGAAGTAGGGCCGAGCCAGAACGGGGGCGATGGTCGACCGGGTCGAACTCCTCAACCCTCCCACGATGCACAAACCGGTCGGGTACTCGCATGTCGCCAGTGTCCGGGGTGGGAGGCTCGTCTTCATCGCCGGTCAGGCGTCGATAGGACCCTCGGGGGAGGTGGTCGGTCCGGGCGACCACACACTCCAAGCCGAACAAACGTTCCGGAATCTTGGCCTCGCGCTCGAAGCCGCGGGGGGGACGTTCCACTCGCTCGTGAAACTGAACATCTACGTCATCGACATCCGGGCCTTGCCCGAGATCCGCGCGGTCCGCGACAAATACATCGACACCGCCCGTCCCCCCGCCAGCACCGCGGTGCAGGTCGGTCGATTGTTCCGGCCCGACCTGCTGCTCGAGGTCGAAGCCGTGGCGGTCGTGGGCTATCTCCGCCCCGCGAGCCGGTAGGGGCCCGTCCCGTCGGGGGAGCGCCAGGACCGGCGTACCGGTTCAGTCGGGTCCCGGCCCTGCGCTACCGTGCGCCGCCCCACGGCCCGTTCGTCCGAGATCAGGGCGGGAGGAGCTTCTCGAGCTTTCCGACCTTGCCGAGCGAGATCTGCGGGCGACCCTTGTAGTCGCGAACCCAGCCGTCGACGATCCGCACGTTCTCACCCTCAGCCACGCTCTCGACCTCGTCCCCCCAAAGGACGAACTGGATCTCGGCGGTGCCGTCCTTCAGGACCCCGTTCCGAACCTTCTTGGTCCCGCCTCCCTGCGGTTCGAACTCTCGGACAGGTTCGAGGCGGAGGACGGTGGCCTCGATCGTGGCCACCCGCCCCGGCCGGAGGTCGGAGATGAACGTCTTGGGAGGGACACTCGTGGTCATCGCCCCCCAATACCACGGGGCGATTAGACTCCTCACATGCCCGCGCCGGGCGGTCGGGAGAGGTCGACCGTGGGGGTCACCGACCCCATCAATCTACTGCCACCGACGGCTCCGTTCGTGAGGTTCTACACGACGCCGACGATCTGCCCGTCTGGAGTGAGGTCGATCGCGCCGGCGGCCGGGCGTGGGGGGAGGCCGGGCATCGTGATGATCCCGCCGAGCAGCGCGACGGTGAAACCCGCGCCCGACCAGCGTTCGAACCGGTGGACGGTCACTCGGAAGTCAGAGGGGCGGCCCCGGAGTTTCGGGTCGTCCGACAACGAACGGGAAGTCTTGGCGATGCACACGGGTCCGACCGCTTCCCCGAGCGCTCGAATCCTTTCGAGATCGGTCTCCGCCGCAGGGCTCAGGTCGCATCCCAGAGCTCCATACATCCGGGTCGTCACGATGTCGAGCACCTTCTCCACCGGCGTGGACGGACCGTACAACGGACGGCTCTGCTGCCGTTGGGCCGCCGCTCCCACGACGAGCGCAGCCAGGGTCTCCGAGCCTGCGCCCCCCTCCGCGAATGCCGAATCGATGGCGAACGGAACCCCGCGTTCCGCGCAGAACTGCTCCACGCACCGGCACTCCTCCGGGTGGTCGGTCGGGAATTTGTTGAGCGCCACTACCGGATCCAGCCCGAGGAGCTTCAGGTTGACGAGATGCTGTTCGAGGTTGGGGAGCCCACGGCGGACGTCCTCCACGGACGCCGGACCGTCGGATGAGCCGCCCCCGTGGTACCGCAGGGCTCGGATCGAGGCGACGACGACCCCCACGTGCGCGTCGAGGCCGGTGCCCGCGGCGACGATGTCCACGAACTTCTCCGCCCCCAATTCGGACGAGAACCCGGCCTCGACGACACAGTACTCCGCCAGCGCGAGGCCGGCCTCGATGGCCAGACGACTGCAAGTCCCGTGGGCGACGTTCGCGTACGGGATCCCGTGGACGAGGGCGGCCGTCCCCTCCGCCGTTTGCACGAGGTTCGGCGCGAGGGCCCCTGCCAGCAGGGACGCGGAAGCACCGGCGGCGCCCACGTCGGCGGCTCGGACGGGCGCCCCGGACAACGTCCTCCCTACAAGGATCCGGCCGCATCGTTCCTTCAGGTCGACGAAGTCGCGCGCGAGCGCATGGATTGCGGCGACCTCCGAGGCCGCGCTCACGACGAACCGGGCCGTGCGGGGAAAACCAGGTGCGGATTCGGAGAGGCCGGAGGTGATGGTCCGCAGCGACCGGTCCTCGAGCGCCGAAGCCCGTGGAAACTCGGTCGTGCCGGAGGCGATCTCGGGGGAAAGGCCCCGATAGATGTGGTGGTCGACCAGCGAGGCGATCAGGTTCTGCCCGTTCGTGATCGCGTCCAGGTCTCCCGAGAGGCCGAGGTCGATGGTCGGACGGGGGTGGACGGTCGCTCGCCCCCCTCCGGACGCGCCTCCCTTGACTCCGAACACGGGTCCGAGCGAGGGCTGGCGGAGGCAGACCACTGAGCTGTGGCCGAGGCGCTCGAGGGCCATCCCGAGACCGATCGCGACCACGGTCTTTCCTTCCCCGTGCTCGGTCGGCGTCATCGCGCTCACGAGAACGAGGCGCCCGTTCGAGGCGCGTTTGGCGAGAGAACGGACCAACGGCACGGGGATCTTCAGTACGCCCGCCCCGGCGGGCCACAGGTCGCCGGTCGGCAGACCGAGATCGTCCGCGACGGCGGAGATCGCTCGGAGGGACCCGGCGGCGATCGTCATCCCGGGGTCCGCTTCGACCCCTTACCCTTCGGGGTGGATCGGGGTCGGGCTGAGGGTTTGGACTCCAGAACCCCGAGCACGTCCTGACGGGTGATGATCCCGGACAGGTGATCGGCCCGCACCACCGGCAACCGGTTGACGGAGAATTGCCTCAACAGATGCCACGCCTCGCTAAGGGGCGCATCCGCCTCGATTGTCGCCGCCGGATGGGACATCGCGTCCCGGACGACACCTGTCAGCAGGGCCGCGACCGCGCGCTGCAGCAAGTCGTGATGCTTCGGCTCGTACCCGGCTAAGAGGATGTCGAGAACCCCGCGAGCGTGGCCGATGCCGACCTGATGGTCGAGGTTCCCGACGATATCCTTCTCGCTGAGGACCCCGACGACTCGACCTTCCGGGTCGACGACCGGCAAGCCGGACACGTGGTGCGTTCGCATCGTTCGAGCCGCGGAGAGGAGACTCTCCTCGGGCCGCGCGGAATAGACCGGCGACGACATCACTTCCTCCACGAGGTAGGGACGGAGCAGGTCGCTGACCAACGGACCGGACATGCCCCGGATTCCGCCTTCTGTCTATTAGAGCCGGAGGTCAACCTTCCTTGAGTCCGATTCCCGCGAGGGAGGAGGGATCGGGAGCGGCGCCGACGGGGAACGGTCGGTGGAGTGTCCGTCGGAGGATCCGCGAGCACCTTGTTGCTGACAGGTAACATGGGCGCCCAGGGTTCGCTTGGTTCGGGGTCGCGGTCCTCGCGTTCCGCCTCATCGGGTCGCAGGCACCCTCGAACGAGCGATCGGCGAACGTCACCGCCCACCGCTGCACGCGCGGGACCGGGCCAAGGACGCCCGAGATCACCCGTGCGAGGAACCAGAGTCAACTACCCTTCACTCCGCTTTCATAGAGCGACGCGGAGTTCCTCCGTCATGGCCCCTCCTACGTCCAAGCCCACCCGGTCCCGCGGAGCGCCACCGACGGACCCGACTGGGGAGCTGAGCACCTCCCCGGAGGGGAGCCTCAGCGAGGCGTTCCGACGGGATTTTGAGAAGGCCCGACAGGCCCTCGACCGGCTGCGGCATCGTCTCCACGAGTGGCGTCGACCGACTCCCCCGAAGGTCCCCGGGGAGAGGGTGTCCTCCGCCGAGCTGGTGACCCGGCTCCAGTACGGTCTCAAACGGGAGCACGACCTCGTGCTCTCACCGCTGCTCCTCCGTCTCGACGCGTTCGGGATGCGACTCATCAACAACGAGACGGTACCCCCCGAGGCGCTCGAGGAGGGATTGGGTCTGGTCGACCGCTACCTGACCGAACTGCACGACGCCCAGCTGCAGCTCCTCCACCTCGCGGACGTCGATCCCGCGCAGGGACCGGCTGCTCTTCTCTCGCTGCAGCAGCTGATCTCCGACTACGATCATGCCCGCGTGCGCTGGGCCACCGTCCGGGTGATGTTGCGCGGCTACGAAGAGAAGATCCGCGGCTACAGTGCGCTGCTCGGGCTCACGCTGACCCAGGAAAGTCGTGCCGAGCGGGCGTGGCATGAGTTCGAGGCCCAGTACATCCGGACCCACGTCCCGACCACTTTCTCCCCCGGGGTCGCTGAGAAGTGGCAGACCGAGCTCGACCGGGTCCGCGACGCCGGTCGCGCCGACCGGGTCCGCATCGATGACTTCCTCGCCCGAACGGCCCTGTATGCGACCGTCTGATGACCTCCGCGGAGGGTCGGGAATGAGTGGCCGATCGAGTGGACCCGGCCCCGGCCCCTCCGCTGCGAGTTCCGTAGAGCGGCCGGCTCTGGGGTCGCGCCACGTCCTCGAGCGTACGGAGTTTCCGAGCCTGCTCCGGTCGCTTCGCACCGCCGGATACCGCACGGTCGGACCGACGATTCGCGACGGGGCGATTGTCTATGGTGAGATCCGACAGGAGTCCGACCTTCCGATCGGCTGGACAGACCGTCAGGAGGCGGGACGCTATCGTCTCGAGCAACGGGCGGACGCGGCGCTGTTCGGGTACAACGTGGGCCCCCACAGCTGGAAGAAGTATCTGTTCCCCTCCCGAGAGCGACTCTTCACCGCCGTTCGGGACGGCCGCTCGTTCGTCGTGCAGCCCGAACCCGTGGACCCGACCCCTCTCGCGTTCCTGGGCGTGCGGGCCTGCGAGCTCGCGGCCCTCGGGGTGTCGGACCGGGTCTTTGGAAAGGCCGGCGACCCGAGCTACGCCGAGCGTCGAACCCGCACGCTTCGGATCGCCGTGCAGTGCGGCCAGGCGGGAGCCACCTGCTTCTGTGTGTCGATGAAGACCGGACCCGCGGTGACGGGCGGACACGACCTTTCGCTCACCGAGGTTCTCCACGAGGGTCGGCACTACTTCCTCGTGGAGGTGGGCTCCGAGTCAGGTGCGCGGATACTAGACGGCGTCCCGCTCCGACCGGCAACCGAGGATGAATTCCGCTCCGCAGTAGCGAGCGTCGGGCGGGCCGCGGCGTCCATGGGTCGGACCATGGACACGAACGGTCTCCGCGACCTGCTCGTCCTCAACCCCGAGAATCCACGCTGGGAGATCGTCGCGCGTCGGTGCCTCTCCTGCACGAACTGTACGATGGCCTGCCCCACGTGTTTTTGCCAGACCACCGAGGAAGTCCCCGACCTCTCCGCCGAGAAATCCGAGCGGTGGCGTCGTTGGGACTCCTGCTTCAACTCCGGGTTCACCGCCGTGCACGGCACCAGCGTTCGGTCCACCACCCAGTCTCGCTACCGTCAGTGGCTCACGCACAAGCTCGGCACCTGGTACGACCAGTTCGGCGAGTCCGGATGTGTGGGATGTGGTCGGTGCATCACCTGGTGTCCGGTGGGAATCGACCTCACGGAGGAGGTGGCCGCGGTGCGGACCGCGCCCGGGGACGCCCCGGGCGGGAGGGTGGCTCCCTGAGCGCGACCTCGGCGACGCCGGGATTGCGACTCGCGGACCACCGGTTCTTCACCGGAACGGACCCCGAGCTGCTCCGTCGGTGGAGCCCGCTCTCGGTCGAACGTTCGTACGCCGCCGGCGACCTCCTCGTCCAAGAAGGGGGACCTGCGGACCGCTTCATCCTAATCTTCGAAGGAAAGGTCGCGCTCGAGATCGTCGCCCCCGACCGACCGCGGGTCACCATCCAGACCTTGGGGGGCGGCGAGGTGCTCGGTTGGTCCTGGCTGCTCCCGCCCCACCTGTGGCGGCTGGATGCTCGCGCCGTCAAACGCACCCGGACCCTCGAGCTCCCGGCCTCCGAGCTCCGGGACGCCCTCGAATCCCGGCCCGACGAAGGGTACCGGTTCCTCCTTCGCCTCCTCCCGGTCGTCGCGCAGCGCCTCGAGTACACCCGCCTGCAACTGATGGATCTCCATGGCCACTGACGGGACGCCCGGGCCGCTCGCCGGCGACCTCTCGGACCAGAGCCCGTGGTACCCGGTCCCGTATCGGGTCGATCGGCGCACCGCCGAGACGGCGGATACGGTGACCCTCACGCTCTCGCCGGCGAAGGGCACCCCTCTCCATCCGTTCCGCCCCGGGCAGTTCAACATGCTCTACGTCTTCGGCGTAGGTGAAGCCGCGATCTCGGTGAGCGGAGATCCGGCGCTCCCGGAAGCGCTCGTCCACACGGTCCGGACGGCCGGAAAGATCTCGGGGGCGTTGACGGGGGCGGCTCCCGGCTCGACCGTCGGGGTCCGGGGTCCGTACGGGTCCGGATGGCCGCTGGAGGAGGCGGTGGGGAGGGACGTCGTCCTGGTCGCGGGAGGTCTCGGCCTCCCTCCGCTCCGGCCCGTCCTCTACGAGCTGCTCCGCCACCGCGAGCGGTACGGTCGCATCGAGGTCATCTACGGCGCACGGACGCCGAAGGACCTCGTCTACTACCGCCAGATCCAGGAGTGGCGGGGTCGGAGCGATCTCCGGTTCCAGACGACCGTTGACGCTGCCGGCCGGGACTGGTATGGGGACGTCGGACTGGTGACGGCCCGCGTCCCGGACATTCGCGTCGAACCGGCCCGGACCGTCGCCTTCCTCTGCGGACCAGAGGTCATGATGAAGTTCACGGCGCAAGCGCTCGAGGCCCGGGGGGTAACCGACTCGGCCATCTACGTCTCTCTCGAACGGAACATGAAGTGCGCGGTCGGGCTCTGCGGGCATTGCCAGCTGGGCCCCGAGTTCGTCTGCCGCGACGGTCCGGTATTCCGCTATCACGACGTGCGGCGGTTCCTCTCCGTCCGGGAGCTGTAACGTGGGAGCCTCTGCCCGCCCCCGGTTGGGCGTGTTCAAGTTCGCCTCGTGCGACGGGTGCCAACTCACCCTGCTCGACTGCGAGGACGACCTCCTCGCGGTCGCCGAGCGAGTCGAGATCGCCGACTTCCGGGAAGCGTCGAGCGCGGTCCTGGAAGGGCCGTTCGACCTCGCCCTCGTGGAAGGGTCCATCACGACCCCCGCCGAACTCGCACGGATCGCGGAGATCCGCGCCCAATCGAAGACGCTGGTCACGATCGGCGCGTGCGCGACGGCGGGCGGCATTCAGGCGCTCCGCAACTTCGGGGACGTACGGGAATTCGCCCGGGTCGTCTACGCCCGACCCGAGTTCATCCAGACCCTCGCGACCTCGACCCCGATCCGCGACCACGTCCCCGTCGATTTCGAGCTGCGGGGCTGCCCGATCGACAAGGGCCAGCTCCTCGAGGTCATCTCGGCGTTCCTCGGGGGACGGGCCCCGAACGTCCCCACCGAGAGCGTCTGCATCGAGTGCAAGCGCCGGGGACACGTCTGTGTCGTCGTGGCCCATGGAACCCCGTGCCTCGGACCCGTGACCCAGTCCGGATGCGGCGCGATCTGCCCGGGGTTCCATCGCGGCTGCTACGGCTGCTTCGGCCCCCAGGACACGCCCAACACCGGTGCGCTGGTCCCCAAGCTCTCCGAGCTCGGGATGGACCCCTCGGCGGTGATGCGCGTCTTCCGCACGTTCAACGCGCTGGCCCCCGCGTTCCGTGCGGCAGGCGATGCGGCGGAGAAGGAGTCGTCGCCGTGACTGAACGGACGATCGCCGTGAACTATCTCGCGCGCGTCGAAGGCGAGGGCGCGCTCCGAGTCCGCATTCGCGACCGGACCGTGGAGGAGGTGGAGCTCCGCATCTTCGAACCGCCCCGGTTCTTCGAGGCGTTCCTGCGGGGGCGCCACTACACCGAGGCGCCGGACGTCACCGCCCGCATCTGCGGGATCTGCCCCGTCGCCTACCAGATGAGCGCGTGCCACGCCCTCGAGCGCGCGCTGGGGATCGAAGTCGGAGGAACCCTACGGGAGCTCCGACGGCTGCTCTACTGCGGCGAGTGGATCGAGAGCCACGCGCTCCATATCTACCTCCTGCACGCGCCCGATTTCCTGGGGTATCCGGACGCGATCCAGCTGGCGCGGGACCATCCGGAGGCGGTACAGCGCGGTCTCGCGCTCAAGAAAGCGGGCAACGCCATCATGCGGATGCTCGGGGGCCGGGAGATCCACCCGATCAACGTCCGCGTGGGCGGGTTCTACCGGTGTCCGAGCCGGGACGAGGTCGCGGACCTACGCGGGGAGGTCGTGCGAGCGCTCGCCCTCGCCGAGGAGACGGTCCGGTTCGTCGCCGGATTCGAATTTCCGAAGGTCGAGGAGGACTACGAGTTCGTCGCGCTCCGCCACCCGGAGGAGTACCCCCTCAACGAGGGGCGGATCGAGTCGAGCACCGGCGTCGACATCGACCCCGCGGACTTCGACGGAACGTTCGAGGAGGTCCAGATGCCGCACTCGCACGCGCTCCATTCCGTCCACAAAGGGGCCGGGTCGTACCTGGTAGGCCCGATGGCCCGCTACGCGCTCAACCACGACCGACTTTCCCCGCGCGCCCTGCGGGTCGCGCAGGAGGTCGGACTCGAACCGGTGGTCCGCAACCCCTTCCGCAGCGTCCTCGTGCGCGCGGTCGAGGTCGTCTACGCGTGCGAGGAGGCGGTGCGCATTATCGACCGGTACCGGCCCCCCGAACGGCCCTGGGTCGAGGCTCCCCCCATCGACCATCCGACCCACGGCGCCGCGGCCACCGAAGCGCCGCGGGGCCTGCTCTACCACGCCTACGACGTGGACCCGAGCGGCCTCTTGCGCACGGCCCACATCGTAGCCCCGACCGCGCAGAACCAGAAACGGATCGAGGACGACCTGCGTCACTTGGTCACCCGATCGCTCGACCTCGACACACCGGCCCTCACCTTCGCGTGCGAGCGGGCCATCCGCAACCACGACCCGTGCATCTCCTGTGCGACGCACTTCCTGTCCGTCGAACTGGTCCGAGAGTGAGTTCGACCGTGCCGGAACGAAAGGAACCACCGGTCACCGCCAACCACCGACCGCTCGTCATCGGGGTCGGCAATGTCCACCGACACGACGATGCGGTCGGACTCGAGGCGGCCGACCAGGTGGGCGCGCGCCTCGGGGATCGGGTCCGGGTCGTTCGATTTGACGGGGAGAGCACGGGGTTGCTCGACCTGTGGGCCGGCGTCGGGTTCGTCGTTCTCGTGGATGCCATCCCGTCCCAGGGGAATCCCGGAAGATTCCACCGGTTCGTGGGAGACCTCTCCCGCGTCCTGTCCGAGTCGCCAGCCGCGTCGACCCACGGGCTCAGCGTGGGGGAGGCCTGGCGTCTCGGAGCGACCCTCCACCAGCTCCCGGACCGGCTCGTGGTCTTCGGTGTGGAGGGGGACGATTTCTCGCCCGGGATCGGGCTCTCTCCGGCCGTACTGCGGGTGCTGGGTTCGCTCACGGGTGCGATCGTGGCGGAGATCGCCCGGCACGACACCGTCGCGCCCTCCCCGACGGGAATGGAGCCCACCGATGCATGAGGAAGCCCTGCTCCGAGACCTCCGCCGGAAGGTGCGGGAACTGGCGCCCGCCGGAGGGACGGTCCGGATCGTTCGGGTTCGACTCTGGGTGGGAGCGCTCGCTCACGTCACGCCGGGGTCGATCCGTCGGAGGTGGCCCGAGGTGGTCGCCGACACCTCAGCGGCGGAGTGCCAGCTCGAGATCGACCTGTCCACGGACCCGTCGGACCCCGCGGCCCAGCGGGTCCGACTGGTGGAGATGACCGCCGACGATGGGCCGGGGGGCGTAGGGTGATGAACCGAAGCGGCTTGGGGAGTGCGAGAGGAGGAACGTCCGATGTGCCTATCGATTCCCGGTATGGTCCTCCGCATGATCGAGGAGACGCCGGAGGCGCGGACCGCGGAAGTCGACTTCTCCGGCATCCGCCGAACGGTGAACCTCGTTTTCCTGCCCGAAGCCGGCGTGGGCGACTTCGTGATCGTCCACGCGGGGTTCGCGACCGCGCTCATCCCCGAGTCCGAAGCCCTCGAGGCGCAGGAACACTTCCGGCAGATCCAACAGCTCACGGGGTCGACGGACGCGTGAACGTCCCGCTGGACCCCCGATCCCTCCGACCGGACTGGTCCGGGGGCGGGGCGTCGTCCGCGGAGCTACCGTCGGAGGAGTTGGGCCCGTGACCGCTTCGTCCACCGGTCGCTTCGCGGCGGTGGGACTCCTGCTCGTGCTGGCCACGGCGATCATCAGCGGATGCTCCACCTTCCTGAACTCCTACGCACTCGTCGGAACCAGCTCGGACGCGTTCGTGACCGTCCGCAACCTGTCGGTCGCCGCCCTCCTTGTTCCGGTCGCCCTGCTCCTCGGTCGACGGGCCCCGGAGCGGCTGCGCGCGGCGGATCTGGGTTGGCTCGCGCTCGTCGGGCTCATCGGGGGCGCCATTCCCTTTCTCCTCTTCTTCCACGGCCTCGCGCTCGCGACGGCCGCCCATGGCGCGGCCACGGCCTCGTTCGTCTACCGAACGCTGTTTCTAATGGCCACGGTCTTCGGGGTGGTCCTGCTCCGAGAACGGTTTCCGGCCCGCGTGTTCGTCGGTGCGGCGCTGCTCCTCGCGGGGAACCTCCTCCTGCTCTCGATCATTTCGCCCCTGTGGACGCCCGGAACCACCTACGTCCTCGCGGCGACCGTGCTCTGGGCTGGCGAGTACACCCTTTCCAAGAAGCTCCTCGCTCGGCTGCGGTCTACGACAGTCGGTGCCGGTCGGATGGGGTTCGGCGCGCTCTTCCTGGTCGGGTATCTCGCGCTGACGAGCCAGTTCGGCGCCGTCGCCTCGATGAGCGGGAGCCAGTGGGTGTGGGTCGCCATCAGCGCCGCCTTCCTCGCGGCCTTCGTCCTCACCTGGTACGCTGGCCTGCAGCGGGTGGACCTCACAGTGGCCACCTCCGTCCTGGTCGTGGGATTTCCGGTCACGTGGCTCCTCGGCGTGCTCGTTCGAGGGCTCCCGTTCACGCTCGACGAGGTGGGAGGTGTCATCGCGATACTCGTCGGGGTGACCGTGGTGGTCGGATGGCGCCGGTGGAGCGACCTCGCGGATACCCTCCGGGCCGCCGAACCGGCGCCCGCCCTCGCGTGACATGAACGGCGTCCAGCTCGGGGCCCGGTTCAGCCTCGCCACGAACCGGCTCCAGTACTGTGGGCCTGCGGACGCGGAGCCGCTTCTCTATCGGGCCATCACGTCCGACTCGGGGCACGCCGAGGCGGCAAGGGCCCTCTCCGGCTTCGAGGCCCTGATGCCGTATCTCGAGATGATCGCCGAGAAACACGGACGGAAGCCGTTCGACGCGGAGGTCGTGGAGGCCTACTGGGTCGGCAACCCGCTCCTCGACGCCTTCGAGCGGGAGGATTTCGCGCGGTTGCTCTCGGCGCTCGTCCGCCGCGGCTTGCCGCGGTCGATGGCCGAGCGCCTGGCCGGACGACTTCCGTCCCGGCCGCTGCCGCACCACCTGTTCCACGTGGCATTCGTCGGGGTCGGGAACGTGACGGGACATGTTCCGACCACGCTCGTCAATATGGAGGCCTGCCGACCGGCATGGGCGGAGGTGGTCGACGCGACCGACGAACACCTCTTGGTGCGCGGGCCGACCCTCGTCCGGGACCAGGAACGGGTCGCCTGGGGCCCCGTCGTGGACCGAGAGCTGAGCTACGACCCCCAGGTGATCGACCATCCCCGGGCCGGTGACTCCGTGGCGATCCACTGGGGGTGGCCCGCGCTCCGGCTCTCGCCGACCCAGCGCGCCGCCCTCGAACGATACAGCCGCCTCGCGCTCGACCAGGCGAACGAAGCGTTCGTACCGGCGACCGGCCCGGTCGGCTCCCGGACCGCCCCCGCTAGGACCCGTACGTGAGCCACTCCGCGTACAGCGGGGTGCGGCCGTGGATCGCGTCGTCGTACCGGGCCTGGAGCCGCCGGACGATCGGGTAGCTCCCCGAACCGATCGGTCGACCGTCGACCTCCCGGATCGGCGTGATCCCGGCCGCCGTGCCCGTGTAGAACAACTCGTCCGAGGTGAACAGTTCCTCCCGCGTGAAGTCGTTGCGCCGGAACTCGAGTCCCTCGTCCGCGACGAATCGGATGACGGAGTCGCGCGTGACCCCGCGCAGGATGCCCGAGCTGGCCGGCGGCGTGCTGACGACCCCGTGCTTCACGCGGAAGATATTCTCGCCCGGCCCCTCGGCGACCAGGCCCTGGGCATTCAGCAGGATCGCCTCGTCGTACCCGGCGTGGACGGCCTCCATCTTCGCGAGCGCGGAGTTGGCATAGTTGGCCGCACACTTTGCCTGCGGCGGGAGCGATCGGGAATCCATCCGGGCCCAGCTCGAGACGGTCGCCCGCACCCCGTTCTCGACCCCAGCGGCGCCCAGGTACGCCCCCCACTCCCACATGCCGATCGCGACGCGGGTCGTGCTCTGGGTGGGGTCGAGGCCCATCTGCCCATACCCCGAGAACGCGATCGGGCGGAGGTAGGCCTCGATCACGCCGTTGGCCGCGACGAGGTCGAGGGTCGCCCGACGGAGCGTCGCGAGGTCGAACGGCATCTTCATCCGGTAGATCCGAGCGCTTTCGAGGAAGCGGACCAAATGCTCATCGAGCCGGAACACCGCCGAGCCCCGGTCCGTCCGGTGGCAGCGGATCCCCTCGAACACCGCGTAGCCGTAGTGGAGGCCGTGCGTCAGCACGTGGACCTGGGCGTCGTCCCACGGCACCAGTTTTCCGTCCATCCAGATCCAACGGAGCGGCTTCAGGTCGACCATCGAGCCGTCCATCGACCCGCGGCGAATGAAGGGCCCGTCAACGAGAACTGACCTCGGGAGCGGGCCCGAGCTCACGCCTCAGCGGTTCGAGGTTAAACCGGTAACATCGGGGTTTAAGGAGTCGGCGTCCGCTCCCCTTCCGAACGAAGATGGCGAAGACGGTGGTGCGGGGCGAGGGAAGCAGGGCCAAGCCGTGGGTGCTGAAGACGGCCAGCGGACAGTCCGAATTCACCGCCTACCGGGACGCCGCGGGGAACCCGCCGGCCCTCGTCGTGACCGTCGGGAAGACCGAACTGCGCTACCACCTCCGGGCGATCGAGGACCTTCGGGCGTGGCTGACGACCCAGGGCGACTGGGTGCTCCTCGGGAGCACGGACGAACAGAAGGACGCCCCGGCTGGCACCGTCGAGGCCTGGGGCCGCTCGCCCGCGAACCCCGTGGGCGGCTGGTACGGACTCAAGAAGGGCTTGCGGGGTCGGTTCGGAATGTACGTCCCGCCCGTGCTCGAGGCCCTCGGTCACGCCGAAGTGGAGCACAATCTGCGCAACAACCGGATGCGGGCCCTCTGACCGTCCGTTCGCCCGAGATCCGGGGCGCATCGGCCCGGTGCGGGGACCGCGATCACCGCGTCTTAGGCCGGGCCTTCTTGGGAGGCAATCCCGCCACGTGAGCGAGCGATTTCGATATCCATCGGCGGGCTTGGGTCCGATCCGCCAGAACGGCCGCCGGGAGCACGCGGTATTCGTGCATCGCCCTTCCCGGCATCGGCTCGAAGGGGCCGAACCCCGGGACCCCATCCGCTGCGTCCCGGTCGGTCTCGGAAAGTCGTAGGAATAGGCGGCCGCCGAACACCCCGAAGAACATCTGCCCGTTCACGAACGCCGCGGGCTGGCCGAACATCTTCCGGGTCGTCACTCGGGCGTCGTCCGGAACGAGGCTCTGGAACATCCGGACCGCGTCGGCGGAGGCCGGGGGCATCTGCATGGGGTCCGTCCGAAGGAGACCATCCGTGGCCCTGCTTGAACCTTGGGGCAGCCCCCGGACTCCGGACGAGTCCGAGGTGGTACCCGGCCGGGACGCCGCGGGTCCGTCGTTAGGTGAAGGCGATCCGGACGGTCCGGTCCTGCGAGGTCAGGTTCACGGTTCCCCGGGGTGGGTGCGGGGCGAATCCGGCGATGTTCGCGACCGTGAAGGTGTAGGTACCCGCCGGTTCGTAAACGAGGATGAGCGCCTGGCTCGACGTGTAGTTCGTACCACCCACGGTCACGAACCAACCCGTCGCCGATGGCAGACCGGTCTCCTCGAACAGGACCGCAAAGTACCCCGAGCCCGGAGTGGGAAGCGGGAGCGCATCTCCGCCCCCGACGAGGAGTCCCTGGTCGGTGTAGGGTAGGACCCCGTTCCAGTTGCTCCAGGCGTTCCCGCCCACTAATCGCGCCGCCACGACGCTTCCGTGCAGCACGATGCCGTTCACGGTTTGGGCGTAGTTGGCCGGTTCGAGCGGGATGTTCCACTCGTTATGCCACAGCGCGGCGACCTTGGCGTAGTCCGTGTAGCCAAAGTCGTTGATGAACACGTAAGCCAGGTAGGGGTTCTGGGGTGGGCTGTAGGCCGTGATCGGGGTCTCGAAGAGGTTGTTGTAGATCGTGTTGCCCGAGCTGAAGACGCCGAGGCCGCCCGAGGCGATCGGACCGGTGTAGGTCGTGTTGAACGCGAGCACCTGGTAGAGGTAGGGCGCGTCGGGCCCGGACATGAGGGGGTCAGTGACGAAGACGTTCCCGAACACGGTGTTCCCCTCCTGGGTTCGGTTCCCGTTCGGGCTCACGATCACCATCGAGCTGCCCATGCTCGAGAAATGGTCGTACGCGACGAGGACGTGGGTGTCGTTGGACAGGAACAACGACGCGAGGAGGAAGCCGGTCAGCGTTCCGGGGAACCAGCCGGTGATCTTCGCGGCGCCCACGATGGAGATGTTCGAGGAGTCGTAGATCTCGATCGGGAGGTAGTTGTGGTGGGGGACCGAGAGTCCGTAGTAGTCGACCAGCACGAGGAGCGCTTCGGAGGAGAGGAGAACGCGGAAACTGGGGGGATCCTGGATGAGCACGTGGGCGGTCACCCCGTCCAGCAGGATTCCCGGGTAGAGGGGCTCGGTAAAGATGTCGTAGGCCGAGTAGAGCGAACTGATCGGCTGGTCCTGGGAGAATCTCAGCAGGTACGGGTTGGACGCGCTCCCGGTTCCGGAGCTCGCGACGCTCGCCACCCCGGCGTTGCCGAACGCGATCACCGGGACGTAGAGTCCTTCGGACGTGTTGCGTGTCAACCCGACCGAGGTCACCCCGCCCGCCTTGAGGAACGCGGTCCGAGGCGTGTACTCGTTCGCGAGCCCTTCCACGGTGAAGCGCTGGCCCGGCCCGGTCGGTAGCCAGAAGGAGGTCTGGGTCGAGGGGGTCAGGTCCCACGCCGCTAGATCGTCGGAGAACACGGGCGCGCCGCCCGTCCCGCGGGGGGAGACCCACAAGAGGGTCGAGGAGGGGGACGCGTGAACGGTGAACCGGCTTTCATGAACGCCCGGGTCGCTCGCGTTCCAGAGTCCGTAGACGAACTCGGGTCCGTTGGTGAGGTAGGCGATTCCCGCCGACGCGCTGGCGGGAGTGAAGTGCGCGTCCACCCCTTCCATACTCTCCCCGGTGTCCTCGGTGGTCGTGAACGCCGCGGGAACCGAGCTGTATCCGCCCGTGGTCCCGTTGAGGTACTGAAGCTGGGCGGTCGCGTTCAGCGTGCGGGTGATCGCGGAGAACCCGTCGCTTCCGCCGCAGATCGCGATCTCGGCGTCGTTGGGCAGGCCGAGGTTGGAAGCGGTGGTGCCGCTGATGAGGAACGACGCCGGGGGTGCGCGATAGCCCTTCGGCATCCCCGCGGTCGAGTTGAAGATGATCCAGTCGAACGAGCCGTCATTGATGACTCGGCCGAGGTCCTTCTTGCCCAGCGTGATGTCGTGGGCCGAGGAGAGGGAATAGTTGAAGAACAGCGCATTGCGACCCGCGATGTTGGTCGCGTTCAGATAGAAACTGATCGTGAAGGGCGGACTCAGGTGAAAGGCCGGGGGGTGGGACGGGACGGCGTGGACGTACGTTCCCCCGAACAGGAACCCTCCGGGAGAGTTCTGGTAGATGTCGTTCTGGAAGAGGGCGAAGGGGCTGCCCGTGAAATTCCACGCGTCCGTCGCCAACTGCATCTGGTCGCCGTCCACGGAGTAGAAGATGACGTTCTGCGCCCAGATCTGGTAGATCGATTGTCCGAAGAACGTGACGTTGTTGAGGATCGCGTTGAGCTGGAGCGTGATGCTGTTGGACGCGTTGTTCTCGATCGGCAGGAGGGAGAGGTTGGTGATCGACACTGTGCCGTCGAGGGAGGTGGTGCGGTACGAGTACGGAACGAACGCGCCGTGGGAGTTGACGCGTAGACCTAGGTCGTTCACTCCGATCGAGGTAGGTCCGGGAGAGACCCCGCCCTGCGCGAGGTCGGAAGGTACGAGGGCCGCCCCCTCGCGAACGTCAGAATAGGCAAGGTTGGGTACGAGCAGGTCGGCCCGGGGGAGCACGCCGGCTCGCTCGTCCTCCGAGATCCGGTGTTGAAGTTGCGCGACCTCAGCAGACGGGATGGCCGTGTGAATGGGTGGGGGCACGGGCGTCGGGACGGTGCCGGTCGTTCCGGCCGCGGTGACTCCGGACGCGGTGGCGGGAGAAACTGGGGAGCCTACCCCTGAGAAAATCATTGATGCGAGGAGGAACGTGACGGCACCGATCATCACGGCCCGAAGGCACTTTCTCCCGCGATGAGACCATGGGATAGAGGCGACGTATTCCAACCGAGCAGCCAAGCCGGGCACCTTCCGACTCGGCGGGAAGTGAGTGTCGTATATCAGCGTACGACCGCCCGGACGTGGGCCGGTCATCCCATCCGGTGTCGGCGGGTGAGAACTCGATACTTCGGGGTTGGGTCGCGACCGTTCCGAGCGGAGAGAGGCCGTTCTGAAAGGGAGAACGCGGCCCGGAAGGAGTCGAGGTTATACCGGCAGGGCCGGTGCATGATCGATGAGTTCCGAGCTGGACCTGATCCGCAAGGTGTACGCCTACAACTCCACCTTGAGGTCGAAATATCTCACCGCGATCTGGAAGCTCCCACCGCGCGAACGGCATCGGGACCGAGGGGCCTCGTACCCCTCTCTGGTCGACATCTTCATGCACGTGCTCGACGCCTACCGATTCTGGTTCATCCTCGTCTATGCGCGAGGACCGCCCTTCGAGGAGTATCCGCTCGGGAAGAAGTACGGTCAGGCTGAGGCCACTCGAGAGATGCGGTCCGTGGACCGGTACATCCGCCGCGTCCTCCGAGACCTCAAGCCCCGGGACCTAAGTCGCATCTTGCCCATCCCAGGCCGGCCTCGTGACAAGATCGAGCTTCGCGTCCTCTTGGTGCACATGATCGAGGAGGAGCTGCAGCACCGGGGCGAGATGAACGCACTCTTGTGGCAGGCCGGACGGGAACCGCCGGTGGCCGGATACGGGCCCCGCTGAACCATCGCGCGGTCCTGGTCAGAACGAGATCCGCGCTCACACGTATCTGGGCCGCCTCCATTGGAGGCACGGTCGGCTCCGCTCGGCGTCGGGTTCGAGGACAAGCCCTTTCTGGCCACTCCCGATGCCCACCTCGAAGCCCCGATGGAAAGTTCCGGCACTCGCCGCCTAGCGGCCATCATGTTCACCGATATTGTGGGCTTCACCGCCCTCGCGCAGGCCCACGAATCCGACGCGCTCAAATTGCTCGACCGCCACAATCAACTCCTTCGTCCCTTCTTTGCCCGGTTTCACGGCCGGGAGGTCAAGACGATGGGCGATTCGTTCTTGGTCGAATTCGGGAATGCGCTCGAGGCCACGAACTGTGCCGTCGAGATCCAACTCCAGCTCCGCCAGGACCTCCGTACGAGTGCCGTACGCGACCGTGTCCAGATCCGGATCGGCATCCACCTGGGAGATGTCGTCGATTCGGGAGGGGACCTCTTCGGCGATGCGGTCAACATCGCGTCCCGGATCGAGCCCCTCGCGGAGCCGGGCGGGGTCTGCGTCTCCGGTCCAGTGTACGACCAGGTGCAGAACAAGGTCGAGCTGCGATTCGAGCGGATCGACTCGCCCGGCCTCAAGAACGTGCAGATGCCGATTCCGGTCTACCGGGTCGTCCTGGCCCAGGAACCTCCACCCGCGGGCTCGATCCCGACCGCGGTCGACGCCCCCCGGCGACTGGCCGTCCTGCCGTTCACGAACATGAGCCCCGACCCTCAGGACGACTTCTTCGCGGACGGCCTCACGGAAGAGATCATCACGGAGCTGTCGCGGATCCCGAGCCTCCGGGTCATCGCCCGCACCTCGGTGATGCGCTACAAGTCCGTCACGAAGCCGATCCGGGAGATCGGGACCGAGCTCCGGGTCGGTTACGTTCTCGAAGGCAGCGTCCGGAAGGCCGGGAACCGCATCCGCATCACGACCCAGTTGATCGAAGCGGATACGGAGGAGCATCTCTGGGCGGACCGGTTCGACCGCGAGCTCGCGGACGTCTTCGCCGTCCAGGACGACATCGCGTCCAGCGTGGCGAGCGCGTTGGACCTCCGACTGCGCCCGACCTCGCCGCCCGTCCGGGCCGCGCCGATGAAGGTCGAAGCCTACACGCTGTACCTGCGGGGTCGGTTCCTCTGGAATCTGAGGACGAACCAGTCCGTCCAGGAGGCGATCCGGCGATTCCAGGAAGCGATCGCGATCGACCCGAACTTCCCGCTCGCGTACACCGGCCTATCCGATTCCTACTCGATCTTGGTCGACCGAGGATTCCTGCCCGAACGGGAGACGGTCGCGCTGGCGCGGGCGGCGGCCGCGAAGGCGCTCGAACTGGACCCCCGGCTCGCCGAGGCGCACGCGTCGATGGGGTTGGTTCTGGCGCACACGACCGACCTCCGGGGCGCGGAGCGCGAATTGAGGGAGGCGGTCGCACTGAATCCGGGGTATGCGATCGCGCACCACTGGCTGCAGCTCATCCTGGTGGGAGAGGGCCGCGTAGAGGAGGCTGAACTGGAGATGCGAACGGCGGAGGAGCTGGACCCGCTCTCGCCGATCGTGCTCAACTCGGGGGGGATCCTGGATTACCGGGCCGGTCGAAAGGAGGTGGCCCTCCGCAAGTGGGAACGCGCGTTGGAGCTGGCCCCGTCGGCCGATACGGTGACGTTCAACTTACTGTCCGTCCTCGTGCTCGAGGGGCGAACCGCGGAGGCTCGCGCTCTCCTGAAAACCTACGAGGAGGGCCTGGCCCCTCTCGCCTCGAGATTGTGGGTCGGCGCTAGTGGATATGCCCTCCTCGGGGACCGGCCGCAGCTCGACCGGTGCCTCGAGGGGATGCGGAAGCTCCCCGAGGCCGATCAGTTCCCTGCCCGATGGTTCGGATTCATCTACGCCATGTCGGGCGATCTCGACCAAGCGTACGCCATCCTCGGAAACAAGGACCATCCGGTCTTCGGGTCGTTCCGGGCGACCGTTCGAGTCTCACCGGCCCTGATCAAGTTTCGGGCCGACCCACGGTTCGAGGCCCTCGTGACGGACTGGAACCTCTCTCCCTGAGGGCCACCGAGCGGCGACGATCGGAGAGGCAGTTCGGCAGGTGTAAGTATCTCCAGTCCCTCTTGGGCCGTACCGCCGACCTCGTTCGACGGGAAGGGAGAACCCGGAGGGGTACGGATGCCGGCTTACATGTTCCAATTCACCTACAGTGCAGAAGCGTGGGCCGCCCTCGTCCGGAAGCCGGAAGACCGGACCGCCGCTGTGGATGGGATCGCCAAGGCGGTCGGTGGCCGCCTCGTTTCTCTGTTCTACCATATGGGCGACTACGATGGCACCGCCATCATCGAGGCACCGGACGACGTGTCCGCCAATGCGGCGATCATGGCGACCGTCGCCAGCGGGGCCATCCGCTCCTCGAAGACGACACGACTCTACTCCCCGAAAGAACTGGTGGAGATTCTCGGAAAGGCGGGGAAGACTCCGTACCGCCCCCCCGGGAAGGGCTAGAACGGCCCCCCGAGGGGGCTAGGTACCGGCGTCGACCGCAGGTCCGAGATTCCGGGGAATCGGAGTTCGTAGGCTTCCTGTCCCTGCGGATACTCCTTCGTCTTCACGCTCGTACGTTCGAGGTGGATCCCCGACTCGACCAGCCAGTCCCTCTCTTCCGCGATCTGCCCCCCTAGATACACGTTGAGCAGAGTTTGTCCGGGATTGGCTCCCGCGACCATCCGGGACGCCCCGACGATCGGACCCCCCACCAGCGTCAGCGCCTCTCCGACCATCACCAGTTCACACGGACCCGCATCGGCTCCGAGCGACAGCCCCACACCGACCGGGAAATTCCGCGAGGTCTTCCGAAGGTTGGCGACCAGATTGTCCGCCGCCGGGAGGAGTGCCTGGCAGAACTCGGGGACGTCGCGCACGGCCGACGGCTGACCTCGGGGCGTGAGCCAGTAGGCGATGAACCCGTCCCCGGTGAACTTGTCGAACCAACCCCCGCTCGCGTTCGCCAGGCTGCGGACCGCCTCGGTGAAACCGACGATGAACCGGGCGAACGTCGTCGTCTGTACCGCCTCGCGCAGAACGATGGTCGACATCCTCAGGTCGCCGACGACGACCGACGCATCGACCGACGTGGAGCGGTTGGTCAACAGCTCCTCGACCGCATCATCGCCCAAGGTGAGCCGCGCCTCGGGAGGGCCGTGGCGGGCGAGGACGGCGTCCAGGTCGGCCATCCGACCCCCGGAAATCTTCGGCCGCGCGGAATCTGCCATGTTCTGCCTTCCTGCGTCGCCTTCCTGACGTGGTTTCGGTGCCGAGCCCGCGGTCGGGCATGACGCGGGCCACACGCCGATGGTCCGCGGTTCCATACGCCTTTCCCTACGGTGAGGGCGTTCCGAGGTCGGAGAGCGAGTATCGGACGATCGGGTTGTCGACGTACTCGAGGACCTTGTCGGCCCCCTTCTCGAGGCCGGTCCGGTACGCGAGACGAAGGACCTCCTGGAGGGTGGCCGGGTCGAGCTCGGGAACCCGCTCGATGGTCGTGGTGACGGGCGTGGCGTGCCGGTCGAAACACGCGAGGAAAGCACGAAACTTCGGGAAAGCGCATTGGAACAACCGGAGTTGGAGCCGCACGTCGGGGGGAGTCGGCACGGTGTGGTAGCTCTTCATCTCGTAGAAACGGTCCCGGCCGTCCCAGTAGTCCGGCTGGGCATAGATACCGACTCGGCCGTCGATGAGGATGATGCGGCTGCGCGGCCGGGACAACCCCATGACCTCGCTGTTGCGAAACGCCTGCAGGACTCCCGAGATCGAGGCCAGCTCCCGGTCTCGGTCGGCTGGCGGCAGCTGGACGTCGGCGTCCGCGAGCTCCCCGTCCAGGATCTCGGCGGCGAGGCGGTTCATAGCCGCGCGGGTCGGCTTCCGGGACTGGGCGAACTCGTAGCTGTAGCGCGACAGGGTCTCGTCGATCGCCTTACCCACCGCCATGCCGATCTCGTCCGCCGCGGTCACCGGTCGGGGGTACGCGCCCTGGACCACCTCGTGAGCGGCGACGGTCTTGACCGTGGTCATGGAAACTCGGGCACGCGGAGCACAGCGCGAGAGTATTGGGAATGTTCGCCCGAACTGAACGGGTCCTTGGGCCCCCCGCCCGGTCGCTCGCCTCCCTGAGGGGTCACCCAAACGTTGAGGTCCTCGCCGACCTTGCCCGGCCGGTCAGGATAGAGTCGATGAACGACCAGGGAGATTCCGAGAGGGCTCGCCCCGTGCCTCAGACCGTGACGAGCGGATTGACGCGGGCGGCCATCTTTTCCGTACTGACGATCGCCCCCGGAGCGAAGAGCCGGGACACCGTCCGTGAGGTGTGCGGGGACCTCACGGCCCTGGTGCGATCCGTCGGGTTCCGGGAGCCACGAGGAACGCTCTCCTGCGTGGTCGGGATCGGGTCGGACGCGTGGGACCCCCTCTTCGGCGACCCCCGCCCGGCCGACCTCCACCGATTTCCCGAGATCCGGGCCGACGGTCGGCACGCCGTGTCCACTCCCGGCGACTTGCTGTTCCACATCCGAGCCGACCGGATCGACCTGTGTTTCGAACTGGAGTGCCAGCTCCTCAATCGGCTTGGGTCCTCGGCGACCCCCGTGGACGAGGTCCAGGGATTTCGGTACTTCGACAACCGCGACCTCATCGGGTTCGTCGACGGATCCGAGAACCCGCAGGGTCAGGCGCTCCGGGAGGCGGTCCTCATCGGCAAGGAGGATCCGGGGTTCGCTGGGGGGACCTACGTGACCGTGCAGAAGTACCTTCACGACCTGAACGCCTGGAACGCCCTTCCCACGGAGCAGCAGGAGGGGATCGTCGGCCGGAAGAAGTTGAGCAACATTGAACTCGACGATTCCGTGAAACCGTCGTACGCGCACAATGCGCTGACCAAGGTCGTGGAGAACGGCCAGGAGGTCAAGATCCTCCGAGACAACATGCCGTTCGGAAGCCCCGCCCGACGGGAATTCGGCACCTACTTCATCGGGTACAGTCGGTCGCCCGAGACGGTCGAGCGGATGCTCCGCAACATGTTCGTCGGGGAGCCGGCGGGGAACTACGATCGGCTCCTGGACGTCAGCCGGGCGGTGACGGGGACCCAGTTCTTCGTGCCCTCCGCCACGTTCCTCGAGGGACTCGGGGAGAGCCTCTAGATCGTTCGGCAACAAGGAGTTATTCGAGGAGCAACCGTGGCGCGCCGATGCCCCGGAAGATTCTTCCGAAGCGTCGTGCGACCGTATTCGGGCGGGATCCCGAGGCGTATGACCGGGCGCGCCTCCGCTACCCGCCTCGGGTCTACGAGATCCTGACGAAACGGTGCGGTCTCGGCCCGGGCGCCTCGGTCTTCGAGATCGGGCCGGGGACGGGTATCGCCACCCGAGAACTTCTCGCCCAAGGGGCGGACCCCTTGACGCTCATCGAGCCCGATCGGCGACTGGTCCGATACCTGACCCGGTCGCTGCCTCCGCACAAGGGAACGGTGGAGTTCTCCGTCGCACCTTTCCAACGGGCCCGGCTTCCCGCGGCCACCTTTGACCTCGGCGTCGCGGCCTCCAGTTTCCACTGGACTTCGCAGGGGCCCGCCCTGCGAAAGGTGGCCCGACTCCTTCGACCGGGAGGGTGGTGGGCCTCGTGGAACAATGTTCACGGTGATTCCTACCGGCCGAGTCCTTTTGACCGAGCCCTCGGGTCGCTGTACCCGCAAGGTCAAAGGCGGGCCGGCTCGCCCCCGATTTCCGCAGCCACGCACCGAACGGAGGGCCTCGCGGCGCTCCAGTCTGTGGACGAGTTCGAGCGCATCTCAAGGGAGGACATTCGGTGGAACGTTGTGCTGACCTCTCGTCAGGTGACGGCGCTCTGGGGAACGTTTTCGGACTCGGCGGTCTTGCCGGCTCAGAAACGGCGAAGGTTCCTCCGTAACCTAGGTCGCATCGTCGACGACCGATTCGGCGGTAAGGTCGACCTGCCGATCCGGACCTACATTTACACTGCCCGCCGAAAGTGAGCGAACGCCTGCCTCGGTCGGTCCGTTCCAATCGGGCCGGGTGGTTGACGACCGCCAGGAGGTGGGTACCCATCGGGTCGGTCATCGATCGGACTCGAGCCCAATTCCCGGGTAACTGATTTGGGGCTTTTCAACGGCTGTTCGCGAGTCTGGCGCTGCAGGTGGCAATGCAGGTTGCGCACCCGGGCGGTCCGTAGGGACCTGAGGTCGAGACGCGTCTTGGGGCGACCGCGAGCTTATGCTCGTGCCAGGGGTGCGGGCCCCCGGATGCGTAGGGCCCCGCCTTTCGGGACCGGAAGCGCGTCGAAGGTGGAAAATTGAACGCAAACAGGCGAGCAGTGAACGCGTCGATCGTGGCCGTGTTGGTGGTCTTGGGGACTCTGGGGGCTTTCAGCCTGTTCTCGGTGGGCACTGCGTCGGCCGCAAGTTCACCCTGCTCCGTGACCGTCCACTCCGAGAACGGTGCGGACAATGCCATTCAAACGGCCATCAATGCATACCCCGGCGGGAGGATTTGCATTTCCGCCGGCAACTTCCCGGAGCAGCTGACTGTCTCGAACTCCAACACCGTGCTCTCGGGCGCCGGCGCCTCGAGTACCGTCATCGAACCGAACAGTGGATCCGGCGCCGGAACGTTGTCGTTCGCGGCCGTCGACTGGGATAGCGCCCCCTTCTCGGGAGGCGTTCCCTGCGGGGACTCGACCTGTGTCCCCCTCGCCGCGATCATCCTCGTCACGAACTCCTCGTCGGGACCCACCACGGGCGTAACGATTGAGAACCTTCAGGTCAACGGCGCTGCCGGCTCGAACAACGTGGCCTGCGGAGACGACTTCGTGGGCGTCGACTTCCAGAACGCCTCCGGAACGTTGAACCGAGCGAGCGTCACCAACGTCGCGTCCCCACCCTCCAGCTTCGGCTGCCAGGAAGTGAGCGGGGCGGTCTACGCCTACAACGGATACTTCTCGACCTGGGTCGCGCCCAGCCCCGCGCTAGCCGTCACCATCTCCCACACAAGCATCACGGGGTACCAAAAGAACGGAATCACCTGCGATGACCCGGCCGAGACTTGCACGCTCAGTACCGACACGATTACTGGCGCGGGCCCCACCACCCTCACCGCCCAGAATGGAGTCCAGGTCGCCTACGGTGCGCTGGCCACGATCAAGTCGAGCACGGTCACGGGCAACAGCTACACGGGCCCCACCACGAGCAACGACTGGTACGGGCCGAACGGCACCTACGCGGCGATCGGTATCCTGCTCTACGACCCCGCCACCGGCACGACCGTCACGAAGGACACGGTCACCCTCAACCAGATCGGAATCGCCTACTACGATGATGGTGCGATGGACGCGGGATCGGAGAGTGTCACGATCTCCCAGAACACCGTCGACCAGAGCAACGCCTACGGGATTGTCGCAAACGGTGCGCCCGGTGGCGAGGACTCGGTGACGATCCACGCGAACACCATCGACAATTCGGTGTCCCTCAACCCTTCGATCTGGGGGGCGCCCGGTATCCTGGTCGACACAGGTACGTTCACCCTCAGCGGGAACCACATCACCGGGAGTTCGACCGCGAGTGGCAGCAGCAACGGGGCCAGCCAGACGGTCTGCGCGCCCACGGGTTACCCCACGGTCTGCTCGACCACTCAGAGCATTCCCACCGGGGCCATCCAGGGAGCGTCGGAGAGCGGGACGGACGTCACGGTCATGGTGATCGGCGGTAACTCGTACTCTGGGGACAGCTATCAGCTAACCACTCTCGGCGTGGACGGCGGCACGGTCAACGTGAAATTGGTCAGCTAGAGAAGAACGAGCCGAGTCTCTTCAGAGTACGGCGAGCCCAACCCTTTCCAGCGTTCGGTGACCGCTCCCCAGAACGGTGAACGGTGTCATGGATCCATGGTCTTCTACCGTGGAACATGTTGCCGGGCGACTTGCCGCAACGCAGCTTCAGCCATGAGTGTCTTCGCGTACGCTCGGCTGGCAAGCTGAGTCTTCCACATCCGTAACCACTCAGGTTTCTGGAGTTCTTGAGGGTGCTCCGAATGCCGGGTAGCCC
>JAKIVX010000034.1 GCA_022750335.1 Thermoplasmata archaeon | reverse complement strand
CGGGTTTTGTACGCTGCCCGGGGCTGAGTCTCGTCAATGGTGATCTCACCGAGCGCGACGTCGGCAACGCCGCCCTCCTCGACCCCCGTCGTCACTGTTGACCGGCTCCGCAAGACCTACGGTGCGACGGTAGCGGTCGAGGACGTATCCCTGACGGTTCGCGAAGGCGAGGTCCTGGGGATCATCGGACCCAATGGTGCGGGCAAGACCACGACCGTGGAGTGCATCTCCGGTCTTCGAGCTCCGGATTCCGGAGAGATCCGAGTTTTCGGTCTGGACCCGCGTCGAGACCGACGCAGGATTCGCGAAATGGTGGGGGTCCAGCTCCAGGAGGGCGCGGTCCCTCCGAACGTTCGAGTCGGGGAGGCGGTCGAGCTATTCGCGTCGTTCTATCGTTCGCCAGCCAAGACCGACGAGCTGCTGCACGACGTCGGTCTCACCGACAAACGCCACGAAGCCTACCACCGGCTATCGGGCGGGTTGAAGCAACGACTCTCGATCGCGCTCGCACTTGTTGGGAATCCCCGGCTAGCGATCCTCGATGAACTCACCACCGGGCTCGACCCCCAAGCTCGTCGTGAGACATGGAGTTTCATCGAGAAGGTACGGGCGCGTGGAGTCACGGTGATCCTCGTGACGCATTTCATGGATGAAGTCGAGCGGCTGTGCGACCGTGTCGTCCTCGTCAATGGCGGGAAGGTCGTGACCACCGGCACTCCGGCGGAGCTCGCCGCTCGTGAGGGCGGGGACGTGCACATTCGATTCGTTCCGTCCGGACCCCTCGACGACGCGATCTTGTCCGCCATCCCAGGGGTCGCCAACGTTACGCATGAAGGTCTTCATCTCGTCGTCACCGGTTCGGCGGCCGTGCCCACGCCCCTGCTGAAGGTGCTGGCGGACTTGGGGGTCGAGGCCAGGGATTTGCAGGTCCGGACAGGAAACCTGGATGACGCCTTTGTACGACTGACCGCTCGCCGGCCGCCAGAGACGGTCGGCAAGGGGAACTCGTGAACCCCACCGTCTCACCCCGGCCCGCCGCCCCCCAGGGGAGTTTCCGAGCCGTCCTCAGACTTCAGTGGCGGCTCACTTTGCGCGAGCCATCCGGCATCGCGTTGGGCCTGGGGCTTCCGGTATTCCTCTTCGCCATCTTCGCTGTCATTCCCGCGTTCCACCAGACCGTGCCCGGAACGCACCTGAACGTCTTCGAGCTCTACATCCCCATCCTGCTCGCGACCTCGGTCATTATGATCAGCCTCGTGGGCCTGGTTCCCCCGATCGTCCGCGATCGAGAGATTGGCTGGCTCCGTCGCCTCTCGACGACGCCCGTTTCGCCCGCCCAGCTCCTCGCCGCCCAGGTGGTGATCTACCTGCTGGTCGTCGCTATCGTGACGGCGGTGTTTGTTGTCGGGGGAATCCTGGTCACCGGGGTCACGCACCTCCCTCAGTTCGGGGGATTCATCCTGGCGCTGTTACTGGGGACCGCCGCGATGTTCGCCCTCGGCCTGCTCTTGGCTGCGATAGCCCCTGATCAAAAGGCAATGCAGCGCATCTTGCCGGTCGTTCTGTACCCGCTGCTGTTCTTCTCCGGGCTCTACTTCCCGCTCCAGTTCCTGCCGAGCGCCTTCTTGACCATCGGGGACTACACGCCGATCGGTGCCGCCGTAGAGGGTATGACCGAGGCACTCCAAGGCAGCCTTCCGTCCCCCGTAGCCTTGGCCACCACCACGGTGTACGCCATTGTCTTCGGATACCTCGCCGTCCGCTTTTTTCGGTGGGAGTAACCCCAGAACTTCAACGTTATCGACATGTCACCATTGGAGAATGGTCGGACGCGCGCGGGTCAAGCCCCCGTGGTATGAATCCCGGCGATACGCCCAGGGAACACGCCCGTTGAGTTTACGGGCGCCCGATTAAATGGGCGCCTCCCGGCACGGGCGTCGCAACGAAGAAACGAACACTACCCTCCCAACGACAGGAGGCTCGGTCTAGGCGAGCCCGAGTTCCTGCCCGGCCTCGGGTTCCCGACTTCCCATCCAACGGCCGCCGGTCGATGACCACCGTTGTCGAGGTTTTCAGACGACGTTGATCGTTCCTTCCATGAAACCAGGGACGCCCATGGGCGGAGTGCTGTACGGGTCGGTTCCCGTGCCGCAGGGTACGACGCAGTACCACTCGAACTCGCCCGTCCGAGAGATGTCGACCGTAAACTGGGTGATGTTGGCTCCGGGAGTGTAGATCGCAAGATTCAAGTCGGGAACGTTGAAGGAGTGGGCCACATTGTCCGACGAGACGATGTGGATCGGAGTGCCGTTCACGTACTCCACTCCACCGACGGTGCCCATGACGGGACACGGACAACCGGACCAATTCATCGGAGAATCGTTGTCCACGATCGTGAAGATGACCTGACCGGTGTGGAGGGTGAAGTTGGCCGGTGAGTACTGCGGCCAACCGTTCGCGGCGATGTTGATGGAAATGTTCTCGTAGGTGGTTGGTCCCATGACCGGCGGAGGACCCGAGGTGGTGGGAGGCAGGGGAAACGCGACGAGCAGCCCCACGCCGATAGCGAGGGAAACGAGCGTCCCCGCGATGAAGTAGCTGAATAGGGTTCGGGCCGATAGGGCACCGGTCCATCCGGAGGGGACCGACGGTCTTCGGACGGTCGGCTGGGTCGCTCGGTAGCGCATCCAGGCCGTCCCGATCCATTCGTCCAGCGAAAGCGATTGACCCGCCCCGCCCACCAACAGGACGGCCGAGATCAGGATGTAGAGTGGGTGCTCGCCCACATCCGTCCCACCGGGGAACACGAAGATAGTCCCGATCTGAATGGCGAAGAGGACCGCCGAGAAAAAACTCCCGACGAAGCATGCGATCCGGGTCGTGAGCCCGAAGGTGAGACTGACCGCCAGATACCCCGTGACGACGGCGATCAACCACGAGAAGAACAGGGGATGGGAGGCCACGTAGTCCGGGAAGCCGGGTCCACCGAAGCTCACGGGGGCGAACGAACGCGCGACGTTCGAGAAGTCTCCGAAATAATTGTTCGCCGGATAGACGATGAAGAAGAGATTCGTGAACCAAACGATCCCAAGACCGATCCGGAGGACCTCGATCATTCGGCGAGGTCGCTGTCGCGGGGGCTCGGACTCGGACGATCTCGCGACCGAGGAAGGGATGACCCCGGGAGTTCCGGAGCTTCGGGAATCTTCGTCCTTCCAGGTCTGCATGAGCGGTTAAATTACTCGGCCGTGAACTCCGTCGATGATGAAGGCTCGGTCAACCGAATTTCACGCGATCCCGCCGCGGGATTTCCGATGGCGCAACCGAAAGGGCAGCTTTTCCGGCGTCCGTGCCGAACGGGTCTCTAGGCTCGCGACGGACGGGAAACCGCGTACGACTACCCCGGCAGAGGGGAAGCGTCTCTCGGGAGTTGGGAGGTGATCTCACGGAGTACGGCCCCAATGGGGCGCGCCGCATCCACCGCGGTGCCGTAGTCGAACCGGGTCGATTTTGCGTACACTTGCTGCACTGCCCGGCTTCCATACGGTCGATCTCGCCGACTGTCCCGCTCGACGCAGACCTGCAGGGGCGCTTCCAACGTGAAGACGAAGGGTCGAAAGTCGAGCCGACCGATCAGGTCGTCGATCTGTGATTTCCAGTAGAAGTTCCCATCGAAGATGATCGGAGTGCCCTTCCGCAAGACCGGTCGCACCGTGCGAACGGCCCACGTGTTGGCTTCCAGAAATTCCGACAGCCGACCTGTCGACCATAGGTCGTGATCCTCCAGAACCTGATCGATGGAGATGACCTGGGCCCCGATCCTGGCGGCCAAGCCCCGGGCGACGGTGGATTTGCCGATGCCCAAGGGTCCTCGGAGGATGATGTAGAAGCCCCTCGCTCGGGTCCGCACGCGGCCCAGAATTGGAGTTGGGCACTTAACCCTGGGCGGGAGGGTTGGGCCGGTCGGTCACGAGCCGGGCGCAGCGCTGACGTCCACGCCGACGTGCTCCCGGAGAGCGAGCCAACGGTCGAAATCGAGAGTGGAGTGGGCGATCCGGACCCAATCGCGGAAGCGGGCGGTCCCCGAGTCCTTCTTGAGACCCGAGAAGAGCACGATCAACTCCCCCTGGTTCAGGGCGGGAAGGGTCCAGCGCATCCACGTCTCGAACAGCGGGAGCGGGAGGCTGTCGTAGAACTTGGCCCGCATCGCCCGAAGCTGCTGGTCGGAGAATCGCTCCCACATGAGCGGCACCATCGTCGCCTCCTCATTATTCAGGTGCGCGAGGTAGAATGCGAACAGGTCGTTCACTTCCTGATTGAGGCGGTCCCCCACTTCGATCCGACGCATCGGCGCGGTAAGGCCGAGGAGCTCGTCACCGGTCTTGGTCACGGTCCAAATGCGGCGTGCGACCTCCCCGTGTTCCTTCATCATGAGGTCCACGATGTCCGGGTCGTGCGTTCGCATCTCGGAGAAGAGGTCCTTCTCTTC
The DNA here is from genome assembly GCA_022750335.1 of Thermoplasmata archaeon. Lineage (GTDB taxonomy): Archaea > Thermoplasmatota > Thermoplasmata > Lutacidiplasmatales > UBA184 > Lutacidiplasma. Next base: position 2,729 of record JAKIVX010000034.1, on the reverse strand, counting down.
GTGGGTCGAGTGGGCACGGAGCAGACAGAGGATGCAGTTGGACAGTGAGTCGCCGAGTTCGTGTTTCATCCGAACGACAAACCGATTCCCCTCGGCGAGGTCGGAAAAATCGGTCGTCTGGAGGCGAGCTCCCAGTTGGTAGAGCATAAGTCGGATCCCCTTGTGAATGGGCCGGAACAGGTTTTCTCGTTCGCTCATGAGGACCTGAAGTCCGGGAATCTTAGTTGGGAGGCTGCATAAGGACCCACCGTCAATTCAATTAAATCTTCGAGAAGCTCCTCACTCCGGCTGCGGCGGTCCTGCCCCCATCTCACGTCCCCGTGCTCCCGCGGGAGGCCCTTCATTGGGTGCCACTTTTACGTCGGCCTGGAATGGAAGCCGCCCACCAAAGGTAAGCTCCCGCGGGCATTCGGGGCTGCATGAAGACGCGTCAGCTCGGGCGGCACGGGCCCCGCGTGTCCGCGATCGGGCTCGGGTGCATGTCCATCTCCCAATCCTACGGAGTGCCGAACGAGGTCGAAGGGATCGCCACGATCCACCGCGCTCTCGAGCTCGGGGTGAACTTCTTCGACACGGCGGACGTCTACGGCCCGTTCACGAACGAAACTCTGGTGGGCCGCGCCATCCAAGGCCGCAAGGAGACGATTATCCTCGCCTCGAAGTGTGGTCTGGTCGCTCCCGACCAGGGAGGTCCCAATCGCGTCGATGGGACTCCGGATCACATCCGGGCCGCGTGCGACGCGAGCCTCGCGCGACTGAACGTCCCGTGCATCGACCTCTACTATCTCCATCGGGTCGACCCGAGAACACCGATCGAGGAGAGTGTTGGGGCGATGGCCGAGTTGGTGGAGGAGGGTAAGGTTCGTTTTCTCGGGCTTTCCGAGGTCCATCCGAATACCCTGCGGCGCGCGCACAAGGTCCATCCCATCGCGGCGGTTCAGAGCGAGTATTCCCTGTGGACGCGCGACCCCGAACAGGGAGTGCTCGCCACCTGTCGCGACCTGGGGATCGCGTTCGTTCCATTCTCCCCGCTCGGCCGCGGCTTCCTCTCGGGCACCGTCCGGAGCCTGGAAGGGCTTCCCCCGACGGATTTCCGCCGGGGACTTCCGCGATTTCAGGACGAGAACCTCGCTCGCAACTTAGCCCTGGTCGACCGTCTCACGCAGTTGGCCCACGAGAGAGGGTGTACCCCTGCTCAGTTCGCACTAGCGTGGGTCCTGAGCCGAGGGCCGGACGTCATTCCCATCCCGGGGACCAAACATCCCGCGTATGTCGAGGAGAATGTGGCGGCGGTGGACCTCGAATTGACCCGGTCCGACCTCGCTCGAATGGAGGAGGAGTTCCAGACGGGGATGGTCGCGGGGGACCGGTACAGCCCGACGGGCCGTGCCCTGATCGATCGGGGATAGCCGACGACGCCTCTCGAAGTCCACGGGTGCGGAACGCGGGCCCGTGCGGAGAAATCGATTCAAGCGGGCGAGTTCCCTGTTTCGTCCAAGGAGATGACCCGCCGATCGCCGCCAACCTCCGCCCCGTCCTGCCGACGCAGCCCACCAGGTTCCAACACGCGGCCGTGCGGAGTTCGGAGATGACGTGACCATGGAGTACAAGTGGACCGTCCTTTCAAACACGACGCTTGGGGCGCTCCTCGCCTCGCTGGACGGTACGATCGTCCTCATCTCACTTCCCGTGATCTTCAAGGGTCTCGGGGTCGACCCGTTCCTCCCGGGCAGCTTCCCCATCCTGATCTGGCTCCTCCTGGGCTACGGGGTCGTGACCGCGACTCTCCTCGTGACCTTCGGTCGACTCTCCGACATGTGGGGACGCGCCCGGATGTACAATCTCGGGTTTGCGATCTTTTCCACGGGTTCGCTGCTCCTCTTCGTCGAACCATGGTCGGGGACTACCGGGGCCTGGACGCTCGTGGGGTTCCGCTTGATCCAGGCTGTCGGCGCGGCTTTCCTGTTCGCGAATTCGGCCGCGCTGCTGACCGACGCCTTCCCTCCGGAAGAGCGGGGAAAAGCGATGGGCATCAACCAAGTCGCCTTCATCGGTGGGTCGATGGTCGGCCTCATCATCGGCGGCATCCTGGCCGGGATCCCCGACCTCCACCTCGGACCCTACGTGCTGCCGACGTGGCGCCTCATCTTCCTCGTGAGCGTGCCGGTGGGGGTCGTCGGCACGATCTGGGCGTACGCGCGCCTGCGAGAGATCTCGGTCCGCCGTGCCAACCAGAAGATCGATTATCTCGGCAACACGACGTTCGCCCTCGGACTGACGCTCGTCCTGGTCGCGGTGACCTACGGCCTCCTCCCGTACCGAGGACAGAACATGGGGTGGTCGAACCCCTGGGTCCTGGGGGGGCTGGTCGCCGGAGCTGCGACCCTCTTCCTCTTCCTCTACCTCGAGACCCGGGTCGCGGACCCGATGTTCCGGCTTTCCCTCTTCCGGAACCGGTCGTTCGCGGCGGGAAATTCGGCCGCCTTCCTCGGCTCGATCGCCCGCGGGGGGATGATGCTCCTCCTCGTCGTCTGGTTCCAGGGGATCTGGCTTCCGCTCCACGGGTACTCGTTTGCGGAAACCCCCCTCTGGGCGGGGGTGTTCATGATGCCGATGATCATCGGCTTCCTGGCGGCCGGGCCCCTCAGCGGGTGGGTCTCCGACCGCCGGGGCCCCCGCACCATTGCCACGGTCGGCATGGCGCTGGGGTCCGCGACGTTCTTCGCGCT
>JAKIVX010000033.1 GCA_022750335.1 Thermoplasmata archaeon | reverse complement strand
CGCTCTTCTGCAGCTCGAGCAGGTCCTCGGTCGAGACCTTCTCGCCCTTCTTCAGCCGCGCGAGGAAGTCCTCCTCGCGGGGCGGTTCGGCGTCCGCCCAGCTGGGGGGGGCGCGACCGCCGCGGGCGGCGTAGAGCATCTTCTCGAGGTCGCGGACCTCCTCGATCGAGGCGATGTGGGCCCGGTGCTCCTCGTCAGCGGCGGTCTTGGCCTCGAGGAGCTTGGCCTGGATCTCGTCCGCCTGTCGCCGCAACTCGTCCACGAGCTCGTAGAGTCCCACCATCGCCTCGTGCTCGAGCTGCGCATCCTCGGCGAGCTGCCCGACGGCGGCGTGGTGCTTCTCCGCCTCATCCCGGGCCTCCTGGAAGGCCTTCAAGGTGGCCTCGACGGCGGGGTCCTGACGCAGCTCCTGGTCCTGCTCCCGAACCGCGGCCTCGAGGCGCTTCATCTCCTCGATCAGGCGCTTCTCCTGCTCGCCGGTGAGGGCCGTCGTCATGTGGCGGAATTCGAGTTCCTTCAGCTCCTTTCGCAGTCGCCAGACGGGGACGGCGCCGGGCCGCGGGGCGCGGCTGCGCTTGAGTTCCTGGACCTTGTCGCCGAGCTCCTGGAGCTTCGCGTTCCACTCCTCGCGGAGGCGCTTGGCCTCCCGGACGTCGGCGTTCAACTGGTCGCGATGTCGACGATGGTCTTGTGCCTCCGCGCTCCGTGCGTGGAGTTCGTCGAGGATGCGGCCGCGTTCGTCCGCGATGGTGCGAGCCTCGGCGTTGAGCTTGTCCCGCTTGGCGCGGTGCTCATCTGCCCGAGCGTTCGACTCCGCTCGCTTGCGTTCGAGTTCTTCTGACGCGTCGGTCAATGGCCTGCGCCCCGCTGTGACCTATTCGAGTCGGGGGCAACATTCCACCGGCCCCCGTGATATAAAGACTTCCGGCGGTCCCGGCGGTGGCTTGCGTCTCCCGCGTCATACTAATATCCGACCCCCCGGCTCAATCCGCCCGTGGAGGAGGTTGGCCGAATCTTCGGCGATGTCGGCCTGGGCCAATTCCAACTGAGCCTCGGCCAACCGGTCGAGCGCGGCGACTACCTCACCGTGATCGATGAAGTGCACGGGAAGGTCCTCTGCCAGTTGGACGACCTGAAACGCAAGAGCGACCTCGATCTCGAGCACGCCGGCGCGCTCCAGCCCACGGACGAAGGCACCATCCACACGAGCCTGCTCGGGGCCGCGCGGATCGTCGGGTACCGGGACGGACAAGGGCTCGTGAAGATCCCGTCGGTCCCCTTCCGGCCGGGCGCGCACGTGTTCCGGGCCGAGGAACCGCTCATCGCCGAAGTACTGGGCCTGAAGCACCACAACAACAGCGGGGCGTACGTCGGTCTGCTCCGCAATCACTCGCTCAAGGTCGAGCTCGACATCAACCAGCTCGTCCAGCGCCACGTCAGCGTCCTCGCCAAAACGGGGGGCGGCAAGTCCTACCTTCTCGGCGTCCTCATCGAGGAGCTCCTCCGTCACAAGGTCACGTGCGTCATCATCGACCCGCACGGGGAGTACGGTTCGCTGCGGGTTCCGGCCGAGAAGAACGGCAGCTCGGAACGGTTCGGGGTCGAGCCGCAGGGATTCGCCCGGCAGATCCAGGAGTACTCCCCCGACGTCAGTCTCAACCCGTCGGCAAAGCCCCTCACCTTCAGCCTCCGCAGCACGGACCCGCGGGACCTGCTCGTGTTCATGGGTCTGACGGCCGTGAAGACCTACCTCGCCCCCTTGAAGCAGATCATGGACAACGTCGCGGCCACGAACCCGGACTACACGGTGCACGACCTCGTCCGGGCCGCCGAGGCCGGCGAGGGGGCGGTCGCCGAGACGTTGCAGGAACGACTCGACTACGTGGAACAGACGAAGCTCTTGGGCCCGAAGGGCACCAGCCTCGCCGAGCTCGTCAAGAAGGGCGAAGCGACGCTCATCAACCTTCGCGGGGTCGCGCCGGACGTCCAGGAGCTGGTCGTCGCCCGGCTCGCCACCACGCTCTTCGAGAACCGCAAGAAGGACAAGATCCCGCCGCTCTTCCTCGTCATCGAGGAAGCGCACAACTTCGCACCGCAGCAGGGCAGCGCGACCTGTTCCCGGATCCTGAAGAACATCGCGAGCGAGGGCCGGAAGTTCGGCCTCGGGCTCTGCGCGGTCACCCAGCGGGCGGCCCGGATCGACAAGACGGTCCTCTCCCAGTGCAACACGCAGCTCATCCTGCAGGTCACTAACCCGCTCGACCTGAAGGCGATCGCGACCTCGATCGAAGGACTCACTCCCGGCATGACCGACATGATCCAATCGCTCCCGGTCGGGGTCGCCCTCGTCACGGGCGGTGGGTACCACACTCCGTTGTTCTGCGAGATCCGGCCGCGCGCGACGCGGCACGGCGGTGAAAGCGTTCAGATCGTGGCGGCGTAGCCGAGGGACCCGAGAAGGCCTCGGGTCTCCCCCGTGGGGGGATCGACATTCCACCCCGGGTCCTCCGATGGAGGATCGGTCGAGGAGTTCGTCGGGTCGGTGTCCGAGGCAGGGCCCCGCCCCCGAAGCTTCAGGGCGAGGATCGCGACGATGATCACGAGCCCGACGACGAGCGCGATCCAGACGGCGGAGCCCGAGAACCAGTTCCCGGTCGACCCGCTGCTCACGTTGGTCGCGTTGTTCGAACGGACCGGGCAGAGGGTCGCGTTGGAGGCGACGACCACCGTGAGGGATTGGGTGGCCTGCCCGCCTCCCTCGTCGTCCACCTTCAACGCGACCGTGAAGGTGCCGGCCACTCCGTACTCGTGCCCCGTCACGGGGCCCACGGTCGCGTTGCTGCCGTCCCCGAACGCCCACGCGTACGAGTACGCGGGGTCCCCGCCGGCCGGGTGGGCGGTGAGGACGACGTCGAACGGGGCGGAACAACTGGCGGTGATCGCGTCGCTGATGGTCAGCGAGAGGGCGGGAGCGGCCAGGACCGACCGCGACACATTTTGTTGGCCTCCCAACCCGTCCGAGGCTACGAACCACACCGACCCGCTCCCCGGCTGGGTGGGCATGCATTGGGCCAGGAGATCCGAGAACGTGCAGTTGAGACCCACGCCCGTCCCCCAGGAGGTTTCCACGGGGGCCTCCCCACCCGTGAGGTTCACGGTGAACAGGACCACGCTCCCTACGTCCGCCTCGGTGCGGGAGGCCGTCAGCGTCACCGAGAGGGCGTTCACGACGTTGACGAGCGCCACCGCGTCGACGAGGGCCCCCGCCGCGTCTCCCACTTGGAGCTCCAAGGAAAAACTACCGCCGCCGGACGGCAGACAGTCGACCCGAGGTCCCACGCCGACGCAGGACGGAGGGAGGTCGAGCCAGGCGTAGCTGAGGGGGGCGGCCCCTCCCGTCACGTTCGCGGTGGCGTTCGCAGGACGGTCGACTTCCATCGTGAGCGTGGACGGGGAGAAGGCGACCCGGAGCGGCAGGAACACGGAGACGTTGACCGGGCCGGAACGACTGGCCTCTCCGAGACTATCCATGACCTGCACCGAGATCGAGAAGTTTCCGGTCGCCGAGGGAACGCACCGGAAGAGCGTGAGGTTGGCCGACGCGCATCCGGCGGGCAACCCGGAGTACGCGACTGCATAGACGCCCGAACCGCCGGTCGTGTTCGCGAAGAGCGTGAGGTTCTGCCCCAGGTCGAGGGTCCGCGAGGACCGGACCGTCAGATCGACCTTCACCGCACCGAGGACGGTCGCGTTCTCTCGGACCGACAGGGCCGAAGCTCCGGTACTATCGTTCACTTCGAAGGTCACCGCATAGGTCCCCGCCACCGTGGGACGGCAGGTGAGAACGGTGTCGTTGACCGACCGGCACCCGACGGGGAGCCCCACGAACGAGTACCGGTTGCCCCCTCCCCCGCCCGAGGCGGATCCCTGGAAGGTCACATTCTGACCGAGGTCCAGCGTCGCCGGTGACGTCGTCAGGTTAGCGGTCAGGGCCGGGTTCACCGTTAACGAGCTGGTGGCCGCGACCCGCGTTCCGTTCGCATCGGTCACGTTGACCGCTATCGTAAACGAGCCCACGGCGGTGGGAGTGCACGCGAAGCTCGAGAAGTTCTCCGTCGTGCAGCCCGGTGGTAGTTCTGTGTACAAGAACGAGTAGGGCGACTCTCCTCCCGAGGGGGTCGTCTCCAGTTCGAGGGAGTGGCCGAGGTCCACGTCGGCGGGGACGGCGGTGAGGGTCGCCGAGGTCAGTGGGAGACTCGAATAGACCCACGTGTCGTTCAGGAGGAGACCGGCGGCGCCGGATCCACGCCCGCCGAAGAGAAGGGTGGAATTCGTGTTGGGATCCCACGCGACCCGCGCGGCCCCTCGCAGGCTGGGTGAACCCGACACCGAGGCCGAGATATTGGTCCAGGAGCCGGCGATGTAGCCCCACGTCCCGCGGGCAGGATAGTAGCTTCCGACGTACCCTGTGTACCCTCCGAACACGATGGGGAGACCGCTCCCGCCGTCGAAGAACGCGGCCGTATCCCAGAGCGCCGGTGGGGTGGAGGCCGGGAACAGTTGGGTCCACGTCCCGTTCGCAAACGTCCAGGTTTCGTTGAGCGGCCCCAGGTTCCCCATGCCGCCGTAGAGGAGGAGCGAGGAGATCGTCGGGTCGTAGAGCAGCCCCGGCGCACGGAGAGGCGGCGGGAGGGTGGCGGCCGGCACGGCGGTCCACTGTCCTCCCTGGAACGCCCACGTGGCGTTCTGGTTGGAGTAGTTGCCGAGGAAGCCCCCCACGAGGATCACCGAGCGGGTCGCGTTATCGTACGCGACCCCGAGGTTCCAAGACGGGAGGGGGGACGTCGTCTGGTTTCCGGTCACGTTGGTCCAGGTGCCGTTGAAGGTCCACGTGTCCCCGAACACCGTGCCCGACCCCGAATTGCCTCCGAAGGCGACCACGTATCCGTCGGCCGCGTCGTAGGCCATCGCCATCCCGTAGCGGGGGGCCGGGGCGGCTGAGAGAGCGGCGGAGCGGTTGGTCCAGCTCCCGTTGCTGAACGTCCAGGTGTTACCCCCGACGTAATTGGTGTACCCACAGCCGATCACTCCTCCGAACGACACGTACTCCTGCAACCGGGAGTCGTACGCCAGAGTGCCGTCGCCCACGCAGGGGGGTGTCGAGGTGGAAATGGCCGAAACGTTAACCCAGGAGGATGAGTTGAAGGACCCATTGCCCGGCCGGGGAACTCCGCCGGGCGCCGACACGGGTCGTCCGGGGGGGGCCGGTCCGACCGTGGAACGATCGGCCCGAGCGGGGGTGGCGGTCCCGGTGACCCCCGAAGTGCTCGAACAGAGTAGGAGCAGGACGATGAAGAGCGCAGCTGCCCCGCCCGGCCGAAGTGTACGTCGCCGGAATCCGGTCACGACTATCGCCCCGGGGGCTTCCACCTCGGGCAGCCATATATAGGCACGAGGAAGGAACGGCCCGTTCCGGCGGGGACGGAAGAGGTGCGCCGGACTACCCTTTGCTCGTGCCGAGGTCTTGGAGGTACCGCCCGACAAGGCGCACCCCGAAGGCGGTCGCGCCCAGGCTCTGGTAGCTGGGCTGGTACTTGCGGGTGACCGGGTTCACCCAGGCCGGGCCGGCCATGTCGATGTGGGCCCAGGGGGTCTTGCCCACGAACGCCTCGAGGAATGCGGCGGCGGTCAGCATCCCGGCGGTCGGTATCTCGGTCGAATTGCGCACATCGGCGAGCTCGCTCTTGACGAGCTCCCGGGCGTAGTCGGTGAGCGGCATCCGCCACAGCGGCTCGCCCGTCGCCGCGGAGGCGAGCAGGAGCCCGCCGGCGAGGCGGTCGTCGGTCGAGACGAGCCCGGCCATCGCATCCCCGAGGGCCACGACCGACGCGCCCGTGAGCGTGGCCAGGTCGATGACCTCGTCCGGCTTGTACTGGTCGACCACGTAGCCGAGACCGTCGGCCAGGACGACCCGGCCCTCGGCGTCGGTGTTGAGGATCTCGATCGTCTTCTGGTTGTACGTTCGCACGACGTCGCCCGGGCGGTACGCGGTCCCGCTGGGGAGGTTCTCGGCGCAGCACATGACCCCGATGACGCGGGGCGCCACCTTGAGGGTCGCGGCGGCGCGCAGGATACCGAGGACGGCGACCGCCCCCGACTTATCGAACTTCATCTCGGACATGCGGGGGCCGGGCTTGAGCGAGATCCCGCCCGAGTCGAACGTGATCCCCTTGCCGACGACGGCGACCGTGCGGCCGCGTCGGGTCCCGCCCGGGTACTCGAGGATGACGAGTCGCGGGGGGTGGCTCGACCCGCTGCCGACGGCGACGATACCTCCGCAGCCCATCTTGGCCAGCTGTTTCTCATCAAAGACGGTGACCTTCAAGCCGAGGGCCTTGCCCAACGTGCGCGCCTCGTCCGCGAGTCGCTCGGGGGTCGCGGTGTCGGCCGGCAGGTTTCCGATGTCGCGGGTCCAGAGGACGTTCTCCGCGATCGCGGTCTGCTCCGCGACCTCCCCCGTGAGGCTCCGTTCTTCCGCGACCCGGTCCTCTCCGAGGTAGACGGCTGCCTCCTCGATCCCGCCTTCGGTCGTCGTGCGGTAGCGCAGGAACTCGTACGCGCCCAGGATCGACCCGTCGGTGAGCGCGCGGGACGCGAGCGAGCTCGTAACCGGACCGTCCACGAACGAAGTGAGCTGGTAGGCGAGCGTCCGCGCTCCCTTCCCCCGGAGGCCCCGGACGACATCCGCGGCCGCCCGTCGGACGGTGTCCGTAGTGAAATCGGCATGCGCGCCCAGACCCACGAGCAGGACCCGACCGCGGCCGTCGGGCCGGTGGAGGACGGTCAGTTCGCGTTTCTTTCCTTTGACCTCGCGCCGCTTCCATGCGGCGGCGAGGAGGCCGGCCGACGCCTTGTCGGCGAGCGCGAGCGAGGGCGGGAGGCGGTCGTCCTTACCTTCGATCTCGAAGACCCCGACCGCGGCCGCATCGGCGGACGCCGCCGTGGCTTCGCGGCGGTCGACTCCGAACTTCATCCGGAGGTGCCCACGACTCAGAACGAGGGGCGAATCTTGTTGCGGTCGATCCGGATCCCGGCGGGCGTGATCGCGATCAGGTTCTTGGCGATCCCGGCGACATCCCCGCCGGTGTCCTTAGTGACGTTCTTGAGGTCGATGCTCATGCGCTTCACGGCGATCTGGTCGTTGGAGATCGACGTGTAGTCCAGCAGTACGATGTCGCCCTGGTAGGCGAGCTTCGAGACCTGATGCAGGTCCTCAAACCGAAGGATCTCGGCCAGTCGAACCGTTCCCTTGGTCCCGGCCAGTGCGCCGGCCT
>JAKIVX010000005.1 GCA_022750335.1 Thermoplasmata archaeon | reverse complement strand
ATTGCAACGCACGAGGTGGCGAGACGAGTCGGTCACCCTTTCGGAAACTTCGCGTTCCTCAATGTCCGCTCTGCACTCGGCATCTCGTCGGTTACGAACTTCCAGGCGTCCTCCGGGTCGAAGGACTCGTATTCGTGTACCAGACTGCGGCTGCGGAGGCCGTGCAGTCGGTCCCAGTCAATCCCCCGATTGGCCTTGTGGAATGCGGGTGAGAGCCGATCGGCCGACTCGCAAAGAAAGATCAGGTCGAGCCTCAGCGCTTTCTGACTCTTGCCTTGCTTCGCAATCGCTTCAAATCCCTCAACGGCGTCGACCTTCGCTTCCTCTATTGCTTCCAACATCCGTGCTGCATGGGCGCGGTCCCGGCTTCGAGTGTCGGTCAAAGTGGGACCGCCTCTGAAATCACCTGCGGCTGGACTAGCCAATGCAATGATTGTTCGGAGACTAGGTCAACCTCCCGAGCTAGAAGTCGCTTTAGAGCGAGCTCGAGACCCCCCCGATCGAACCTTCTCGCAACCGGGTCCACCAGGATGTCTACGTCCGAGGTCTCCTTGGCTGACTTACGTGCTACCGAGCCGAATACCCTCACTTCCCGGGCCCCATGCTTTCGAGCGAGAAGCAGTACTGCCTCTCTTTTGGAGCCAATCACTTCGTTGATTCCGAGGCCCGACCCATAGCTGGGTACCGAGAGCCGCGGCTCGGCGTAGTGCGGTGACTTGCAACGGGCGCAGAGGCGGACGGGCCGCCACCGGGGTCGCCAAACAAGCCCGCAGCGATAGCAATGCTGCTCGCGTTGGGTCGCCATCGGTGAAAGTAAGAATTCAGGGACAGATAAGAACTTACTTTCGCAATGTCTGCAACTCCCCCTCGGTAGGGTCCTGGGTGCAATGGACCTTTCACACACTGGAACTCCCACTCACTAGGCCAACCCCCATTGCAACCCAGAATACACAGACGAGGATTTGGACAAGCTTGCGCTCTTATAAGTGAACTTTCATTATATACATCTGTACCATTGATCGTACATGAGCACCTCTGAGGATCGTCTCACGAGCATCCCGGTCCACGCGACGACCGTCAAGCTCCTGCAGCAGCTCAAGACCGGAGCCCAAAACTGGGACGAATTCCTCCTATCGGCCTTCGAAGATCTACTCCCTCCCGAAACGATCGCAGAGCTTGAAAGGCGGGAACGCGTCGAGACCAGCAGGTCCTTCGCCGAAGTCAGCCGGAGTCGTCCAGGCCGGCCCGGCCGGCAGCGAGCCGGACGTGCCCCGTAGAAAACTTGCACCCTGGAAGGAGCAGTTCGACTTCCTAGAATCGGCTGAGCGTGAGTTTCGCGCTCTTCCTACAGAAGTCCAGAGCTCTTTCCTTGAGTCCTTCCCTCGATTTGCCCGACACCCTACGCGAGCGACCGCTGATCTTGATGTGGCCCCCCTAAGAGACCGCGCCGGGAGATGGAGACTCAAAGTCACGGGAGGTCACCGGGGAATATATCGCATCCACCAGAGTCGACCTGAGTTTGAGATGTTTCAGACCCGACAAGAGGTGTATGAGCGCCTGAGACGGTTCCTGGTCTCTAGAAAACCCTAACGCGCCGGGTCCCCCTCAGTGAGTGCAAAACTATACTCACCTATCGTGTTAGCCGGAGGGAACAGAGGTTCGAAGGGACCTCTCACTCACAAAGAATCCACCGCGCCTGTCGGCGAAGCCGCCAAAGCTCACCCTCCTACCAGACTCGAGCAAGCCCTGCGATTCCATCGAACGCGGAGTCGTTTGATATGAGGGTAACATCACGTGCGATGGCCTCCGCTGCAATCATCCGGTCATGTAGCTCTGGAATATGAAGATCGACAAACGTTTCCCAGGCACCCAACGTCATTCCGGAAATTGTGAACGCTCCAGAAGCGGAGAGATTGTGAAGGACATCTCGGACTTTCAACTCCGGTCGGGTCGACTTTAACCGACCTTTCAGACAAATGTAAACGAACTCGGCGAGTGCGATCTCCGGTAGAAAAAGGTGGTTTCTCCCGCTTTCGGCCTCGTCGAATATCCGACCAGCCTTCGGGCTCAGCCGGTCCTCGAGGTGGCGAACGAAGGCGACTGTATCGACAACATATTGCGTCACAGAGTCCATTCCTTGCGGAGCTTCCTCAGGTCCTTCTCGAACCCGTCCCCGTCTATCTCCTCCTTGAGCATCCCGCGCAGGCTTGGCCTCCCACGACGGATCACGATTCCGTCGTCAGAGTCCAGAATGATGACCACCTCCCCCGTTCTAAGGTGGTGCCTTTCTCGAAGGGGCTTTGGCAGAGTGATTTGACCCTTTGAACTCACGGTGGAGGAATGTGCCATCGGTGGATAGTATGATTCAGCCCGCATATATTCTTTACCCACGGTAAAGAAAGATGATGGATGTGCTGGACCTTGTACCCACCTTCCTCTGGGCGGTTCAAACGATCCTCAGCCAGGTATGGGGGTAACAGAAAGGCGTCCGGTGGCGACCGCTCGAGCAAGTCGATCGGCCCTCGCGCCCAGGAAACCCGATAGCTAGGTGGCTGGCTCAGACGACGTCGAACTCGTTTCCCTCAGGATCCATCATAGCGACCGCGTAATGGTCGACTCCCTCCTCGAACCAGGTCTCTAGCCTGGTCGCACCAATGGCCACCAGGCGTGCCGCCTCCGCCTCCACCCGCTCCTTGCGCAGTTGGAGCGAGATCTTGCGGCCGCCTCCCACACGCAAGTCGAAGTGGAGCCGGTTCTTGCAGGTCTTCTGCTCAGGAACGGCGTGGAACCAGATCCGTGGGCCCGCGCCTGTCGGATCCACGATGGAATCCGTCCCCTCGAACAGGTCTTCCTCCGTGAGGCCGAAGTCCCGCCAGTAGTCGTTCCATGTAGCGAACCCCTCCGGTGGGGGCTCCGGAATGTAGCCAAGCGCGTTCGACCAGAAGTCGGCCAGCCGCACCGAGTCGTGGGCGTCGATGGTTACCTGGAATCGGGCGGTCATGAAACCATCTGGGCGAGCGATAGGGTTGGCAAATCGGTATTAGCCTTCCGGTGGGACCTCCGCCGAGTCGGTGTGCAACACTCCTCACACTCACTATGACGAAGCCTCGCCGGGGAGGTGAGCTGTCCCGATGTAGAGAAGGACGATCTCCTTCGCCCTCGGCTGGACCGCCCGCGAAGGGCGAAACCAGGCCCAAGCTTGGTTACAGTTTCCTCGCAGCGGAAAGCGCCTTCTGGTGAGTCTTACGGGCCGCGCTGATCACGTCCGAGCGAAGCTTGCGGGCATCCTGCAAGGCTTCTCGGTAGACCTTGTGCGCTTCCAATCGCGCCTTCTCGAAGTCCTTTCTCGCTTTCGCTCGTGCCTCTGACGCAGCTGACATGCGAGTCGGGGAACCCGCTCCGAACGCTTAGGCCCCCAGTCAAGCAATCCTGACCGGACTCCGCGTCTCAGTAGAGGTTGACACCGTAGTAAAGGAGAAGCTGAGCTGGCCAGAGCAACCGTCAAACCTCGGTCGCAATCGAATCTTTGGTAGGTTGTCGCCCGTTGGAAAAAACGGCGCGAAAGATGACACTACTCGGGGTGGAAAGTGCCTCGCCCTCTGCTGTAGCGACCCGACGCAGACATTATGATTGCTTGGACCTTGCAGCCGCGGTCAGGTCTGCCCGGGAATTGCCCCCGGGCCCTTGGGTACTGCGCACTGACCCTAGAGAAACAGGCAGCGTGGAGGCAAGGGTCGAAAGGCGAGCCGTTTCCAACCCCTGATCATACTACTCTCGGTACCGCCCTCTCCAAGGAAGGACGCATCGGGTCGATCGAGGGACTTCGTTACACGGCGCCCAATCGTGCCAGTTTTGCTCTGGCGGCCTGCCTCATCGTGGTCATTTCCGGGCTGGGCATCTCGGCTACCTCTTCCGTCGCTCGACTGACCGCTCCCGTCGACACGCCCGGTGGGGGCAGTGGAGGCGCGCCCAGCTCACGCGCCACGTATAGTCTTTCGAGCGGGCAAGTCGACCACATGCTTCCGTCGAAGTCATCCGATTTCTTGCCGGAGGGGCATCCTATCGCCTCCTCGGCGCCCGCCAATCCGGTCGTGAATGACACCTTGGTCCTGACCAACGACACGGTCGTCCCTGGAAACTTTCTTGCCGGCAACGCTCCCGATCCGACCTTCGAGGTCTACGACCCCGCGAAGGGGGAAGTGTTCGTCTCGGATGTTACATCAAATTTCGTGTTCGTGATCAACGACACGACGGGCCTCATCGTCCGGTGGGTTTCCGTTCCGGGCTCCCCCAACGGCCTGGCCTATGACAGCGAGAGGGGCGAAATCTTCGTGGCAGCGAGCGACAGCGGCAATGTGACTGTCATCAACGACACGAACGACTCCGTTGTCGCCTCGATCCACGTTGGAGGTGTACCGTACGAACTGGCCTACGTTGGCCTGATGGGTGAGGTAATCGCCTCGAACCTCGTCTCCGACAATCTCAGCGTGATCAACGACACCAACGACTTCGTCGCGGCCACCATTCCATTGGGCGGGGCCTCTTCCGTCATCGCCTATGTGGCCGCGGAGTTCGAGGTGTGGGTGTCGGTGCCCGAAGACGATTCGATCGTCCTATTCGCCGCCCGAACGAATGCCTACCTGTCCCACATCTTCGTATCCGATCAGCCGGCGAGCATCACGTATCTCGATGGGGTCAACGAGGTTTGCGTCGCCTACTACGACGAAAGCGCCGTCCAGGTCTTTTCGGATACCAACACGTCCCAATCGACTTCGATCGATGTAGGGATGGCCCCGACGGCGGCCGCCTACGACCCGAGCGCGGATGCGATCATCGTCGCCAACAGTGATTCGAGGAACCTCAGTATCATCTCGGCCATCTCCGACGAGGTCGGAAGCTCGGTCCGGGTAGATGGCGGGCCTCTCGACGTCGTGGAGGATACCGGGGACGGGGAGCTGTTCGTCGTGGAAGACCTCTCGGCGGTCACGGAGATTTCTGACTATAATTTCAGCATCCTCCGGACCCTACCCACGGGCAGTTCCCCGGACAGCGCGGCCGTCGACCCGGGGCGCGGGGAGACGTTCGTGACCGACCCCCCTGAGGAAAATGTGACCGTCTTCTCGGACCTGACGAGCTCAGTCGAAGCGACGATCCCCGTGCTGGGATACCCGTCGTCGATCGTATATGACGCGGGGAAGGGCGAGATGTTTGTCTCGGATACTGACGGCGGGAACGTGACCGTCCTCTCAGACGCGACGAACCACGCTGTGAAGAACATCTCGGTCGGGGACTCTCCCGGTGCGTCCACCTACGACCCGGCGGCGGGAGAATTGTACGTCCCGGTCGGCCCGCTCAATGAGGTCAAAGTGGTTTCCGACGCGACGCTGGCCGTCGTGGGATCTATCCGCGTGGGCAGCTTCCCGACGTCGGCCGCCTACGACCCCCGGACGGACCAGGTCTTCGTGGCCAACCTAGACTCCAAGAACGTAAGCATCGTTTCGACGATCACGGAGACGGTCTCCGGTACCATTCCGGTTTCCGGGTATCCGGCCGACGTCACCTATGACCCCGCCGTGGACGAGGTATTCGTCGTGGAGAGCGATACCGGAAACGTGAGCGTCATTTCCGATACAAACGACACGGTGGTCGATACGATCACCGGCCTCGATGCCGAGTACAATAACGGCGCGTTCCCCGCAATCTACTACGAACCCGGGACAGGTGAGGTGGTCGTCACCGCCACACCCTCGGATTTCGTGAGCTTCGTTTCGGACCTAACGAATTCGCTCGTGGCGCAGGTCAATGTCGGACAGAACCTCGATGGGCTGGCGTTCGACCCCCAGCTGGGAACCACCTACGTGACCAACCAGGGTCAGGGCACGGTCTCGATCCTGTACCAGGCAATCCCTCCCCCCACGTCCCTCGTCAACTTCACCGAATCTGGGCTACCGACTGGTACCGGCTGGTCGGTCACTCTTGGGGAGACCCTCCTCTCCTCCAGCACCAACACCACTTCCGGCCCCGAACCAAACGGCAGCTACCCCTACACGATCGAGCCGGTGGAGGGGTACATGGCGAGCCCCAGCACGGGTACCGTGAATGTTTCTGGGGAGCCCGAGAACGTGGCCGTTTCCTTCTCGCGTGCAGTGGTTTTGGGCCAATATCCTGTGACTTTCGCAGAGTCGGGCCTGCCCATTGGCACCCCATGGGGAGCCACGTTGAACGGGTCTCTGCTCACCTCCGCGAGGCCGACCATCACCTTCACCGAACTCAACGGTACTTTCCCCTTCCAGGTGAGCACGGTGACGGGATTCTCCGCCAACCCGGCCAGCGGAACCGTTGGGGTGAGCGGGGCGGCGTTTTCCCTCACGATCACCTTCAAGGCCGCCTCGACGCCGCCGACTAACGGCACTGACCCCCGGTCGATCGCAGGACTACCGCCGACCGAAGACTACGAGCTGATCGTGGTCGTGGTACTGGCGGTACTCTTGGGACTGGTCGGTATGGCCCTTCTGCGGCGACGCAGGAAGGCGCATCCCAATGCGCCGAGCGCTGGTTCTGGGGCAGCGATACCTCCGGCGCCGCCCGAAAACACCCGCTGACGTGCGGACCCGGGTGGTGGCAGGGCCGATTGCGCCCGTCCTGCCGCCCGTCAGACACGCCTCGGTGTAACGGACTTTGCACCCACGCTCGACAAGGCGGGCCAGCCGGCTGGAGACCGACCCACCGATTCCAATCTGGCCCCGGCTACTTCCCTAGGGTCCGTTTGAGAGCCACTTCATGCTGAATGTTTTACCGCCGGACGTGAGCGTCGTTGGTTGGGCCTTGGCGTACGACAGAGTCGAGCTGTACGGGAAATTGTAGTCCACCATGAGCACCCAGTACACGTTGCTACCCCAGTGGGAAATCGACCCCGTGGTTCCGCCGATCGTCGCGGTCGCGCCGGTGAACTTGAGAGTCCCCACCTGAGTGAGGCCGAGGTACCCGTCGAAGTACGGTGACTCGTCAATCCATTCGGCGGAGTTCCGCAGCGCACCGGAGACACCCGTCGTCGGACTCGTGGCGGTCGAAGTGGTGGTCGTGTCAGTGATGGTCGTCTTGAACTGAGGAACCCCCCCACTCAGGCCCGTGTACGAGACAGTCGCCTTGATCGCGTCGCCGGGGTTCACGCTGAAGACGACAACGGAGCCGGATGGGTAAAACTCGTACCAAGCATAGTAACTCACGGTCCCGTAATAGCAGTCGGAACTGGTTCCTGTCTGCTCGACGGTCCCATCCGAATAGCCGTCAATCCCAATCCAGACCGAGTTGCTGTCCCAGGTCGTCTGCGCGTCGGGGCAGGTCGTTCCGGAAACCCCGGTAATCGTGGGCACTTTCCAGGATCCGGCCACCTTGGACACCGTGTAGGCCGAATTGTAGACGACGTAGCCTCCCCAATTGTACGCACCAGTACACTGAGATCCCGAATACGGGCAGCCGAGCGCCCCCGCGGCCGGACCCCCCGACACCTGGGTGACTGGGATCATGGTGTGTCCGAAGTGCGTAGGGCTGGAGAGCGCCGGAGGCGCGGACGGCGCAGCCGCAGCGGTCCCATGAGGCGGGCTCGGTGTCATCGCCACCAAGAACCCAAAGATCGACACCACGAGTATTCCGACCACGACAACCGGCAACATTTTTCGAGCGAACGTACGACGGCCCCCGATTTTCGGAAACGATTCCAGATATTAAGCCTCGATGACCTCAGCAATTTTTGATGAATGCCGCCTCCGCCGAAGCACGCGATCTCGTCCCAGTTTGACCTCCCGAGTGGGATTGGAAAAGACGTCGGCATCTCCGACCTTTCGCGATTTCTTAGACCCCGCTCAATTCCGAGGATTTCACCGTTCTCTTCCGTGAGCTACATGTCAAGACGATGGCTGCAAAACTCGTGTTGGTTCAATCTAGGGCCGACGACACGCTGACCCACATAGATTCGTTAGGTCGTCGGGGTCTCGGGAGCCCGTCGGGTCTAACGAACCTCTGTGGGCGGGCCTACTTTCTGTCCACGATTGGAAGAATGACGCTTCCCATCGGCGAGCGGGCGAAGTCCCGCAGAGGTTGAACCTTCGTCCTTGAATCTTGGTTTGGCCAAGGGGTGGGCACCAGCTCGGCAACATTCCGTGAGAAATGGGTGAAGGAGACCCAGCGTCTCTTCAGGCTGTGGCAGGATAATCGGCCCGCGAGTTCAATGGACATTAAAGCTACGGGGAAGTCGGATGCCCAGGGCGCTATCGTACCCGCGACCGATTGGGTCGGGCTCCCGGCAAAAGGGACCCACCCCTACAATGTCCGGGCTTCATTTGCAGACGCGGGGGAGGTCAGTTTGCTTCCTCGACCCTCTTCAGCACCCGTAGCGCTTTCACCGTAATCCATTTGCTGGGTCTACCCGGCTCCTCGATCTTGAGCGGGGTGACGCCTTTGCGATACTGGGCTGCCTTTGGTCCGGAGACGTCAGGATGCAGGCGGTCCATCAGCCAAGTTCCGTCTCGCTGCCGCTTCTCCCTTAGGAGCCGCAGGGCTGGGCGGAGTCGCGTGTCGCCCGCGTAGCCGAGTTGGGTGAGCACGTCAAGTCCGACCAAAAAATCGTAGTAGTAGTGGTTCGGATAGTGCAATCGGAACCAAGGGGCATATCGCGGGCCTTCGCGGAGCAGCCGCCGTTTGAGATAGAACTCGGCGCCCTTCGCGATGGCGGCCCGCATCTTGGGCGAGCGTTTCGAGTTAGGGAGCGACGCGAAGGCGGCAAGAGGCTCCCAGACGTCCAGCGTTCCGGGGGTGTCCTGCGAACAGTTCCAGCCACCGTCCTTACGTTGGTCCTCGATGAGCCAATCGAACAGCTTTCGAACCCGGAAGTCGTCGGCGTACCCGAACCGAGTCAACATTCGGGCGGTGTTCCCCACCACGCACGCTTCTTCATAGTAAAAATTGAACGGAGAACTGAGGCGGAGCTTGAATTCGAACTCAAGGTCGGCAACCCGCTTGATCCGTGGGTCCTTCGCGTCAAGACCGAAGTCCGCGAGGACCAGAGCTTCCCAAGTTGTGGAGAGGTACTTTGGGTAGTAGAGGAAGTCGATCCACCCCTTGAGGTTCGTCGGCTCGTGCGGCTCCCAGAACCCCTTAGGACCTTGAGTGCGGAGTAGGTCCTGCGCCCAGCCAACCCGGGCAATCCTCGAGCGCGCAGACCGGACCTCCGGGTCGGTCTCTTTGCGTCCCAGCAGGTCGACCAGCGTCGCGGAACGCACGACGGGCTGATCTTCTTCCAGGAGCCACTGGATGACCTTGTCGTCCTCTACGGGGAGCTGGGAGTTAGACTTCTCGCTCATGGCCGGGTGAGTCTAGGTCGGTCACTAGCAGCCCCCATATTTGAATCGTGTTCCGTGAGCGTGAAACAGTCCCTCGAGGAGATCTCGGATTGTATTGGGCGCAACGGACAATGCAGCCACGCCATCGCGGAAGGCTGGTCATTCGCGAGGATGACTTGGCCGTTGGGAGCTCAGGCTCGATCCTGCTTGATCGGGATCCGGCGCGAGGTGTACCGAAGTAAGATCATTCCCGGGATGGCCGGAACCACGAGAAGCATCCACTCAAAGAGAGGATTGGCGACGGCGGACAAGACCCAACCTCCGAGAAATACTGCCGCGAGCGCACCGGCGCTCACCACCGTGTTGAATCCTCCATTGTAGGCCCCTACCTCGCCCGGCGGAGCGAGATTGGAGGGGAGAGTCGACACCGGAATCGACCCGAGGTTCTCTCCGAACGTCAGGATCAACACCGCGAGGAAGAAGAACCCAATTGGTAGGAGCACCCACAGCGCGGAGATCCCGAGAAGGAGAAATGCCACCACGTAGAGGAAAGTCCCGAGGATTCCGATTGTAGTATGACGGAGCCCGATCACTCGCTCCGTAGTGAAGGACTGTCCGAAGACCACGACCAATCCGTTTAGGGCCAGTCCAATACCCAAAATCGAGTAGGAGATTCCCATCTTGTTGTGGACGAATAGGGCGAATGTCACGTTCCACTGGGAAGCGGTCATGTACACAAGGGCAAACGCAAATGCAACGAGGAGCGCGGTGCGGTCCCGAGCGAGGAGGGAGAAACTGTCCCGCAGACTTCGCTTTCGTGGCTCCAAAGACCAGCCCTCGTTGGGGCGCGTTGCGTTCGCGCGGAGTCCGAGATCGTACGGGGAAGGGTGCAGGAATATCAGCACAAAGACTGTCGCACCCCCGATGATCGTCGCGGCCACGCCGACCGCGCCAGCAAATCCGATGAGGGCCACCAGGGTGCCTCCAAGGGCCACCCCGGCCGCGAAACCCGCGTTGAATGCGATTCGGTACCAGGTGAACCCCCGGGTGCGTTCGGAGCCCGTCGCCCAATCCGCAATGTAAGCGGAGTACGCGGCCCCCGTGGCCGACAGGAGGCATCCCCCGACGGCGGCCACTGTGATCGCGAGAATCAAGGACTTGATGTCAAATGAGTAGGCGAGTGCCGCCGTCAGGGCGGTCTCGGTCGCGAGCCCCAGAATGATGAGGCGGCGCCGCCCGACACGATCTGTCCAAAGACCCCCCACCAGTGCGAACGGAAGTTGAATCACGCCGAGGCCGACAAAGATGACTCCGATCTCGAGGTATCCGACATGGAGGATGGCGTACAGAAACAGGGCCAAGAACGGATTGTAGAGAGCCGCTCCGAAAGTGCGGATGGCGAAACCGATCGAGAGTAGCCGGAGGTCCCGTTCCACGGCTAGGAAGGACGGGAAAGTGACTAACTAGATTGCTCACCCCCAATAGCCCACACTGGTTCTCGCCGGGCCCTCGCCGTCGTGTCGGAAAGTGGGGTGAAGGAACTTACCACTTGGGAGTCGACTGCCCATGAAATCAGAATATCCCAGAAGGGGGAGAGAAATTGGTGAAATCTCGACCCGGCGGGGGGAATCCACTGCTCGGGTGCACTATTTTCGTTCCGAAGACATTCACCGTAGAGTTGGGCCGGGCAAGGGCGGCCCTCCTTCCTCCGGAGAAGTGGCCCTGTGGGAGGGTGCCTCCATGACCGGCTCGGTCGAATCGCCGGTGGATGCACGGGGCGGTCCGACCACGGGCCTGGAGTTTCCGGGATGCACTAACGCCTGAGAGCCGGGAAGAGTAGAATCCACCAACTTTCGGGCGCCGGGCAGCTTGTAAAGAGAGTACGCCGCCAAAGCGACCACCATGGCCGCAAGCAGGGCGAAAACGAGGTCGCTGACGGTCGACCCGACCCACTTCAGCTTCAGGATCACTTGCGAGAGACCAAAGGAAACGACCAGTCCATCCATCCCCATGACCAAGCGCGTGAACGAGTCTCGGGAAACGCGGGCCACGAGCCACGTCCCGACCGGTACACCAATGAGGACCGGTACAAGGAGAAACGGGACGAGCCCGAGCGAGGGCGCGGAAGTCAAGTTGGCTCCGAGAAACTCGGTGAACAGGAAGTAGGTCGTTAGGGTGAGACTTGACTCCGCAACCCGAACCTGGGCCAGAGTACATCGAAACTCGTTCTTGGACAGACCCTGGTTGCGGAAAAAGACAGCCAGCGGCGGGCCCGAAATCGTCGTCAAAGAGTACAGGAACCCTATTCCCGGACCGATTGCCAGCCCGCTTCGACGCTCGTTGGTGAACGGGCGTCGGAGCCCTAAAAGCTGAATGACCACCATCGGCAAGAGCATCACATAGACCACCACCTTTACGTCGTTGACCGCGAGGTAACTGAGCCCCAGCGTTCCGAGCAGGACCCCGGGGAGCAGCGTCATCACGACAGGCAATGCTCGGCCCTTGGTCGCGGGTATGAACGCTCGTTCCCGGAAGAGGAGCGCTACATTGACAACAAGTTCGACGCTGACCACCGCGGGATTCAGGATCTTGTTCGAGAACCAGAGGAGCGCGATGGGCGTGACGATGGACGAGAACCCGTATCCGATTGCCCCATTGATGATCGAAGCGCCGAGCGCGACGATGGCGAGCCAGATGGTCGACCAGTCCATTATGAGCTCCCGAGTGGAGGTAGGGGTGGGTGCGCATGCATACTTACTGCTATCGGTGTCGCACTGACGAACGGAATGAGATTCATGAGGGGCCCAAGAACAGGGCTCTAGTAATCCTTACATAAATTTATATAAGGAAATTCCGCGGAGGAGGTTTCAGGGGACATATGCTATCCGAGTTGAGACTCGGGATCAGAGTTCGTCGGCGGTCCATAGGTGACGGTGCGCTGAACCTTGCATCCATTACCCACGGCGCAGATTCGGGAGAGCGCCTCAGTTTGGAACGAGAAAACGCTCGGCCGGGCTCTCCTAGTTGGCCGCCCGAAGATAGATTGCAAGTCAAGTGAGCCCCCCTGAACGGCGGGCGGCAAGGGTGGACTTACCATCGGTTCAGCTCGTTTCAGGCACGGTAAATAGGGCTCTACATTCATCGGGTCGGGCGGAGAGTTGGTGTGAAGATTTCAAGCGAGAGTCGCAAAGGTAAGGGACCGTTGCCCGCCGGAACGCCCGCCCCGCCATTCGAACTCAAGTGCACCCCGGACCAGACGGTGTCGTTGAGCGACTTCCGTGGTCGGCCAGTCGTCCTTGCGTTCTACCCAGCGGATTGGAGTCCCGTTTGCTCCGACCAAATGTCGCTTTACAACGAGTTACTCCCAGAGTTCGAGAAGCACAACGCGGTGCTGTTCGGAATTTCGGTCGACGGCATTTGGTGCCATGGGGCGTTTGCTCGGGACCGAAAGCTCCACTTTCCACTTCTCGCCGACTTTGAGCCGAAGGGTCGGGTATCGCACCTCTATGGAGCGTACTTGGACAAGGATGGAGAGAGCGGGCGAGCGCTCTTTGTCATCGACAAGAAAGGAGTCATTCGATGGAGCTACATCTCGCCGACCGGCGTTAACCCGGGTGCCGAGGGGGTTCTGGCTGCCCTCGAGAGCCTGGAGGCGGACGGAGGAAGAAAATGAACTCGGATCCCCACTCACCCCGACTGGTCTTGCCGGTGGGCGTTCGCGATCACACGCAAGGCTCCGCCAAGGCAACAGTGAGCCTGGTGGAGTACGGAGACTACGAGTGCCCGTATTGCGGGGCGGCCTACCCCATCGTCAAGGAGGTCCAAAAGCGCATGGGAGTCAAGCTCCGGTTCGTCTTCCGAAACTTCCCGTTGGGCAACATGCACCCCCACGCGAGCCTTGCCGCAGAGGCGGCCGAGGCCGCAGGGGCGCAGGACAAGTTTTGGGAGATGCACGACATGCTCTACGAGAACCAGGACGCACTCGCCAAGAACGACCTCTTGGGATACGCCCGACGAATCCAAGTCGACAGTCCGAGATTCGTAGCGGCCC
The DNA here is from genome assembly GCA_022750335.1 of Thermoplasmata archaeon. Taxonomy (GTDB): domain Archaea; phylum Thermoplasmatota; class Thermoplasmata; order Lutacidiplasmatales; family UBA184; genus Lutacidiplasma. Next base: position 68,279 of record JAKIVX010000005.1, on the reverse strand, counting down.
TAACGGGTCACGAATTCGCGGAGCGGGTGCGTGAGGATTTTCTCAGCGGGGTCAAAAGTGGCGTGAACGGGACTCCTACGTTTTACATCAACGGAATCCGGCACAACGCCTCCTACGAACTCGAAGTGTTGATGCAAGCATTGGAAGCAGCCGCCGCGCCGGGACGTCACTAGGAGTCGCCTTCGCCTCGTTAGGGGCCCGAGAGCCTCCGCTAACGTCGGACTCGGTTGGTAGCAAGGCGGTAGATCGACGTCCAAACCGCCTTTTTGTGGAGAATGGGTGCAATGGGCCTTACACCTACTTAGGAAGCCTGGCATAGACCGCACGCCGGTGCCCGAATCTGATGAACCGGGCCTCCGCGCCATCCGACTTGAAGATTCCACGATAAACCCCAATCCTCAACGTCCATGGGCCCCGGCCCCCGGACAGATGATGCGCGTCCAACGATGGGGCAGACGGGCCAGACTCCACAATCGTCGAGAAGGCAAGATTAAATTTCCGTAGGACAGCCGGTGGGAGCTTGCCGAGGGAGTGGGTTCCCTCTGGAGAGAAGCGGACGGTAGCCATCAGGGCTCGGATAGCTTGAGTCGCTTCCGGACCTGGTCCAGGGTCAGAGTCGGCCGCTTGAGTTCCTCTTTGGCCCATCGAAGGAATGACTCTGGCGGTACCTCCTCCACAAGATCCCGTAGCACCTCATCGTAGGACCTCCCCCCGGCCTTGTAGAGGGAGAGACTCCTCAGGGTAGAGGTACGAACGGTGATGGTCGTCGGCGGGTCGGCCAACATGCCCCCTCAATTGAGACAATTGATCATAAGACTTACCCATTCGATGAGGGATGGGCGATCCCCTTTGGCCCACGCATTGGGGCTGTCGGAGGTTCCTGCAAACCGGAAAGACTGACGCTACCATGACCTTGCGCATCGTCGAGGTCAACCGCGGGAGAAACGAGGTGGCGCCCGACTATTGCGTTATGCTTTAGTGAACTACGGTCGTCCCGCCGCGGTGGCGCGCTCGACGAGCGAACCTTTGCCCGAGTTCAGCTCCCCGCCCGGTAGTGAGCACTTCGACTTGACATCTCGGTGGGCCCGCGACGCTCGAAAAATGGTGCCTATGAAAATCGGGATGGGGATTTTTGCGGTTGGTCTGGTTATTGTTGGGACTCTCTTCTTGACCGTCGACCCGCCGCACGGCGACTCAGCTCCGTTGAAAGGGATTGTCCCATGGATTCCAATTGTGACTGGGGCAGCACTTCTTACCATAATCACGATGTCGTCGACTGGGTGGGGAACCGGATCTCTCGTCGGTTCGTTGAATGTGGATGATTCAGGCATTCGGCTAGTTTACCAGAGTGGTAGGACCGTTGTAGCTCGATGGAATGACCCGGGGTTGACGGTTACGCTCGGGAATAACACGCCAAATTCGGACTTCGATGACCCCTTGAAGCCCGGATGGATTCTCGGCGTGAAGGCCTACGAGGTCAAACTCAACACACCGATCACTCAAGATCCAGGCGATGCACTCCTCCGCGGTGCGCGTCGGGCTGGTTTGAGCGTCGAACTCACCCAAAGGCCTTGGGCCATCGCGACGGGAACCACCGCGAACTTGTGGACCATCAAGCCACCAACTTCGACAGTACAGTCACATTAACGCCAACAGTGTGCAAGACTGATTTCAACCAGTGGGAGCGAGCCCTTCGAGAAGGCCTCAGTTGAGAGCGCCCTTCCAAGGACCGGGAACCTTCGACGTGTATCTCACTCGGTTCGCCCCGACGAAAACAGCGAGGTCTGCGATGGCATCGCGGAGTTCGCTCCCCACCGATCGGTCCGTCGGTGCCCCCACCTCTGCGTGGACGGAGTTGATCACCAAGGTCTTCGACTCCTTGTCCAGCCGAGGGTCGATCCGGCCCACGAACTTCTCGCCGAGTAAGACGGGAAGGACGTAGAAGCCGAACTGCCGCTTCTCCGGCGGGAAGAACTGCTCCCGAATGTAACGGAAGCCAAAGAGACGTTGAAGTCGGTCCTGGTTCCCCACGAAGGTGTCGAAGGGCGGCAACAGCGAAAGTCGGGGCTCCCACCCTTTCCCCACCATCAGGTTCTCCAAGAGTGGCAGGTCTTGGCTGTGAATGTAACGTACTTTGCGATCCGCAAGTCCTTCTACCTGGATTCGGTGGATCCTCGAACTACTTTCCAGTCGTTGCAAGGTCTTTTCGAGGGTGTGGTAGCGCCCCCGGACAAAGTAGAACAGCGTCTCGCGCGAGGTTGCAATCCCCTGCGCGAGGATCGACCGTTGCGCGGAGGCCTCTTCAAACCCAGATTCGGACAACATTTCCCGCTTCGCCCAACTCGGCAGGAACTCCGTGGCGAGTCCCCACAGATTCTGCTTGCCTGCATGTCCCACCACCATCACGTCGCCCTGCATGCTCAGATGGTAGAGCATGTGCGACACGTCGCTGGTCGGGGCCCACGCGCCATCGGCCCGCTTGGTGTGAGCATGGTCGGTGAACTCACCTAATGTGCGCGGTCCCTTACGCAATTCCCTGAGCATCCGTCGCTTCAGTTTCGCGTTCTCTTTCAGAAACTTCGCGGCCCGACCCCTCTGGTTGCCCCACGAGCGAGTCATGGATTTGGGGTAGCGTCGCATCAACGAGTAGTACAGCGGGTAATCCTCGGTCAGTACGAGCGACGCAATCGGGGTCCAATGCTCGAAGACTTTCTTTTCCTTCCAGAGGAGGGCCTCCAGAATCGCCGGATCGAAGTTACCCAATCGGCTCCAGAGGGATAGAAGGTGGGAGGGTGCGACGACGGAGATAGGGTCCCATTGGACGTAACCTAAGTCGCGGACGAGGCCAACAATCGATTCTCCGGTAACCCGAGCGGGTTGCTTTCCGGCAAGGTGCTGCTTGACGACAGCAAGTCGACGAGCCGCGTCGAGAGATGTCGTGATCGGCCGTACGTCCATGGGGAACTCCGAATCCGGCTGCGAGACTTAGCGATTTCACGAGCCAACCGGGACTTAACAGGTCCTCCGCCACCCCCCGACAGCCCTGAAGGTCCCCCATTCATCGGAACGCCTCAAGGGGACCGACTGGTTGGTGCAATTGCACTTCCACACGACGGCGTGGTAAGCCACGTTGCGACCTCGGGTGGTCGCCTTCCTAAGAGCGCATCGCGGGCGCTAAGTAACCCGTATCATCGAGTGTTGTTCAGGGCTAGCTATGGCCGAAACCATTCGAATCGAGAATGCGACCTTGCCAGCGGAGGGCCATTCAGTTAGGGTCTCGGCTAACGGTACGCCCGTCGCGGTCTTCCTGGTCGGCGGGACGCTGTACGGCCTCGACGCTCGATGCACGCACGCCGGAGGCCCGCTCGACCGGGGGTCACTCGCAGGAAAAGAGGTGACGTGCCCATTGCACCACTCGGTGTTTGACGTAAGCGATGGGAGGGTTGTTCATGGGCCGGCCACGCGGCCCGTGACCGCCTATCGGGTCAGAGTGGAGGGAACGACCCTGGTTCTGGAACACGACTGAATCGAGAAGCTCGCCGCACCAGGGGTCGGCCGTCAAGGCGCGTCGGCGGTGGTGCAGTGCTGTCCTTGGATTCACTGCTGGAGGTCCGGAGTCCATCTCGGTCGTGAATTCAATGCTCAGCCCAGCGCTTTCTTGAGGAGCGCGATGATCCGGGTCTCTTCCGCGCCGGTCAGGTTCGTGATCGCGAAATCGGTCGGCCACATGGGCCCGTCGTCGAGATTCGCTTCATCACTGAAGCCAAGCGTCGAGTACCGAGTCTTGAACTTCCCGGCATTCCGGAAAAAGCAGAGGACTTGATCGCCCTTGGAATACGCGGGCATCCCGTACCAGGTCCTCGGTGAGAGGGTGGGCGCATTGGCTCTGATGATCGCATGAACTCGCAGGGCAATGGCGCGATCTGACGGACTCATCTGAGCGATCTTTGCCTTGACGTCACCTTCCCCGTCCGATTTACCTGAACCACGCGGGGCCCTCAATTCTCGAGCGCGCTCCCTCATCGCTGAGCGCTCCTCCTCGGTGAAACCACCCTTGGCACTCTTCCCGCCCTTCGCCCCGGTCTTTCGCGCGGCCATCAGCCGCAGAAACTGGCCGGGTTGATTAAGGCTTTAGCCGGGACCCTGAGAGGTAGGGCGCCGGACCATTACCCCATAGGCAAGCGCTCTACGGCTCGAGGCAGGATGCGCCCGCCGTCGCTGAAGCGTACCGGAAGGATTGGCCGATGCTTCCTCCCGAACACTTCATGCCCTGCCCTGACCCGGACCACTCGAACCGTCGACCAGGCATTCTCCAAAATGCTGTGGCATTCGAACTGTAACCGAGTTAGGGGGTTCGATAAGTATGCCAGGTCTAATCCCGAACCGAGGCGGATCCGATGGGGTGGGCAAGCTTTGAGTTGGGTGGCCTGGTGAGAGTGCTTGGTGTTCTCGTCGTCCTCGGCGGAATCGTACTGGCCATCTACGAATTCTCACTCGGCAACAGAACAACTGCGTTGGTGGCGTTTGTTGCCCTTTTGGTCCTCGGACTAGCGATGGTCTCCTGGGGAAGTTACTCCCGGAAGCAGAACACGCCGATCGGGCGCGTGGATGACGTCCAGGGCAAGTAGAGTCGGACAACCGAATACGAATCGCTGCGGTCGGGCGCGTTCAATCTCTTGAGTCGACCCGGCCGAAAGGCGGTCGCAAGGCCGTCGCCCTCCAGTTTGCGGGATCTCGCCCTACCTGGGGAGGATCTTCAATCGTACTCATCAGCCAATGATGATGATGGCGATAGCGAGGACGACCAGAACGACGACTCCGATCCTAACCCAATGAAAGGTCTGGGCCGTCGTTTGGTCGATTCGTCGGATCCTGTTGAGCAACTCGTTTGGGTCGTTCATCGGCGAGGTCTGAGACGTCCCGGACCAAGGCAGCGTGCCGGACATGGTCCCCGACTAGCTTCGCCACTCAAAAGCCCAGAGGTCCGATGCAAGGGTGATTGCATGTCCGAGTGGCTCCATGCGCTCTTCCGCCAGTGGATGAAATGGGCTTTTCACATGCTGAGTCGGGAGGATGGGGGTCGGACTCACCTTCACGACGCTCGAGTCGCTTCGAAGGTGATTTCTAACGGATCCTTGTCGCTTGAGTGAAATGGCGACCCCTCGCCGGATTGCCTGGGACGACGCGCGAGTTTGGGAGGCCATGGTAGACTGGCGTTGGGTCCCTCCGTTTGCCCGTCGGTTTACGACTGACCGCTTCGACTTGATCGTCACACCAGGCTCGTACAGCATGACGACGGTCTACGGTTTTCAGGTTCCGGAACTGGAGAAAGTTGACGCTGCATTGGACGAAGTGGAAACTCTGGCCCGCTCGAACCAAGCCACAGGCGCTCGTTTCCAGATTCTGCCGACTGCCCGACCCCTGGACTTGGAGGAACGCCTTGTCCGAAGGGGGTACTCAGCTCTCGACCAGGTGGAAGTGCTCGTTTACGACTTCCACGACGAGTCTGGTCGAGCCCGGCTCCCTAGTTTCCACCCCCCCTTCGAAATCTCGGCAAGAGAGGCCAAGAACGACGACGAGTACTCGGCCTTCGTCGGGCTGAATGCCCCACTCTGGGACAGTCCCGAACCTCCCGAGGAAACTCGAAGGGGTTTGGAAGCAGATTTCCAGAAGCGCGTGGCCGACACCGGCCACTCGGGCCGCTACGTCGTCTGGAAAGACTCCACACCCATAGGGCATGGCGGGTTGGAGGTCGCGGGACCGGTCGCCCGTTTCTGGGGATCCGCGATTCTTCCCGCGTACCGCAACTTGGGTGCCTATGGTGCCCTCGTTCTTGCCCGGTGCGAGGAGGCGGTCCGACAGGGGGCTGAGATCGCTCTTGTGACGGCCCGCATTGGAACTTCGGGACCGATTCTCAAGCGGCATGGCTTCCGGGTCGTGGGGCCCATTTCCAACTTCGAAGTCCGCTGGCCGCACGACTAGCTGCGCGCCCGGGTCTCGATCCTCCGGGGCCACGGGCGAGTGAACCGGACGTGAAAGCAATCCACCGAGAAGTGCGAACCGGGGAAGCGAATACCTTAGGAAAGTGATCGGGAAGGTGGGGTTCGTCTCGGAGGGGAATTCGCGAAGCGACCCAACATGAGTTTCATGCCGTTCGGGAAAACCTCTTCGAGATCCCGAGGGAGCCCATCCTCGAACACCTGTTCCGAAAAGTTCTGCATGCCGTACTGGGCCAGCGTGGCAAGGATTGGCCAAACCTGGAGTCCCTTGGTGCTGAGTCGGTACTTTGGGTTCCGGCCGCCGTTTCCTTCCGTGTCTCGGACGATCAGGCCATCCGAGCCGAGCTGCTTGAGCCGAAGAGAGAGGGTCCGAGGCAGCAGCCCGGGGTTGCCCTTCAGGATCAGCGAGAACGAGGCGTCCGGAAAGAAGGCAATGTCCCGGAGGATCGTAATCGTCCACTTACGCCCGAGCGTGCCCAGGGTCGTGGCGATGGGGCAGGCCTTCTGCGCTACTGTTGGAACGCCTGGATAGCGAGAAGAAAGTGAATCCGTCTCTGGGCGCGCCATCGTGCTAGAGATACTACGGTACGAATAAGAGACTGAGCATGCAAGTGTCGGGATTTTTCTCTCAGACTATACTTCTGTTCCGTCGTCCTTGAAATACAGTCCTAGGCTCCCTGGCCCATGGTCCAGATCAAGGACGAAGGGAGTCACTTCGACGTACCGCTTGACATGTTGTGGAAGTACATTCAGTCACCCATCGACCACGGGTCTTCTCACGAGGGCTCCCGGAACCAGGAGATGAAGCCCTTGACCGAAACTTCGTTCGTCCTCAACCAGGAGGAGAACATGAACGGCAAGTGGGTCAAGACCTCGAACCGAGTCACCGTCTTTCCACCTCTGGGGATGAGTATCGAAGTACTCGAAGGGCCCATGGCCGGCTCCAAGATGATCAACATCTACACTCCGAAGGGAAACAAGACCGGGATCGACGTCTACGGAGAGTTCGTGTCCCCCCACATTCCCAGTAACCAGCTCGAACCGGCGGTCCGCTCGAATCTCGAGGCCGCATTCAACCAGGATGTCGCTGGTCTGAAGACCTTCGTCGCGAAGAAGTGACCCTGCTCCGTGTAAGCGACCAACCCTTTCAACGCGCTCCCTATCGGATCCCAACGATTGGACAGTTTCAAGAGTACGATCCCACTCCAATCCCAGCCGAGGGACCTCCCGTCATCGTGCAGACGCGTTAGCGTCGGTCGCGCACGGAGGAAGCGTTCAGGGCGGCTGCGGCACGAACGAGCGATTTGATCCCCCCGGCGTCGATTTCGTCTCCCTCACCGATGTCAATCGCGCGCATAGCATTGCCATCGAGACAGGCGTTGAAGAGCGACTTCGTGTCCTTGAGCGAGGCGCCCTTGAGGAAAGTTAGCCGTACGCGGTTCTTGAGGGTCACGACGTGGCAAAGGATTCCATCGTGATACCAAACCGGAACTCCGGCGGGGTTCGATGGCTTCCTCCACTTCTGCTCCTCGGTCGCTGCGGAGTCAGCCTCTTCGATGAGGCGTCGAAGCCGGGAAACGATCTCGTCCTTCCACTTCGAAGGCTGTCTGGCTGTTGCGCCTATCGGCTTGGTGGGGGCACGGGAGCCCTTTGAGGCACTCTTCCGCATGCGATGGGCCTAACCTCGAAAGAGCACCCGGCGTTTAGATTCTATCGGGGGCCGGTAACGTGGCGATCGGTGAACTCCAAGATCCTCCTCCAGGAGTCCTCACAAGCCTCGCGATGCTCGGCGAAGGAGCGGTCGAAGTAGCTGTGGGGGGCGCCCGCGTAGGTGTGCGATTCAACTTCGAGACCTCGGGCCCGGACGAGACCGGCGAACTCCTCGAATTCCGCGGGGGGAGTCCCCTTGTCATCTCCCGCGAGGAGCATGAGGAGCGGCGCTGTCATCTTCGGGATCGCCGCGCCGGCCCGTTCCATCGGTCGGCCGCCGTAGAACCCGATACATCCGGCGAGGTCCGACTGTTCGCCGGACTGGCGCCAAGAGTTCGCCCCCCCGAAGCAGAACCCGACCGTAAAGGTCGGAATATCGGGGCGCTGCGCGGCGGCCCGGATCCATTCGGCCGCGGCCCGGACGTCGTGCGCGATCCCCTCCGGGGTCGCCTTCTCGAAATGCGACTTCCAGTCGAACGAGTCATCCCGGGCTCCCAGCCCGGCTGTGCGTCCGAAGTAGTCGATCGCGACCGCTCGGAAGCCAGCCTCCGCGAATCGAACGGTGAGGTCCTCGTAGTAGGGGTGCAACCCGCGAACGTCGGGAAGGATGACCACGCCGGCTCGGGCGGTTTCCTTCGGGGTCGCCACGTACGCGCGGTACCGGGTTCCGTCCGACGACGTGAGCTCCTGCGAGCCGTGTTCGCCGACGGGACCGCGGCGGGGGGGTTCAGGGGCTCGAGAGTCGTCCGTGTGGCACATGGGCGTGGCGAAGACGTTGGACGCTATGACGTTGCAGCATCACCCATAGGAACGGTCGGGGCGGAAGGGCCAAGGAATGAGTGCAACGGACCTTGCACACCCCAGCTCTCGACCCAAACCCGGTGGGGGGGTTGTCAATTAAGTAAAATGTTAAATAATGGCCGTCCCTATCATTTAGGCAGATGCCTAAACGAGACAAGTCCGCGGTCAACCTGGACGCCATCTTTGCGGCTCTCGCCCATCCGATTCGAAGGGCCATTATCGAGCAGCTGGCCGGCGGAGATGCCTCAGTCAGCGAATTGGCCAAGCCGCACAAAGTGAGTCTTCCCGCCATCTCGGGGCACCTTCGAGTGCTCGAACGGGCGGGGCTGCTGAAGATCACGCCCGAGTGGCGTGTGCATCGATGCCACATCGATGCCGTTCCGATGAGCGCGGCGTTCGGCTGGTTGACGCGCTATCGGATCCTCTGGGAGGACCGGTTCGACCGGCTCGCCCGAGAAGTGGAGAAGAAACAATGACCGCAAGGAGACAAACAGGCAGGGCCAGGACGACAAAAGTGAGGCGGGCAAAGTCGGCGGAGGACCTCACGACGTTCCGGGTGGACACGCGGGAGCGAACTATCGTCATGACTCGGGTGTTTAACGCCCCGCCCCAACGATTGTTTGACGCATCGACGAGGCCGGAGCATCTCATCCACTGGTGGGGAGGTGCAGAGGGGTCCCAACTCGTCGTGTGCGAGGTCGATCTGCGACCCGGCGGGGCATGGAGGTTCGTGGAACGCTCTTCGGATGGTCACGAGTACCCGTTCAAAGGGATCTACCTCGAAGTGGATCCCCCGTCTCGTCTCGTTTCCACTTTCGCGTTCGACGTGAAAGGGTGGTCCGACCGCGAGGTCACGGTGACGACCACTTTCGAAGCGTGGAACGGCGGGACGAAGTTGACCAACACCACCGTGTTCGGTTCGGTGAAGGATCTCAAGGAATTCGCCAAGTCCGGCATGGAGCGGGGCGCCCGCCAAAGTTGGGAGCGCCTCGCCGCGCACCTAGGCGTTAGCTCGGAAGCATCGTCGAAGGGCTCTGCCCGTTCGTCGCGGGGGGAGCTTCGGCTCGAGCGAACGTTCAAGGCGCCCGTCGAGCGGGTGTGGGAGCTGTTCACCACGAAGGAGGGGCTCGAGAGCTGGTGGGGGCCGGATGGGTTTACCACGTCCGTCAAGAAGCTGAGTCTGCGTCCGGGTGGTCCGATCGAGTATGTCATGACGGCCCGGGCAGCCGAATTGATTCAAGGGCTCAAGAAGATGGGAATGCCGGCGTCGAGCGAGGCCCGGGGTACCTTCGTGGAAGTCGTCCCTCGTTCTCGGCTCGCCTTCAGCATGGTGGCTGACTTCATCCCCGGCACGGATCCCTACGAGGTCCTACAGCGAGTCGAGTTCCACCCGACCAGGGCCGGTGTTCGGTTGGTGGTCACGTTGGAGAGGATGCACAACCAACAGTGGACGGAGAGGTCGGAGATCGGGTGGAAAATGCAGCTCCGTCGCTTGGCGGCATTGCTGTAGAGCTCAGGGTCAACCGAGGCGACAATCCCCCACCTCACGGGGGCTTGTCGCCTCCCCACCGGGCGCGTCGTAATTTGCTCGTATTTGCGGCGGATTCATGCCACCGGCAGTCCGCCTCGCGCCTGGGTCTCGGCAGAAGAACCCATCAAGGGGTAGGCTCTCTGCAAATTCGCAATCACGCCTTGCAACCGGGACGATAGATGTCGGCCGACAATGGAACAGATCTCGAACTTTCAGCCACGCGATGGATTCCCGCAGCCCCGGGGAAAGTCTGGACCGCAGCCACGACAAAGGCGGCGTTGGAGCGCTGGTGGAGCCCGGAGGAACTCCGAACCTCCGTCCGCCGCCTGGAAGTCCACCCCGGAGGGATGATTGCGTTCCACGTCACCTATCTGCCTGCCCTTCTCTCGCCGACCTCGAAGGAGTCCTTTACGGCCGCCCGCGTGCCGATTGCCTTCGATCTCCGAGGCACGTTCTCAGAGTTGGTCGAGCCTTCCCGGCTCACCTTCGACCTCACCCTCGAACTAGGGAAAGCCGGGGCCGGAGTCCCGATGAGCACTCGGATGGACCTCGAGCCGGAAGGTGCCGGGACGCGGGTCACGCTGACCGGTCGCGGTCAGGGCACTCCGCACTGGAGGACGCTGGGTACGCGGAATCTGGAGGCCCAGCTCGAACGGCTCGAGGGTGAGGTCGGCCAGCGCGCGTAAGGCACTCGGCTGCCGGAAAGCAAGGCGCACGGCCTGCATCACCCAATGGTCTAGTCCCGGATCCTGGGAGAAATCAACCTCACCCCGACGGCACGTGTCTGGCACCCGAGCCAGGTTCGTTGCGACGGGCGACGGACCGCCTACCACTCACCTTACCGAACGGCGGTAGAGCCGCCCTATTCAGCGAACGAATCGACGGAAGAAGCTGTCCTCGTTCCAAGTTGGGCGCTGCTGTGCGTCGGCGACCTTCAGCATCAGTTTGCCCAAAAGGTCCGTGAATTGGGCGGCTGCGACCAAGTCCACCGGCTGTTCCACATCGTCGGCCGGAGCATGGTAGCGATCCCGGAACCAAGCTTTCGATGTCTCCTCCTCCGGGGAGCCCTTTTGGTACCCGACCGACAGCATCAGGGCGGGGACGCCTTTCTTAACGAAATTGTACTGGTCGCTGCGGATGAACAGTACTCGGTCGGGTTCATACTCCGCGTCGGCCCGGACCCCCACCTCCGCTCCGAGGGCCCGAATGTCCCGACCGAGACTGGATTCGCCCAGTCCCTGAATCTCGAGATACTTCAAGGGATAGAGAGGGAGGAACATGTCCATGTTCAGGTTCGCCACGATCGGGCCCGCGACGCTCGGGTGTGTGGCAAAGTATTCCGAACCCAACAGGCCCTTCTCCTCACCCGTCACCGCCAGGAAGATCATCGACCGCCTCGGTCGTTGTCCCGATTCTTTCATCATACGAGCGATTTGAATCAGAGTGGCGACGCCCGACGCGTTGTCCATCGCCCCGCCGTAGAGCGATTTCCCGTTCACTGGCTCGCCAATGCCGAGGTGGTCAAGGTGGGCGCTGCCGGCGACGTACTCCGTTCGGAGCGTGGGGTCGCTTCCGGGAAGCAGACCCACGACATTGGTGCAGCGAGCCATCGAGCGCCGGACGGCCACGTGCGCGCGAATCTTCACCGCGAGGGGAAATCGGGGTAGCGGGCCCGGTCCACCGAGCCCCTGCATGATCTCTGAGGCGGAGTGACCGCTCCCGGCCATCAGTAGTTCCAGTCGATCGGGGTTGAACGCCATGGCCAGCGGGAGCGGGCGCGGGCTGTCCGACATCGCCTCGGCCAGTTCCATCCTCGGGAGCAGTAGGCCGGTCGCGATTCGAGGCCAGGGAAGGTCGGGTACTTTGGGGTTGGTCATCATGACGCTCCCGACGACCCCCGCCTTCCGGAGGGAACGGAGGCGTTCCTCGACCGACTGATAGTGCGCCTTGATCGGACCGGGCAGGTCGGATGGGCCGCCTCGGAAGTAGACTGCGATCTTCCCATTGAGATCCAGCCCGGCTAGGTCGCTGTACTGGTGCTCGGGCACATCGAGCCCGTAGCCGACGAAGACGACCTCGGCTTCCAGGTCCGGCACCGTCCCCGTGCTGACCGCGAACTGGGCATCGTCGCGGAGCTGGAGCGGTTGCGCCGTACCACCGCGGATCAGGGTGAGCGAGCTGTTGGGCTCGTCAAGCTGGGAAACGCGAAAATCGACCGACTGGCGGTAGCCGTCCACGCCGGCAGGCTCGAGTCCGGCCGCCTGAAACTGCTCTGCGACATAGGCAGCCGCCCGCTGATACCCCGGGCTCCCCGTTTCGCGCCCTTGCATGTTGTCCCCGGCGAGAACGCGGACGTGGGACCACCAGGCTCGCCCCAGCGAGTCCCAGTCGGGCCCGCTCACCGCACCCTCCACCGTGGATTGCCGTGCCGGTGATGGGCCCCTACTCCAAACTCTCTCATGCTCCAGCCGACCCCTCTCCTGGTTGGACGGAGCCGGGGGGGGACTCACCGCAGCCTGCCTGAAATAACCTACCGACCCCTTCAAGAAGCGAAGGAAATGGCCTCCCTGGCATCCCGACCGTGTTGGGGCCAGCCCCTTAGGCTAGTCCCGAGCCCCGAGCGTTTGTGCCGCGACTCGGTCGTTCGACCTGACGAGGGGCAAGAGGAATTTCCGCTTGGGTCGACCGAAGTCGAGGGGTCGCCGGCCGCTGAGGATCGTGCGGCTGCATCGATCCTACCATCGTGTTCTTCGAAGAATCTTAGGTAAGGATTTGAACGGCGCAAGCGTCGCGCCGGACGTTGCCGGCTGAGGGCGTTGGCGAAAGTCCGAATCTCAACCATCCTGTGGGACAGGCGTGACGACCGCGCGTTCCGATCTTGGCCGGTACCTGCCTCGTTGGCACACTTCTCATCATTCAATCCCCCCGAAAGGGAGCAAGGGGGTAAGATCACTCGCACGATATGCACCGACCGTCGGGCCGACCCTTGAGCAAGCGGAGGCCGAGTCGTGGCCCTCGTCACGCCTGGGTCGCGTCGGTCCGTCGATTTGCCAGGGAAGATCTAGCCGGCTCGTCGATAGGTGATGCCTGGAAACGTCGCGTGCAGTATGAAATTCTGCGTACCCCGACGCTCATCCGAAAAGCGGGAGAGATTTCGGCCCCCTCCACTCCGGGGCGCTTGAGGGCGGCTCACATTGAACAACTCAAACATGGCTTGTCCTGGAGTTCGGCCACATTCGGTGTGCACTTCAACGCCCTCCGACGATTCCTCCGGTGGGCGAGGAACCCACTGGCCGCTGATCGGGGGGTTTGGGCCGTACCCCAGGATAGCACCGGTCGGAGAAGGTGGCTCGCGCCGGAGCAACTGTTCCGGCTCTATCGGGCCGCTCAAGGGCGAGAAAGGGTGCTCCTTGCTCTGGAAGCATTCAACGGGCTCCGCCGCGTGGAAGTGTTACGACTGCGCGGAATGGACGTTGATTTTGCACGGCAGCGGCTTCACGTGCTCGGAAAGGGACGGAACGGGGGGAAATGGCGCACTCTCCCGATGTTCTCCGAGACAGCGCGCGTCTTGCGCTCCCATAGATTCCAGGAGGGTGGACACGAGCCGTTAGTCCCCCTTTCCCCTTCTGGTGCTGACCTCCTCCTCCGTCGAGTCGCCGAGAGGGCGGGTTTTCCTAGCCTCGGCGTACGAGTCTCGCACCACGACTTGCGTCGGACCTTCGGGCGACTTGCCCACAAGGCCGGGATGGATCTGGTCCAACTGAAGAACCTCTACGGACACAGCTCACTCGATCAAACCGTCCACTACATCGGATTGGACGAGGATGAGATGCGCGACGGCCTCCACAAGCTGGCGATCTTCATCGAGCCTCAGTTGGGGAACAAACCTCAGCCGGCGAATCCGCGATGACCCTCCGGGAGAGTTCGTCACATCGTCAGCTCGGAGGGGGGAATCGAGGAAGGATTCCATTCCCCGCCTTCGGAGAGACCCGGGACCGCGTGGCGACCGAACCCCAGCGGCGTTCCCCTATCCGATGCCTAGGAACCCTTCTCCGCGTATCGGGCGCGCCGGAGCTTCATGACCAGACCGGGAAGGTCATCCTGAACGAATCGCCAGATCTTGTCCGCCTTGACCTCCGGGTACTCGCGGACAAGGTCGTTCCGCAGCTGGTCGAGATCATCCCACGGAATGAGCGGATTCGCATTCCTGAAGGGACGTCCGACCTTCGTGGCCGTCTCAGTAAAGTGAAGGATTCGGAGCTCCACCGCGTCTCGGATCTCCGGAGTCCGAAGGTCGAAGAACGACTACTTCCCGCGTGAGAGATAGCGTTCGGCCGCTGACGCTTCCCGGAGCATTCGATCGACCAGGGTACGGACTCGGCCCTCGGAGGCCCTCAAAGGAGAACCGCCTCGGCCAGCACTTGGTGTCGGATTGACCAGGGAAGGCTATCCTCCTCCACCACGTCGACCGGGCGCCCCAGGAGCTTCCCGAGCTCGGTCTCTAGGTGGGCTTGATCGAGCAACGAGGCCCTTGGCAGACCGTCAACCAAGAGATCGAGGTCGCTCCGTTAATTCGCTTCTCCTCGGCGAACCGAGCCGAACACGCGGACTCGCTTCGCGCCATATCTCTTGGCAAGGGCCAGGACTCGGTCGCGATGGAGTCCCAGGACCTCAGGAATCCCGAGCCCGGTCCCGACGTGGATCGGACGAACCTTGGGAACAATCCAGAGTCTCGACTTGCATCGGGGGCACATCCGGACCGGTGCGCGTCTGGGCGTCCAAGTATAGATGCAGCGATAACAGTGAATGTCTGCTAGCGATTCGGCCGCCATGGCCCACAGGGCAATTTGCATCGGCGGGTATTAGACTTACCTAGGTCGAGCTCATTCCAAAGTAAGTAGCACGCCGCCCGTCTGGTTTGATCGACGTTTCATTTATTGACCGAGTCTGGACGGAGATGTCCCAAGTTCCCGTAGAGGGGATCGTCGAACAGTTCGATTCCTCCGCTCCCCTCGGAGCCGGCTGAGCGCCCCTCGGTGGATGTCTTGAGCAGCGGGCCGAGCCGGCCTGAACCGACCCATTCGTGTCGGTCTTCTCATCGGAGCACTTATAGTCACCACAGCGTTACGGGGAGCGATGAGCACTACTGTCGCCGTGAGTCAGCGAACCCGCAGGCTTCTTGGGATGCTGAAGACGGGCGAGGAGACCTACGACGACGTCATCACAATGCTGCTCGCCGCGCACCCGAATCGGCTGACGTGGGCGGAACTCAACCAGCGATTCCGATCCGAGGATTTCGAGTCGACCGAAGGAATGCTCGCGGAATCCAAGGCCCGCCGTGCACGGGGCCTCTGACGTGCAGTATCGCCTGCTTCGGCATCGAAAGGCGGAAGCGGAGTTTCTCCAACTGCCGCCGCACGTACGCTCCGTGTACGAGCGGGCCATTCGACGGATGGCGACCAACCCTTTCTCGGCTGGGCCGGGGTACGAGGTGTCCCAACTTTCTCCTCCTCCCGGAGTCGTGACTCCGGTGTGGTCGATGAGGGTGGGTGGTTTCCGAATGTTCTATCTCGTCGACGGGAACGCGGTGAAAATCGGGGGGTTTGGTGCCCGCCCGGGGTTCTACCGAAAGCTCCCACGGGTCAAGGAACTCCTCCGCACACCCGAACGTTAGGCGGGACCGAAGCGACGCGGTGAAGGAGGTGGGACCATGAGCCAAGGGAGGGAATCGAACCCCCAGGAAACGGATCTGCAGTCCGTCGCATTAACCATTCTGCCACCTTGGCGCGGTCGGGGCCAAGAGCCTTCGCCTTAAAGCCCTCGGGGAGCCACTACAGGCTCCGAAGGCCCCGCGTCAGGAACTTCGTACCGGTCGTCAGCCCGAGACGCACCCGGCCGGGGAAGCGGAGCGAGCGCCCTCCGGCGAGAGTACGCCCCCGGCGGAGGGCCTCCAAGAGGTCGTCCGTCGTGCGGGCCTCCTCCGGGAACTGGGTGAAGGCGCGCCCGATCTCGGGGATCGCGTGACCGTCACTTCCGCCGGTCATCCCGAGGGTGCGTCGGGCGGCGACCAGTTCGGCCCGCGCGTTCGCCACCTCCGAGTTATGCCCGTTCCGGACCTCGATCGCGGGAACCTGGGCGACGGCTGTCACCTGCGGCCCGACCCCATGGGTCCATCGGAACGGGTGGGCGAGGACGGGCTCTCCTCCGTGGGCGCGCACCCACTCGATCGTCTCTTCGATCGGCCGCCGAGCCGGAGGGGCCTCCGTGACCCCGTAGGCCAGTAGGTGTCCCTCCGCCGTGGACACCTCGACGCCCGCAAGGAACACGTAGGACCGATGGACCCGGGCGAGGGCGGCCAGTTCGGCATGCCCGCGTGTCGAGTTGTGGTCCGTCAAGGCGAACCCCCTCAGCCCGGTGTACGGGAGCCGCTCGACGATCTGTTCGATCGTCAACCGGGAATCGGGCGAGTGACGGGAATGGACGTGGAGGTCGAGCCGGAGGCCGTCCGTCATCGAACGGTCGCCCCGACCGCGATCGGTTCGCTGGGTGCCACCGGTCGTCCCGGGCCGAACTCGAGGACGATTCCCTCGGGGGCGTCACCCTGACGGACAACGATGAGCGCGGTCCCCATAGGCCACTTTTCTCCGACCTCGAGCTGGATCGTCCCGAGGTCGACCCGGGAGCCGAGGTCGCCGGATTCTTCCGTCGACCGACCGACCGTAAGGGTGTAGGACGCGAATTCATCGTGGGTGATCGTGCGGTCCGCCGCAGACCGACCCGCCACAAACTCCCCCGGGGCGACTTCCACCGGTGGCTCGAGTAGCACCGGACGACCGCCGGCGTCCGCCGCCAGGATCATCCCCTGGGACGGGACCCCCCGGATGGTTCGAGGCGCGAGGTTCGAGAGGAACACGATCCGTCGCCCGACCAGCGTGTCGGGGGCGTAGTAGGCTCGGATCCCCGCGACGATCGACCTCGGCGTTCCCTCCCCCGCATCCACCGCCAGGACGAGGAGTCGGTCGGCCGATGGATGGGCATCGGCCCGGACGATCACGCCGGCACGCACCGCGAGGGGCGGTGCCGCGCCCGACGCCGGAGCCCCCGCGGTCGCGCTGGACCCTTCCGGGGGGGCCGGTTTCGGGAACAGGGGCCGGATCTCCCCGAGAGCCTGCCCGGCGGGGACCGGGTGCAGCGCCCGCTCCCAATCCCCCGCCGACGGTCCGTCCGAGAAGCCGAGCATGTGGAACGTCTCGGTCGAGGAGAACGGGAGGACGGGGGAGAGCCAGGTCGCCAGGGCCCGGATCGTCCAGAGAGTCTCGAAGATCACGCGCGCTCGTTCGGGGTCGGTGAGTTGCCACGGGCGGGCCTCGTGGAACCGGCGGTTCGCCTCCCGCACTTCCTCGAGCGCGAGGTCCAACGCTTCCTTGAGGTGAACCGCTTCGAACTCCGCGGTGATGCGGGCATGCGCCTGGGTCAGCCGGGCCCCCACGCCGACGGGGTCGGCCGAGGTCCAACCGTCAGGGGGCGAGGGAACGTGACCGCCGTACCGGTCGCGGGTGAGGACGAGCGCGCGTTGCACGAGATTGCCGTACTGATTGGCCAGGACCTCGTCCCGTAGCTTCTGGAATTCCTTCCAATCGAGCTCCGTGTCATGATTCTGCGGCGCGAGGAGCGCTCCGTAGAACCGAATGACATCCGGAGCGTAGTGTTCGAGGAGGGACGGGATGAATGCGTCCGAATCGGTGGCCCGGGACTTGGACGCCTTCTTCCCATCGATGAGCAGCCACTCGTTCGCCGGCACGTCGTAGGGGAGCGCGAGGCCCCCGACACCCAACAGGATCCCCGGCCAGAGGATGGTGTGGTGGAACTTGTTGTCTTTTCCGATAAAGTAGTACGGCCGAACGACCTCGCCCTCGGCCCAGTACCGGCGCCACGCGTCCGGTCGACCGGCCCGGATCGCCCACTCCTTGGACGCCGACAGGTATCCGATGAGCGCCTCGAACCAAACGTAGAACCGTTTCGTCGCGTAACCCTCCAACGGGATCGGCACGCCCCAGTCCAAGTCGCGCGTGATGGGGGTCGGGTGGAGACCCTCCTGCAGGAAGTTCGTGGCGACCCGACGCGTTCCCCCTCGCCAGTGGTCCTGCCGCCCCACGTACTCGGAGAGTTGGGGCTGCAGTTTGTCCAGCAGGAGGTAGAAATGCTCGGTCGCGCGGAACTCGGCGGCCGTATTGCACAGGAGGCACCGGGGATTCCCCAACTCCCGCGCCTCGAGCGGGCGGCCGCACCGGTCGCATTCATCCCCCCGCGCGCTCTCGAAGCCGCAATGGGGGCAGGTTCCGACCAGGTACCGGTCCGGTAGGAAACGGCGGTGGTTCGGGCAATAGGGGCTCTCCTCCGTCCTCCGGGCGACGAAGCCGTGCTCGAGCAGCGTGAGGAAAACCTCCTGAACGGTCTTCTCGTGGACGACCGTGTGGGTGGTCGTGTAGCAGTCGAACGTGAAACCCAGCCGTTCGAACGCCGCGCGGTTGATTTCGTGATACCGGTCGGCCACCGCGGCCGGAGTCGTGCCCTCCTTCTCCGCGGCCACGAGGATCGGCGTTCCGTGCATGTCCGAGCCCGAGACTAGGAGCACCTCGTCGCCGCGCAGCCGGTGGAACCGCGCGAAGATGTCACCCGGTAGGTAGGCGCCCGCCAGGTGACCGAGGTGGAAGGGACCGTTGGCGTACGGCCACGCGACGCCGATCAGGATCCGGGCCACGTCGCTCCTCCGCTCTCTCAGGTGGAAGTCGGACCTAAACCTTTGCCGGGCACGACCTCGGGCGGACGCGGGGGCCGGCGACGCGGACTAGCACGCCGGCGGCAACGATAAAGAGGGGGACCCCCGTCGCAGCGAGAATGGTCGCCGACCGGACCCGGCGAGTCGAGATCTCCGGGATCCGACGGATGTTCGAATCCGCCCCCCCCAACTCGATCAACCTGGGGCTCGGCGAACCCGACTTCGACCCGCCCCGAGAGGTGGTCGAGGCCCTTTGCCATTCGGTCCAGAATGGAGGAAATCACTACGGCCCGAGCGCCGGGCTCTCCGCGCTGCGGGAGCGGATCGCCACGCGGTACGCGGGACGCGACCCGAAGACGGTCCGGGAGAACGTGATCGTCACCGCGAGCGGTTCCGAGGCCCTCATGACCGTCGCGCTCACCCTCTACGACCCGGGGGACGAGGTCCTGGTACCCAACCCCGGATTCGTCCTCTACGGACCACACGCCCGTCTCGCCGGCGCGGTCCCCGTCCCGTACCCGCTCATCGAACGGCGGAAGTTCCAGCCGGACCTCGATGCCCTCGAGCACCTCGTCACCCCCAAGACGCGGGCGATCGTCGTGAACAGCCCCTCCAACCCGACCGGCTCGATGTTCCCCGAGTCGACGGTCGAGAAGATCGTGGAGTTCGCCGACCGTCACCACCTCACGATCGTCTCGGACGAGGTCTACGAGGAGATCGTCTACGACGGCAAATTCTCCTCGTTCTGGGGCCGGAACGACCGGACGATCATCGTGAACTCGTTCTCCAAGACGTTCGCCGTCACCGGCTGGCGCCTCGGGTTCCTGGTCGCGTCCAAGCCGCTCGCGGTCGAGCTCAACAAGATCCACTACCACATCATGGCCTGCCCTCCCACGCCCGCCCAGGTGGCGATCCTCGCCGGCTTCGAGGCGGGCGACGCCGCGACCCGCGCGATGGTGCGCGAGTTTCGCGGTCGCCGCACGCTCGTGGACCGGCTCCTGAAATCGATGCCCGGTGTCCGGGTGGTCCCACCGGCCGGTGCGTTCTACGTCTTTCCGAAGCTCGACTGGGGAGAGACCGCGACGGATTCGGCCCACGCGCTTCTCAAGCGCGGCGTCATCACGACGCCGGGGGACGCGTTCGGTTCGTTGGGCGCCGGGCACCTGCGCCTGTCGTTCGCCGCCTCGCGGGAGAAGCTCCGGACCGGTCTCGAGATCGTCCGCGAGTACGCTGAACAACGGGGGGCCGCGTGATCCTCCGCTGGCTCGGGCGGGTCTTCCAGGCCATCGCCCGCGCCGGGCCGGTTCCCGACCTTGATCGCGAGCAGTTCGGGGCCGAGCTCCGTCGCCTCGACCGCAGCCCTCCTTGAGACGGGTCCGCGTTCAGCCGCTCGCGACCTCGCGGTAGAGGGCCCGGTGACGCTCGACCGTCACCGACCAGTCGAACGCTTGGACGCGTTCGCGGGCCACCCGGACCCGTTCATGGGTTGGGCCGGGTTCGTCCGTTAGGCGGCCCAGGGCGTCGGCGAGCGCGACCGGGTCGGCGTACGGGACGAGTAACCCGGCGCGTCCGTGGTCCAGGACCTCGGGCACACCTCCGACGCCGGTCGCGACGATCGGAGTGCCGGCGGCCATCGCCATCAACAGCACGAGCCCGAACGCCTCCCATTCGGACGGAAGTACCAACGCCCGAGCGCCCCGGATCACGGCCCGAACCGCTCCGTCGGGGCTGACATGCCCCAGGAACCGCACCGAGCCCTCGAGGCCGAGGGATCGGGCCTGGGCCTCCAGCGCCGTCCGTTCTCCCCAGTCGGGTCCCATCACGACGAGGGGGAGGCGAGCGGCGGGTGGGAGTCGCGCCAACGCTTCGACCAAGAACGGCAACCCCTTGTTGGGAGCCACCCGGCCGAAGAACAGGAGATACTCGTCCGGCAACCCCGGGGGTGGGATGTCCCCGACCGGGTCGGACCACGCCGCGAGGTCGATGCCCGGAGGGATGACCCGGATCCGGTCCGCGGGAGCGAACGCGCGCACCAGCCGAGCTTCGAGTTCGGTCTCCACGATGAGCGCGCGGGCGATCCGGTAGGCGGTGGCCCCAAATCCGACATCCTGCATGCGGAGGAGCCCGCGGGTCCACGGGCGTTCCCGACGGTCCGCCGGGTGGTAGTGCGTAGAAACGACCAGAGGGATGTTGCGTCGATCGGCCACTAGGGCCGCCTCGAGCACGTGGCCGTACCGGTGCGAGTGGGCGTGGATGACTTGCGGACGGCGCTCGGAGAGGGCGTCCATGAGGCCGATCATGAGCGGCAGCGTCAACCGGGGGATCAGTCGCTTGCGGACGGCAAACCGGTGGACCGGAACCCCGTCGACGACGGGGGCGTAGCCGCTCCGCCGGTCCCAACTCGCCTCGTCGTAGAGGTCGCTCGCGAAGATCTCGACCTCCTCGCCCGCCGCCAAGAGCCGCCGCGACACCTCCCGGACGTTCGTCTCCACGCCGCCCGGCGCGTCGAACCTCAGCGCCACCTGGGCGATCTTCACCGGGACACCACGTCCTGGTAGACGAGCTCGAGCTGGGCGACCAGTCGGTCCCAGGTGTACCGCGGAACTACCTCGTCCCGACCGAACGCGCCCATCCGGTGGGCGAGAGTCTCGTCGGTCCAGACCTGTTCGATCGCTCGGGCGAGCGCGACTGCGTCGTTCGGAGGGACGAGGAGGCCCGCCTTCCCGTCCGGAACGAACTCCGGGATCCCGCCCACGTGGGAGGCGACCACCGGGGTCCCTTGGGCGAGCGCCTCGAGCAACACGAGACCGAACGCCTCGTACTCACTGGGCAGGACCGCGAGGCGCGCGTCCCGATAGGCGTCCGCCAACACTGCGTCGTCCCGGACGTGCCCCAGAACTCGTACGCGGGTGCCCAATCCCCGGCTTCGGGCGAGCGCCTCGACCGCCGGTCGCATCCCACCGTCCTCCCCGGCCAGCACGAGCAGGGCCTCCGGATGGTCCTTCGCCAGGGTCGCGAACGCCTCCACGAGCGGAAGGAGCCCCTTGTTCGAAGCGAGCCGACCCACGAACAGAACGTACGGTCCGACTATCTCGTACTGCCGGCGGAACGACCCCGGGGCGGCCACGGTGGCGAGCGGGGCGTACCCCGGTGGGATCACGTCGACCCTCGGGAGGTCGAGGCCGAGCGTCCGGAGGAGCCGTTCCTCCTCGTGGGTTTGAACGATCACGCGGGACGCGTCGCGGACGATCGGCCCGGCGAGTCGACGGTCGTAGAACCCCCGGAGCCGGTGGCGGATCCAACCGCCTTCGATCGACCAGATCGGATGGAAGTGCGCTGTGAGGACGAACGGGGTCCCCGTCTTCCGGCGGAACCGGCGGGCGAGCGCCACCTGGTGGGTCCCGTACGTGTGGACGTGCACCACCTCGGGCCGGTCCCGGGTGAGGGCCGGCACGAGGCCTCGCAAGAACGGGTAGTGGAGCGGCCCCGGGAGCGAGCGCACCGGTAGCCGGTGGATGGCCCCGAACGGGCGGGTCTCTTCCCGGGGCACGTCCGGTCCCAGGCGCTGCCAGGGGAACTCCCGGTAGAGCTCGCTCGTGTAGACGTCCACGCGGTGTCCGTGCGTCCCGAGACGGGCCGCGACCTCGGCCACGTGCCGTTCGACACCCCCGGGTCCGGGGGGAAACCGCGTCGAGACCTGAGCGATCTTCACCGGACGGGGTACCGGGAAGATTCCCTGATAAGTCCGGTGGCGCCGCCGGTCTAGGCCGCCGGGGTCCGGGCCGCCGCGAGCCGTTGGGCATACTTCTTGTACACCTCGGTCGCGCGTGCGACGGCCTCGACCTTGACGTACTCGTTCGCCTGGTGGGACAGTTCCTCTTCCCCCGCCCCGAAGATCACGACCCGCGGGTTCACCTGGGTGTAGTGGACGGCTTCGGACGCGTGCACGAGGACCGTCGTCTCGGCCTGGGCGACCTCGCGGAGGATCCGGACGTGGTCGGAATTCGGGTCGATCTGGACGGCCGGCATCGTCAGGATCCGGCGGAGCGTGAACGGGGTCTTGATCCGGCGGAGGTGCTCCTCGACCTCCTGGTAGAGTTGCTCGGGAGTGTACGGAGGCGGGAATCGGATGTCGACCTCGCTCGTCGCCTTGTTCGGCACGACGTTCAGCCGGCTGCCGCCGTGGAACGTCCCCAGGTTCATTGTGACCGAGCCGAGCTCGGGATGGGCGATGCGGCCCTTGAACGACTCGAGCCCCCGCAGGATCCGCATCATCTTTCCGATCGCGTTCTCGCCGAGGTGCGGCATCGCGCCGTGCGCCGCCTTCCCCCGCGTTTCGATCGCGAGGTCGAGAACGCCCTTCTCGGCGTAGGCGACCCGCAATCCCGTGGGCTCGCCGACCACGACCGCTTTGGCCCGCCGGAGGGGCAGGGTCTTCGAGAGCGCGATCGCGCCCTGCATGGTCGTCTCCTCGTCGGTCGTGAAGGCGAGGACGATCGGGATTTTCCGCGTGACCAGGTCCTGGGCCGCCTCGAGCATCGCGACCACGGTGCCTTTCATGTCGGCGGCGCCGCGTCCGTACATCCGGCCCGACGCGAGCTGGCTCTGGGAGAAGCTCCAGTAGTCCCCGATGGGGGGCGTGTCGAGGTGGCCGGAGAGGACCACACCGCCCTGGCCGTACTCGGCCAGGAGGCTCGGGGCCTGCGCATCCCCGAAGAGCGTGTTGCGCATGTGGATCTGGTCGGTGAAGGACTGGACGTAGTCCAGGACCTCCTGCTTGTCCGACACGGGATCGCTGGGGATCTTGATCAGCTCCGCCAGCATATCGACCATCTGGCGTTTCATCGGAAGTGTGACCTCATCCCTAGCGGCAGAACCACTGGGGCACGAATCGCGGTTATCTCCGGAACGGTCTTAATCGTTCGCCCGCGCCGGCCGAGGCCGGACGGCGACCCTTCGGGTGGCCTCGAGCGCACGGCCGTACCCTTCGGGCGAGCCGACCGACCTCCACGTCCCGGTGCGGGGTCCGAGGAGGAGCGACGCGACCCGTCCGCCCTGCTCGATCATCCGCTGGATCCCGTCCGTCAGCTCGAGCTCGGGGGAGCGGTGTTCCTTTCGAACGGCCTCCAGGGCGGGGAAGAGACGGGGTCCAAACACATAGACCGCCGCGGCGGCCCAGTGGGTCTTGGGATGCTCGGGCTTCTCGATTATTCGGGTGACATCGATCCGCGGATACGGGCCCACTTTCGGGCCGACCCGACCCTCGAGGACCCCGTATCGACGCGGGTCGGCCACGACCCGGGCCAGCACGACCGCGTCGAGGTTCTCCCGTTCCCGCAGCTCCGCCATCGCGCGCAACGCCGCGCCGCGCTGGGGTTCCACGACGATGCCGTCTCCGGCATGGAGGAGGAACGGATTCTCGCCGATCACCGCCTCCGTCCGGAGGACCGCGTCCCCGAATCCGGCGGCGCGCGGCTGCAAGGTGTACACGAACCGGAACTTGTCGAGCGTCTCGTAGAACCGTCGCGTCTCGACCAACCGGTCGGCGTGACGGCGGTGCCGCTTGAGGAACTCGTGGTCGACGGTGAAGTAGGACTGCACGGCCCCCGCGTCCCGCGGTTGGACGACGACCGTCACGAGCTCGGCGCCCGCCTCGATGAGGGATTCCACCACCAAGTGGGCGACCGGTTTCAGGACGAGCGCCCCGTTCTCCCCCCGGTCGTAGAGCGGAAGGAACTCCTTGCGCACCCCCCGGCTCCAGGGGAGCATGCGCGTGCCCTCACCGGCGAGGGTGATGACCGCCTGCATGCCGCTCCGGCTTAGGCGGGGCTACCGATGGACGGAGACGTCGGGGGTGGAGGTTGCTCGGCGTTAAGCGTCGGTTCGGAACCGGCGCGGGCCTGAAGCAACGGGCCGCTGTCGGCGACACGCCACTGGACCGTCGGGACGACCACGTGCCGCCGCGCTTCGAGGCGGCGGCGGAAGCGGAGGAGATCAGTAAAGATCTCCCGGACGACTTCGTCCAGCTCCCGAGAGCGCTTGTATCCGAGCGCGGGCAAACGTTCATGGATCGGGTTGTAGTAGTGCTGCTCCGCTTCGACCCGGGGGTCGGCGGGATGCTCGATGACCGGCTTGAGGCCGAATTCGGCCGCGATCCGGCCCACCCGGTCCGCGAGCTCGTTGATGGAGTAGGAGGCATCGAACTGGTTGAACACGCGGTACTCGCCCGGGGCCGCGGGGTTCTCGAGCGCGAGGCGCAGGGACTGCATCGAATCCTCCAGCGCGAGGAACCCACGCTTTTGCTCGCCCCGTCCGTACGGAGTGATCGGAGAACCCAGCACGGCCTGGGCGATGAACCGGTTCAGCGCCGTCCCCCAGGTTTCGTCGAAATCGAAGCGGGTGAGGAGGCGGTCGTCGGTGATCTCGGGGGTCCGTACTCCGTAGATCACACCCTGCATCACGTCGGTCGCGCGCAGATTGAAGATCCGGGACGCGAACATGACGTCCCCCGAATCGAAGACCTTGCTCCAGTGGTACCAGGACCCGCCCTGGCGCGGGAAGGGCATGTGGTCCTTGCGTCCGTTGAACTCGACATCGAACGACCCCTCGGGGATGTCTGTGTTCGGTGTACCGTACTCCCCCATCGTGCCCATCTTCACGAGGTGAGCGTTCGGACACGCCTCTTTCATGGCGTACAGGATGTGGAGGGTTCCGGTGAGGTTCTCCACCTGCGTTGCGACCGCGTGGTGGACATCGATCATCGAGTAAGGGGCGCTGCGTTGTTCGGCCAGGTGCACGATCGCATCGGGCCGCTCGTGTTCGAGCACGTGGCGGACGAACGCGTAGTTCTGGAGGTCGCCCCGATAGAATCCCAGGTCCTTGCCGAAGATCTCCTTCACGGCCGCCTGACGACGGGGGAACGACGGGATGGGGGTCGCCGACCAACTTCCGACCTCCTTCACCCGTTTTCGGGTGACGAAGTTGTCGATCCCGACCACCTCGTGGCCACGGGCGATCAGATGGAGCGCGAGGGGCCAGCCGGAGTACCCATCCACACCTGTTACGAGGACCTTCATGGGCTCCGAGCGGCTCTGAATGCTCGGTCCCCCTCTTTAAGTGTTATCCCCTCCGAGAGTGCGATTCTCTAGCTCGGCCCCTCGGAGCCGCCCCCCTCGGTGATCCCGTTCTTCGGCGGAGAATTCAGTGGTCTCGAAGCGGGCCGGGAACCGAGACCACCCCTCCGGGCCCGATGCGCCCCCGGACCAAAGCCCCATAAGAGGCGGAGAGGTGTTCCTACGACACCCAGGTGACCGAGTGGCCCTCCAGAGTGCCCAGATCCAGATCATCGACACCCGCGACGAACCGCTCAAGGGCGCGATGCTCGTGGTGGGATTCCCGACGCATGGGCTGGTGGGATCCGTGGCCGCGTCGTACCTCGTCCACGCGCTCGACATGAGCCCGATCGCCTACATGATCAGCGAGGAGTTCCCGCCGACCGTCGTCATGGAGGAGGGCGTCGTGAGCGCCCCGGTTCGCTTCTATGCGAGCAAGCTCGTCTGCGGGGTCGACCGCTCGTGTGACCAGTTGGTCGTCCTAATCGCCGATATCCAACCCTCGCCCGGGATGCTGAACGAACTCGGACGGGTCCTCCTCGATTGGGCCGAACGCAAGGGGGTCCAGTTCGTCGTAGCGATCGAGGGTCAGCCGATCGAGTCCGAGGTGGGCGGGGATGCCCGGGTCGTGGCGATGTCCAATCGGGCCGCGGCCCCGCTCCTCGAGAAGTACCAGTTCGCCGCGGCGAACGGCGTCGTCACGGGACTCGCGGGCGGATTGCTGCTCGGCGCGATCAACCGAACCCTGCCGGTGCTCTGCTTTGTCGCCCAGGCCCACAAGGACTACCCGGACGCTCGCGCGGCCGCGAAGGTGATCGAGACCCTCAATCCCCTCGTGCCGCTCCTCGTCCTCGATACGAAGCCGCTCCGGGAGAAGGCCCGGGAGATCGAGGAGGGCGTGCGTCGGACCCTCCGGCAGACCAAGGACTCGATGTCGGCCATGCGCGCGGCCGAACCCGAAGGGCCGGGTGAGATGTATCGCTGACACGGCTCCGACCCCACGCTCGGTCCCGATGCCCGAGGACCGACCGCCGGTCACCCTGCGCGGTTTCCGACCGACCGACGTTCCGTTCGTTTCCTCCATCGTCGCCGATGCCCTGCACGAGCACTACGACCCCGGACTCTACCTGACGCTGAGCGCCGAGTGGGCCGACGGGTTTCTCGTCGCCGCCGACCCGTACGACGTCCCGGTGGGATTCTTGCTCGGCGTCTCCCAGGTCGACCGCGAGGCCCGGGTGCTGATGTTCGCCGTCGACCGCCATCACCGGGAGCTCGGGGTCGGCAACCTCCTCATGTCGTCGTTCCTCGACCGATGCCGCGCGCGAGGGTTCCGACGGGCCACGTTGGAGGTGCGGGTCTCCAATGCGACCGCGATCCGATTCTATGCCCGGTACCAGTACTCGGTCGTCGACCTGCTGAAGGCGTACTACTCGGACGGGGAGAACGGATACCAGATGGCGCGACCCCTTCCCTGAAACCGGGGCCGCCGACCCGCAGTCTCTAAAGCCTCGCCGTCGGATGGTCCGGCATGCCCGTTGCATGGCCCTCCGCCGGGGAACTGATGACCGCGCGTCCGGTGACCCTCCCGCACGACGCGCCGATCTCCCGCGCGCTCGGCCTGATGCGCAGTCGCGGCATCCACGAGATCCCAGTCCTCCAGGGCCGCCGCCTCCTCGGCATGATCACGTTCGAGACCATCGCGCGACGCTCCAGCCGCTCGGTCGCGACCAAGGTCGGCCACCTGCTCGTCGTCCCTCCGTTGGTCACCCCGACCTCCACCCTCCCCGAGGTCGCCGCGGAACTGCTCGCGACCGGGCTGCGCGGAGCCCCGGTGGTCGGTCGCCGCGGTGAACTCCTCGGCGTGATCAGCCGGACCGACCTCGTCCGTGCCCTGCCGGGCCTCGCCGGCCTCGCCCGGTCCCCGGTGGAGCGGATCGGCCGCTCGGCGTCCTACTTCGTCCGCGAGAGCGACACGGTGCGCCACCTGTTCGGCCAGATCCGCCTCCTCGAGGAACATGCGCTCCCGGTCGTCGACAAGAAGGGGCGGCTAGTGGGTGCGGTCGGTCTCGAGGACCTCGCCGGCGTCCTCTGGCGGCCCACGGTCGGAGGAAAGCTCGACGTCGCCACGCGGGGCTCCGCCCTCGATGTCGAGGTCACGTCGATCATGCACGCGCCCGCCTTCACCGTCCTGGCGGGGGCGGATGCCCTCGACGCGGCGCGGGTCATGTCCCGCGAGAAGATCTCGAGCGTCTTCGTGGTCGAGAAAGGGCGCCCCACGCGCATCGTGGCCCAGACCGACCTTCTGACCCTCGTCGTCGGATCCACCGCCCCCCCGCACGGCCGCGGCGGCGTGGAGGATGTCTACGTCGAGGTCACCGGCCTTCGAGGTTCGAGCGATCCGGGCCTGCTCGCCGACATCGACCACATGGTCGCGGGCTCGCTCAAACGGATCGCGCACCACGTTCGGCCGATCCTGCTCAGCCTCCACTTGAGCCCCCACTCAACCCACCGGACCTCCGACCTCACGGTCGAAGCGCGCCTACACACCGACCAGGGGATCTTCTATGCCTCGCACACCGGCTGGAACTTGATGGCGGGCATCTCGGGCCTGATGGACGAACTGACCTCCCAGGTGCAACGCAGCCAAGAGACCCGAAGGACCCGGGGTCGACGCCGCGCCGGCTCGTCCGACATGGACGAGGCGGAGATCGCGGACCCCGACCTGGAACGCAAGATCCGGACGGCGACGACCGACGACGACGAGTAGACGGAGGTACCGATGCTCCCGGGGGGACCGCGCAACGAGCGCCAGATGCAGATGATGATGCGGCGTCTCGGGATGAAAACCGAAGAAGTCCCGGACGTCGATGAGGTCATCGTGCGGACGAAGACCCAGGACCATGTCTTCAAGTCCCCGGAGGTCACCGTCCTCACCGTCCAGGGCGTCCGCACCTACCAGGTGGTGGGCACGCCCGAAATCCGACCCCGGGGTTCCGGAGGATCCGCCTCTTCCCACGCTCCGAGCTCGCTCCCGCCCGCCCCGGCCGGGCCTCCCGATGAGGATGTCCAGCTCGTGATGGAGCAGGCCCAGGTCTCCCGTTCGGAGGCGGTCGAAGCGCTCCTCCAGTCCGACGGCGCTCCCGCCGAGGCGATCATGAAGCTCATGACGCGCCGCCGGTAGACCCCTCTCTCGGGCCATGACGGCCGGAACGGATCGGACCGATCCTCCCTCGCCCCACGAGCCCGTCGATCGCGAGTGCGTGGAAGGGTACCTCTACGCGACCGACCCCGTACGGATCCTTCTCTTTCGACGACCTCCGTCACGGGGTTCGGTCTGGGTCCCGATCAGTGGCAAGGTGGATCCGGCCGACCCGACCCTTGGGCACGCCCTGCTCCGAGAACTCGAGGAAGAAACGGGGCTGCGATCGCCGTTGCGCATGCTTTCCCTCGACTGGGAGGTTCCGTTCCGGGCCGACAACGGCCAGGTGTGGCGACTCCACGCGTACGCGGTCCAGGTGGCCCCCGACTTCGAGCCGCGCCTCAGTGCGGAGCACGAGGCTTTCGAGTGGGTCGCGCCGGCCGAAGCGATCGCCCGCCTGCACTACCCGGACAATCAGGAGGCGGTCCGGCGCCTCCTCGAACGGGTCGGACCCGCTCCCCGCAAGGCTTAGCCCTTCGACCGGGCTCGCGGCCCGTCCATGGTCGAGGCGACGCATCCGGCCCACGACACCTGGGTGTTCCCCGAGGTGGGGGAGGCCTTGTTCGAAGCCCTTCGGCAGGCTCGGCCCGCCCGCATCGTGCTCCAGGTGCCCGCTGGACTCATCCGGAACGCGACGGACCTCGTCGACCGGATCCGAACGGCGGTGGGCGCACCGGTCGTCCTGGGGGCGCGCGCGTGTTTCGGCGCCTGCGATTTTCCGTCCCACGACGAAGCCCCCCGCGCGGACGTCGCGGTCGTCCTGGGGCACGCTCCGATCCCGAATGTTCCCCTACCGCGCCCCACCTACTTCGTCGAAATGCGGGAGACGGGCGGGGACCCGAGCCGCTTGGCGGACTTGGTGGTGGACGGGCGTCTTCCGTCCCGCTTGGGGCTCGTCGCCTCCGTCCAACACCTCGACCTGATCCCTCCCCTCTCCGCGGAACTGGGTCGCCGGGGGTTCGACGTGCGGGTCGGCCGGGGCGATCGACGCCTGGCGTACGCCGGCCAGGCGCTCGGATGCAATTACACGGGAGCCGAAGCGGTCGAATCGGTCGTGGACGGATTCCTCTTCCTCGGCACCGGAATGTTCCACCCGATCGGGCTCGCCTTCGCGGTCGACCGGCCCGTTTGGTCGCTCGACCCGCTCCAGGGTACGCTCGAGGCGCCGATCGACCGCGGCGCTCTCATCCGGCGCCGTCAGCTCACCGTCGCTCTGGCTCGGGACGCGCGTCGCTGGGGGATCTTGGTCTCTTCCTTCGGCGGGCAGAACCGTTCTCCCACCGCCCTCGCGCTCCAGGAGCGCGCTCGGGCGAGGGGCCGGGAGGCGGAGATCCTCATCTTCGACCGGTTGGACCCCCGGGACCTCGAAGGGAGGGCGCTCGACGCCTACGTGAACACGGCCTGTCCACGGATCGCGCTCGATGACAGCGGGAACTACTCCAAGCCCGTCCTCACGCCCCCCGAGTTCCTGATGGCGCTCGGGGAGCTCCCGCTCGAACCGTACCGGTTCGACACCTACCACTAGGACGTCGGTATTCTCTTCACCCGGAACGACCCTCGCACCTTTGATGCGAGCGGCGAGCCTCCTCCCGATCGTGCTCGCCGTCTCGGGAATTGCGGTCATCGCCGACGCCGTGGTCCGGGGGTCGGCTTCGGTCGCGCTCGTGGTCGTGTTCCCCGTCGTCTATGGGAACGACGCCGAGTTCCTTCTCGGGGTCGTCCTGCTCGTCGGGGCGTTCCTCACCCTGCCGCTCGCGTTCGGAGCTTCGGTCGAAGTTCGCGAACCGGTGGGAGCGAGCCACCATGGGGAGGCACCCTCCACGGAGGCCGTGGGCCTGGTATTGATCGGTCCCGTTCCCATCTTCTTCGGCGGATGGAGGGCGCTCTCCTGGAAGGTGAAGGCCGCCGTCGCGGCCGTCGGGGCAGTTCTCGTGGTCGGACTGATGCTGGTCCTCGTCCTGCGCTAGCGGCTGCGCGGGAGCCCGCGCAGGAACGCCCGGTGCACCCGGACATCGCCCGAGAGTTCGGGGTGGAAGGACAATCCCCAGACGGCACCGGAGCGAACGCCGACCACCTCATCGCCGGCCCAGGCGATCGCTCGGGCGTCGGTACCGACCGCCAGGATGCGCGGGGCCCGGATAAACACTCCCGGGAAGGGCCGCTTGCCGACGCCCTCCACGCGCACCGGTCCTTCGAACGACTCGCGCTGGGAGCCATAATCGTTCCTTCGGACCCGAACGTCCAGCACCCCGAACGTCGGCGGCTCGCGACCCGCCGGGCTCGGCGCGAGGTCTCGGGCGAGCAGGATGAGGCCGGCGCAGGTTCCCAGTACCGGAAATCCCTCCCCGAGCCGGTGCGCCAGGGGCGCCCACAGACCGGACTCCGCGAGGAGGCGCGCGATCGTGGTCGACTCCCCGCCGGGCAGGAAAAGCGCGTCCACCTCCGCGAGGTCGGCCGGCCGACGGACGGCCACGACCGACGTCTTCGGAACCACGTCCGTCAGGGCGCGCAGATGTTCCGGAACGTCCCCTTGCAGTGCCAGGACCCCGACCTTCATCCGGCGGCTCGGAGCTCTTCGAGGACCGCCTTCGCACGGTCGAATCGGATGGCGTGCTCCGCGATCAATCGGGCCACGACCGGTTCGATCTCCTCCGGGCGAGCCCCGGCGCTCGCAGCGAGGTTGCGGGCGTGGAGTTCCATGTGGCCTCGTTGGATCCCTTCGGTCGCGAGCGCCCGGAGGGCGGAGAAATTTTGGGCGAGACCGACCGCGGCCAGGACCTCTCCCAGTTCGCGGGCCGTCTTGAGGCGCAGGAGCTTCACGTTGGCCTTGGCGGTCGGGTGAACGGCCGTGGCTCCCCCGATCAGCCCGACCGGTGCCGGGAATTCGACCGTTCCGACCAGGTTCCCCTCCCGATCCTTCTCGTAGGTCGTCAACGGGCGTACGACCGCACCGGCGGGGGCGGCTTGCCACGCCGCGAAGGTATGGGCTCCGCTTTCGATGGCGCGGTAGTCGTTTCCCGTGGCGATCACGACGGAGGAGATCCCGTTCATGATCCCCTTGTTGTGCGTCGCACACCGGAACGGGTCCGCGACCGCGAAGGCGTACGCATCCAGGATCCCCTCGACGACCGCCGTCCCCGACATCGTATCGGTGCCCAACTGGTCGGCCCGGAACGTCGCTCGAGCCCGGGCCAGCCGGTGGACGGCGAGATTGGAGATGATGCGAAGGACCGAACGGCCTCCCGCCAAGCGGGCGAGTTCGGGGGCGAGGGCTTCGCACATCGTGTTGACGGCGTTCATCCCACCCGCGTCGCGGGCGTCGACCAGCAAGTGGACGATGACCATCGTCCCCCGCGGAGAGGGCAGGATGCGCACCTCGAGCTCTTTGGCCCCGCCTCCGAATTTCACGAGCACCGGGTCCTTCGCGTTCGCCGCGGCGAGGAGCGCTTCCCGCTGGTGCAGGATGCGCAGGCGGGCGGCCGAGGGGTCGTGGACGTCCATGATCTGGACCTGCCCGATCATCACGGGGTCGGTGGACTGAGCGAAGAATCCTCCCGCGACCCGGGCGACCTTCGCCGCATTCGAGGCCGCTGCGACCACGCTCGGTTCCTCGATCGCCATCGGAATGAGGTAGTCCTTCTCGTTGATGCGGAAGTTCGTGGCGACCCCGAGGGGCAACGGCATCACGCCGATCACGTTCTCGATCATCCGGTCGAACACGGCAGGGTCGATGCCCGGTGGGAACTCCCAGGCTCGGGCTTCCTCCTCGGTCAGGCCCGCCCACTGCCGAGCGACGGCGCGTCGTTCGACGATCGACTTGCGGTAGAAGCCGGAGATTTCGGAGGAGTCGCTCACGGGGCCTCCTCGGGGCGAGCGACGTCGGCCGCGCTCTCCGTCGGCGCGCGGGCGACGACCACCTTGGCCGGCCGGAGAACTCCTCCAAAGAATCGATACCCTTGCTGGACGATCTCCGCGACCGCACCCTCGGGGACCTCCGCCGTCGGAGGGGTCTCTCCGACCGCTTCCTCCTCCTCCGCCCGGAACGCCTGACCCACGGAGGCGATCGGCTCGACCCCTTCGTGCTTCAGGAACGTGTTCCATTCGCGGTCCAACAGTTCGAGACCGTGGCGGATCGGGTCATTCGGGGGAAGGTTCACGACGGCCCCGCGAGCGAATCGGAACGCCTCGAAGATGGGCAACAACTCCCGGATGAGGCCGGCCCTCGCCTGACGGGTGATCGCTTCGCGACCTCGCTCGGTGCGCCGGCGGAAGTTTTCAAAGTCGGCGAAGAGATACTTGTACCGAGTCGCCCAGTCCTCGGTGGCGCCCGCCGGGGGTGGGCTCGCCTCTCCCGTCGTGGGAGCCTCCGGCTCGAGGGGCGGGACTGCGTTCGGCTCGTCGGGCATGAGCACCACTGGCGCGCAGAAGGGCCGTGTTATTAGGGCTTGTTGCGCCCGCCTCCGACCCGTCGCACGGGCGCGGCCCAACTCCGATTTGGTCCGGATTGCCTAGCGCACCGAGCGCTTTCCGGACCTTCAATTTGGGCCCTTTCAGAGGCCTCTTTTTCCAACCCGGCCCAAGCGTTATAACACATGCCCGGCTCGTCTCAATACGTCGGTTTTCACTGACGGTTTCCGATGGCCCAAGAGACAGTCCGACCGCTCGCGTACGACGCGAGTTCCATCCAGGTTTTGGAGGGCCTCTCCGCGGTCCGGAAACGCCCCGGCATGTACATCGGCTCGACCGACGCTCGAGGGCTTCACCACCTGGTCAACGAAGTCGTGGACAATTCGATCGACGAGGTGCTCGCAGGGGCCTGCGACCAGATCGATGTAACGCTCCACGCGGATGGGTCGTGCTCCGTGCGCGACAACGGTCGGGGGATCCCGGTCGAGGAGCACCCCAAGTATCACCGGCCCGCCCTCGAGATCGTCATGACGGTTCTCCATGCGGGTTCGAAATTCGATCGTACGGCCTACAAGGTCACGGGCGGACTTCACGGCGTGGGCGTGCACGTCGTGAACGCCCTCTCCGAATGGCTCGAAGTGCGGGTCCGGCGCAACGGCCACGAGTATTTCCAACGGTATGAGCGCGGCGCTCCCGTCGCGCCGCTCATTACCGTGGGCCCCGCCGATACGACTGGGACGGAGACGCGGTTCATGCCGGACTCGACGGTCTTCGAGACGCTCGTCTTCGACAAGGAGACGGTCGCTCGACGGTTGAAGGAACTCTCCTTCCTGAATGCCGGAGTCCGGATCACACTGCGCGACGAGCGGGACACGACCTCCGAAATCTTCCACCACGCCGGTGGGATCGCGGAGTTCGTCGAGGACATCAACCTCGCGGTCACGCCGCTCTTCAAACCGCCGATCACCCTCCACGCGAAGCGCGACACCACGGACATCGAGCTCGCCCTGCAGTACAACGACGGGTACAACGAGACGACCCTCGCGTTCGTCAACAACATCAACACGGTGGACGGCGGCACGCATGTCGTCGGACTGCGGGCCGCCCTCACTCGGACGCTCAACGACTATGCGCGTCAACGCGGGTTCTTGAAGGGAGACAAGGAGGGCCTGACGGGCGAGGACGTCCGCGAAGGACTGACCGCCGTGCTCTCGATCAAGGTCCTCGAGCCGCAATTCGAGGGACAGACCAAGGCGCGCCTCGGAAACTCCGAAGTCAAGGGCCAGGTGGAGAGCGCGGTCCACGACAAGCTGGCCGAATTCCTCGAGGAGCATCCGTCGGTCGGCCAGATCCTGATCGCGAAGGCCCTCCAGGCGTCCCAGGCCCGGGAAGCCGCCCGCAAAGCGCGGGAACTCACCCGCCGTAAAGGTCTCCTGGAGGGCGGGGGCCTCCCCGGAAAGCTCGCCGATTGCCACTCCCGGGACCCCGCCGAGTGCGAACTGTTCATCGTGGAAGGCGACAGCGCGGGCGGGACGGCGAAGCAAGGCCGGGACCGGGAGTTCCAAGCGATCCTGCCGCTCCGGGGCAAGATCCTGAACGTCGAGAAAGCGCGGCTCGACCAGATGCTCCAGAACGAACAGATCCGCGCCCTGATCACCGCGATCGGGATTGGGATCGGGGACGAGATGGACGTCAGCCGCCTGCGCTACCACAAGATCATCCTGATGACGGATGCGGACGTGGACGGCTCGCACATCCGCACCCTGCTCCTCACGCTGTTCTATCGGAAGATGCCGGTGCTGATCACGGAGGGCCACGTCTACATCGCCCAGGCCCCCCTGTATCGGCTCCAGAAGGCGAGTCGGCTCGCCTACGCCTACAGCGACGAGGAGCGCGACAAGGTCCTCACGGAGTACGGGGGAATGAAGGGCGTGACGATCCAACGGTACAAGGGACTCGGCGAAATGAACGCCGACCAGCTCGCCGAGACGACCATGCGACCGGGTGCCCGGACCCTCCTCCGGGTCACCGTGGACGACGCGGGCCGGGCCAACGCCCTCTTCCAGATCCTGATGGGCGAAGAGGTCGAACCCCGCCGCGCGTACATCCAGGAGCATGCCGTCGAAGTGACGAACCTCGATATCTAGGCGGGCGAGAGTGTCAGACCCCCCCGACACTACGGCGGCGATCTCCGACGCGCTCCGGGCCGTGGGCCACACCGGCCCGACCCTACCGCTCCGACCGGTCCTGCGCGGGGCCGGCGGGACCGTCCTCCTCGTGACCACGCTCGACGCCGGCGGGGTCGCGACTCCTCTCGGTCTCTGGGTATCGAGCGATGGGATCCGCCGCCTTGGACCGCCCGCTCCCGCCAGCCTGCTCACGGAGGGACTCCACCTCCGCGACCCGACGGCCAACCTCGTGAACCTGCTCCAGGCCGCCGCGCGGTCGTACATCGAACGGCTCGAGGCCATCGCGGAATTGGTGGACGGAGTGGAGGACCGCTGGGAGTCGATCTCGCTCGCGGAAATCGGTCGGCTCCACTGGACCTACCGCGACCTCCGGAAATCGCTCGGACGGTTCTCGGTCGCGGTCCAGGAATTGGACGGCCCGCTCGGGGAACGGTTCCCCGGCCTCGAGAAGGCGCTCCCCCGCATCCAGGCGGAACTCGCCCACCTCGAGGAGTACTCGGGGGGAATCGGTCAGACGATCCGGGACCTACTCGCTCTCCGGAACGCCGCCGAGTCGAACCGGCTGTCGGAAGCGACGAACCGCCTCGGAGTGGTCTCGAACCAGATCGCCGCGGTCGCGAACACCTCGAACATCCGGATGCTCGGGATCGCCTACGTCGCGCTCGTCCTCGCCCTGGTGAGCGTGGTCGTCCTCATCCCCAACACCGCCGCCACGATCCTCGGCATGCCCTCCGCCGGTTGGGTGCCGGGCCTTTGGGTCGACGTCATCCTCATCCTGCTCGCGACCCTTCCCCTCGTCCTCGTCTTCAGCCGCCCGTGGGTACGCGGGATGCTGCGCGGACTCGGTTCCATCGAGGCCCGGACCCGAGAGGGGATCGGCGACCTCCCGGAGGTCGCTCCCTCGCAGGCCGATCAGCCCCTCGCGGGCGACGGGACCACGCAACCCCGGACGCGGGGATCTTCGTGAGCGACCCCGCGCCTCCCCGCGTGTTCCGGGACGCCCTCGTCGTGAGCCAGGATCCCGCCCGGTCCGTGGGTCGGATGGACATCCGAGTCGAGCTCGGTCGCTTCACGCACGTCGGAACCCACGCCCCGACGGAGGGGGCGGAGGTCGTGGACGCGCATGGGTTCGCGCTCGTTCCGGGGTTCGTGAACCTGCACACGCATGTCGCCATGCATCCGCTCCGTGCGATCGCCGACGATCGGGACCTCGCGGCGTTCCTCGAGACCCTCTTCGCGGTCGACGCCCACCGGACCGAGGCGGACGTAGAAGTGGGGGCGCGCGCCGGGATCGCGGAGATGCTGCTCGGAGGGACCACCTCCTTCCTCGACCTCTACTACTTCCAGGACGCCGTCGCGCGCGCGGTCGACCAGCTCGGCGCCCGGGGGTTCCTCGGCTGGGCGGTCCTCGACCCCGAGATGACGACGCAGAAGGGCCGCCCGCTCGACAACGCTGCCGCCTTCATCGGCCGTTGGAAGGGGCACGAACGGGTCACTCCGCTCGTGGCGCCCCAAGGAGTCTATGTGTGCAACGCCGAGACCTGGCTCGGGTCCCGCGACCTCGCCCGACGGGAGAGCACGCTCGTGCACTACCACCTGTCCGAGACCCGCAAGGAGGTCGCGGAGCACGAAACCAAGACCGGCCGGCGACCGGCCGACTGGCTGGACGAGATCGGATTCCTGGGCCCCCACCAGGTCGCGGCCCACGCCGTCTGGCTGACCGGGGGCGAGATCGCGCGACTCGCTCGCGCGGGGGTCGGGGTCGCCCACTGCATGAGCTCGAACCTCAAGCTGGCCTCCGGGGGCGTCGCGCCGGTCGTCGAGCTCCGGGCGGCGGGCGTCCCGGTCGGTCTCGGGACCGACTCGGTCGCGTCGAACAACTCCCTCTCCATGCTCCGGGAGATCCACATCGCAGGGCTCGTCCAGAAGAACCACCGCTGGGACGCCGGTGCCCTCCCCGCCCAGGAGCTCCTCGACCTCGCGACCCTGGAGGGCGCCCGGGCGATGGGTCAGGAGGCAAGCCTCGGGTCGGTCGAGGTCGGAAAACGGGCCGATTTCTCACTCGTTCGGCTCGACCATCCGACGCTGCAGCCCGCCCGGCCCGAGGCGATCGTTTCCCACCTCGCCTACTCGGCGGCCGACGAGGCGATCGACTCCGTCTACGTCGACGGCGAGTGCGTGGTGGAGCACCGCCGACTGGTCCGGGGGGATTGGGAGACGATCCGTCGGGACCTCGAAGCCGTCGCCGACCGCCTCTGGGCCGAGCGACCGCGCTAAAACGTTCCGGTCAGGGCGGCCCGAGGGCAGCGACCAAGGCCTCGGACACGCCCTCAGCCAGTGCCTTCGGGTGCGCCCGAACTCCGAACTCCGCCACGCTCGCGAGGTGATGGGCCAGGGAGTCGTCCGGAAACCCGAACAAGTCGCGCACGAGGTCGCGGTCGACGTCGAGCGAGAGGGTCCCCTGATGAAGAAGCGCCGTTCCCGACAGGTGCTGGGCCGCCGCACCCACCACGCGACCCCCCACCGCCAACACCTCGCCCCGCGATCCGAGCGGGCAATATTCATCCGAAAGGCCAGGGGCCGGCTCCCAGGTGGCCTCCACCCCATGGTAGGCGAGCGCGGTCACAAGGCCGGCGCCCAAGCGCGCGTACGCTCGTGTGAAATCCCGGCCAACGCGGGGGTCGGACCTCGGGAGGATGACGGCCCAGACGAGGTCGCCCGGGAGGTGGAGCACCCCCGTGCCCCCGGAACTCCGCCGCGTTGCAGGAATCCCGTGGCGGTGCGCCGAGGAGAGGTAGGGCGCCGACTCGGGGACCCCCACCCCGTAGGAGACGGTGGTCCCCTCCATCACGGCGACGTGAATAGCCGGCGCACCGCGGCGCAGGAGAACCTCCTCGGTCCGCAGTACCTCTGCGAACGAGGCCGGAGCGTCCACGCGCACGGACCACGAAGTCAATTCCCCGGTGCCTCGGCCAGCGGCCAGCTTCCATGGCCTCTAAACAGTAAAGACCCCCTGACCGTCGGACGGTCATGGCTGAATTGAGCGAGTACAAGCTTCGTCCGGGCGACCCCGCACCGGATTTTCAACTCCCGGGGGTCGACGGGAAGACCTACCGGCTCGCCGACTTTGAGAAATTCCCGTACTTGGCCGTCGTGTTCTGGTGCAACCACTGTCCGTACGTCCAAGCGTGGGAAAGTCGCATGGTCGATATCGGCCGGCGGTATGCCCCCAAGGGCGTCGGGGTCGTCCTCATCAACTCCAACGACGCCCGGGCCTACCCGGAGGATCGGAT
Organism: Thermoplasmata archaeon; assembly: GCA_022750335.1. Classification (GTDB taxonomy): domain Archaea; phylum Thermoplasmatota; class Thermoplasmata; order Lutacidiplasmatales; family UBA184; genus Lutacidiplasma. The sequence continues at coordinate 29,259 of JAKIVX010000005.1, read as the reverse complement.
GGACGCAATGGTCCGGCGCGCGCACGACAAGGGCTACCCGTTCCCCTACCTCGCGGACGAGTCCCAGGCGACCGCTCACGCGTACGGGGCCCTCGTGACCCCGCATCCGATGCTCTTCGGCCCCGACCGGACCCTGCTCTTCCAGGGGCGGATCGACAACGACCACCAGCACCCCGAGCACGCGAACGAGAAGTACCTCGAACGCGCGCTCGACCAGGCGCTGGCCCACACCCCGGTCGTACCCGCCCAGCTAACGGTCGCGGGCTGCACGGTTAAGTGGAAGCCCTGACGGACGGGGCCGCGGCGGCCGGCGCGGGACGCCTCGACGCGCCTTGAGGACGCTGCGGCGCGCGTCGAACGCCTGAGCGAGCTCAGGGTGGATCGGGGCGCCCGCCACGTCCAGCCGGGCCGCGATCGACACCTTGCCGGCCAACGCCCGGGCGAGTTTTCCCCTCTCGAACTTCGGAGCGGACTGGATCGCCGGATGGAGGAACAGCAGGCCGTGCCGAGGGGGTGGGGCATGACCCCGCAGGTGTTCGAAGAACGCCCGCTCGGCTCCCAGGACCTGCACGGTGCTCGAGGGGAGTCGGGCGAGCCGCTCGAGGCCGCCCGCCTGGGCGATCATTCGAGCCGACAGCTCGGGGCCCAGCAGCGCCGACACGTTCGGAGCGCGAACCGGTGCCGTGGCCTCGATCGCCTTGGTGAGGGAATGCCGGGCCCCTTCCACCGCCCGGAAGAGTTCGGCGAGTTTTCGCCGCGCCTCCGTCAGCGAGGGGTCCCGAGGAGAGAGGGTCGAGGGGGTCTCGGGAGCCATCGCTTCCCGAGCGGCCCGATCGTGGTCGCCCGGGTCGATGTCGGGGCGGTCTCGGGAGACCCAGGTCCCAAGACGCTCTCCGATCAGGTTCCGGACGCGATCCAGGTCGGCGGCCGCGCGCACGGCCTCCTGGACGTGAATGCTTGGGTCCCATTGGACCTCCAGGGCGCGTTCCGCTTCGGTCAACAACTGGGTTCGCTGGAGCGTCGGGTCGACCCCGGAGGCGGTCGCATCGATCGCCGCGTCCGAGTGGGGGTCAAATCGGAGTCCCTGCTCGGCCAGACGGCGGTCCCGGGTGACCCAGTCCGCCGATCCACGGGTCCTCAGCAGCTCCTCTTCCTCCGGGGTCAATCCGCCTGTACGTCGACGGGCGGACCGCTCGGAGAGGGACGCCGGGTCGAGTGGGGACGGTACGGCCTGGAGGACTCGACCGTCCTCCACCAGGAAGGCGCCGAACCAGGTACTGACGAAGGCGATCGTCATCCTCACCCTCCTGCCGGGGAATCCGGTCCCTCGACTCGATGACCGTAGCGAGAGGCAGCCGCCACGTACGTCGTCAGGCCGTCGCGCATAAATAGACCGGCTCGGCTCGACCGTCGTCATGTCCGCGGGTTCCGCTCCTTCCCTCGTTCGGTCCGAGCGCTCGGGACCGACGCTCGTCCTCACGCTGGACCACCCGCCTGTCAACGTGCTCTCGCGAGCCGTCCTGGAAGCGCTCCTGGTCCGATTGGACGAGGCCGAAGCCGACCCCGCCGTTCGCGTGGTGATCCTGGCCAGTGCGGCCGCGAAGGCCTTCGCCGCGGGGGCGGACATCCGGGAGATGGCTCCGATGGGTCCGGAGGAAGCCCAGGTCCACGGAGCGAGAGGACAGGCCGTCACCCGACGCATCGAACGGCTTCCGCTGCCGGTCATCGCCGCGGTCCACGGAGTGTGTCTGGGGGGAGGTTGCGAGATCGCCCTCTCCTGCGACTTTGTGATCGCGACGCCGGACGCCCAGTTCGGACAGCCGGAGATCAACCTTGGCGTCACGCCCGGCTGGGGCGGCTCCCAACGCCTGCCCCGACGAATCGGTGCCGCCCGCGCTCGACGATGGATCTACACCGGCCGTTCGGTCCTCGCCGAGGAGGCCTGCTCGCAGGGATGGATCGACCAGGTGGTTCCACGGGAAGAACTCTTGACGGCCGCACATGCCCTTGCGACCGAACTCGCGACCAAGCCTCCGCTGGCGCTGGCCGCCGCAAAGTACGAGGTCCTCCGCGCCGTCGATTCCCACCTCGACGAGGACCTGGCGTACGAGCTTGAACTCTGGGCTCGGTTGTTCGGAACGTCGGATCAAAGGGAGGGGATGAAGGCCTTTCTCGAGAAGAGAGTCGCCCCATCGCACGATCGCACGGGGTGGTCCGAACACTCCGCAGGGTTCCCCTGGGCACGGGGGGACGGGCCCACGGGTGGGATCGAGGCGGGCGGAAAGCGGAAAAGGGACGAGGCGTCGGGTCGAGACTGACGCCGCGGTGGCTCAGCTGGCAGAGCGGCTCCTTGGTAAGGAGCAGGTCGAGGGTTCAAATCCCTCCCGCGGCTTCGGGGCGCCCTCGGATTGGCGGGGGCAATGGTCGCTGGGCAGCCCTATCGATACAAGGGGCGTGGTAAGGTAGATATATCGATCACCCTATCGTCTACCTGAGATGGTATTGATGGATACTGTGACGGTTTCGCAGAAGTACCAAGTGGTGATTCCCGAGCGAGTTCGCGAGGAATTCCACATCCGGGCCGGGGACAAGATGGCCGTCATCGTGAAGCATGGTATTCTGCACTACGTCCCGATACGCCCCTTCGAACAGACCAAGGGAATGACGCCCGGTTTGGAAACCAAGGGCCTACGCGACAAACACGATCGTTTCTAGGAGCCGTGAGAAACGGTGATCTCGATCGACAGCTATGGCTGGATTGAGCGATTTGGTGGGGGGCCGAAGCAGGGTCAGTACAACCGGGTGATCGACGGGACTCTGCCGGGTCAGATCGTGACCTCGACGGTCACCCTCTACGAGGTCTACAAGAAGGCGAAGGCCCTCCGAGGCGAACACACCGCCCTGGAAGATGTGGCGGCGCTCGGGCACACATTCGTGGTGCCGGTGGATCAAGAGATCGCCCTGGCCGCAGCGGATTACAGCCTGGAACACGGCCTTCACTTCTCGGACGCCGTGATCTACGCCACGGCCCGGCGACACAACGCGGACCTCTTCACCAGCGATGCGGACCTGAAACATCTCCCCGGGGTCCGGTACCTCTGAATGGGCAGCCCTACACTTTCCTTCCGGGTGGACTGAATTCGGGCCGCGGGGATCGCCAGTGCCCTTGAACTAAACGACGAATCCCTCCCGCGGCTTAGTCTTCGCTCCCCCTCTACGCCATAGACCCCTGCGCGACTCTTCGAGTTGCTCCCCCAAATGATTTCGCGTACCCGACCAGTCCCCTATCGGGGGGGAACGGCGACCATATGGTCCGACTCCAAGTCGTGGCCCGCAGCTGCCCGCTCGTTCAGTATCCGCAGAACCCGCGGAGAACCGATCCAGCCGCGCTGCGCTGGGGATGGTGGCCGGACTTCCAACGTTGGATCGTGAGCCATATCGCGGCCACCCCACCTGCGGCGAGAGCCGCCACGAGCCCGTACCCCTCCCACACGGGTTGGCCGAGAAACGTCGCGCCCGGAGTGTCCACCCGGACGGATACGGCACCCGTGGCCGGCGGCCCGAAGTAGTGGTAGTTCAACGCGAACACCGAGAAGGCGACGTCGGTTCCGGGAGTGAGGCCGGTCACTGCGTAGGAATCGGCCCAGGGCATGAGCGGCGCACAGGAATCAACCGCTGGGGTGGTGTTGGCGGTCCAACACATCGTGAAGTTGAGAAGCGGCCCCCCCGAGGTGCTCTCGGTCCACGAAGCGGTCACAGAGGAGTCGTTGGTGGACGTGAGGGTCAGGACCGGAGCCGGGGGCGGCGACCCCTCGTCCAGCGGGCTGGTCGGTGCATAGGGGAATTCAGGCAGCGCCATGTTCCACAACCACCATTCGGTGCCCGGGTTGGTCGCGCCGGCTTCCCCCCTCAGGGAACAGGTGATCTCGCAGGACCCCGAGCGGGGAGACACGAGGTAACTTCCGTTATGGAACAAGTTGGCCGTACTGAAGGTGGCGGACGGCCCGTAGATCCCGGGGTTGGCCCCGGCGCCGAGGGACGACCACTCCCCCGTGACCGGGTTCAGGATCGCGGAGGTGTTGTTCCACGCTTCGGCCACGAACGGGCCGGCCGCCGTGATGGGGACCCGGTCGGACCCTCCCCCTTCCACCCCTAACGTCCCGTTCGGGTCCAGGGGCGGGTGGGGCGGAGCGTAGGGGCAGGAGTTGACCCGGTCGGGAACCCCCGACGTCTCGAACGCGCCCGCGACTCCCCCGACGATCGGGATGAATCCGGTGATGACGTCCCGGCCGGAGCAGTTTCCCGCTGTCAGCGACCACTGCCCGGCCGTCAGGTTGTACCCCCCCGCATCCGCGAACTCGGACTTGATCCCGGCTCCCCAGGAACCCGTCATGGCGTCTGTGACGGTCTGTCCATTCCACAACAGTTGTTGCCATTCGTCCGACAAACTGCCCCCGGCTTCCTCGTTGATGAAGGAGTTGAGGGACGGCATCCAGTCCAGATTGTTGGCCTCGAAGAAGAGGAGGTTCGTCAGTTCCCGAGGCGGGGTACTGGCAGGGCTTCCGACCGGAACGCCATACATCACCCCTTCCTCGTCGACGATCACCGCTTCGGTGTCGCTCCCGTTGAGACCGATGAGCAGCGGCTGGACATTCTTCTCGGTGTTTCCCAGGCCCCCGACGGTCGAGAACGTGAGGCCCACGAATGGGTAGATCCAGACCTGGCCCGTGGACACGTTGGCGACCTCCACCTCGACGTCCGGCTGGGGATCGGACTGGCAGCTGGTCGGGCACCCGATCGAGTAGATCTCGGTGCCGTCCTGGGTGATGTACTCGGTGTTCGCCATACCGTTGTAGTCCATCAGGTCCTCGTAGAGCGGCGTCCACGCGGCGATCTCGGTCACCGTGTCGGTCGCGAAGTTGTAGAACACGAGATCGTTCGAGAGGTTGACGTAGAACACCCCGTCCGCCGTCCAGGACACGATCGGGACTTGGGCGCCGTTCGTCTCGGCACTGTCCGCGCCGGTGACATTGACGTACCCCGCCAGGCCCGCGAACGCCGGTAGCTCGAAACTCGCGTTGCCGTAGACCGTGGGCAACGGGTTGGGGATCGCAGATTGGGAAGCAACAACCCCATTCGAATCGAGTGGAACGCGATGGTATCCGGTCGGGACGAGCGGGCCGCCGCCCGGTCCGAGGGCCGCCCCAGGCTCCCGTAGTGGACCAGGTGCGGAAAGGGCAAGAGCGATGGTCAGCACGACCGCGGCGATCGTCACAAGGACCCCCGATCGCGATCTTCCAGGACGAAGGACGCCGCCCATCTCCATCATCTTCTGACGATCCTCACGGTCCAGCTCGAGCGCAAAGGACCCATGCAGCGCACCCCTCATCACAATGCACGTACGGCTTCGATTTCGATTGGAATGGTTTTGTTCCGGTTTGCCCGAGAGACTCGACGATCCTCCTCGGCGAGTTCGTCGGGGCGTGGTAAGGCCACGCGGGCGAAACGAGGCGAGATGTCTCTGCTCTCAACGTGATGACCGGGGCCCCTTCCATCACACTGTAACGCTTAATTGCTCCGGGTTCCCGACCCCGTCGAAGGCGCATGGCGAACTTCCCGGAACTGGTCGTCCTGTCGGCCATCATGGGGCTCTCGATCTACCTCTCCCTTCCCATCGTGCTGGCCAAATCGTTGGCCTCGCGGACGATCACCTTGCTCAATGCGGTGGCGATTGGCATCCTGGTTTTCCTCCTGGCGGATGTGTTCTCCGACGCCTCGACGATCATCTACACCAACCCGGCCAGCCCGTACCTGGCCGATCCGGAGTATGCGGCGGCGTTCGTCGTGGCGTCGGTCGCCTGCTTCCTCGTACTCTTCTTTGCGGAGCATCGGTCGAAACAAAGCACGTTGAGCCCGAGAGGCCTCGCGTTGGTCATCGCCGCGGCCATCGGATTTCAGAACCTCACCGAGGGGCTGGTCTTTGGGGCGATCTGGGCGGTGGGGATCGTGGGGTTGCTGACGGTCATCTTTGTCGGCTTCTTCCTGCAGAATGTCACCGAAGGGTTCCCGATCACCGCGCCGCTACTCGGGAAGAATGAGCGGAAGATCGGGGTGCTGGCCGCCTTGTTCCTCGTCGGAGGACTCCCCACCGTACTGGGCGGGATCCTCGGATACTTCTACAATAGTCCACTCCTCGACGTGACCTTTGACGCGCTCGCGATCGGAGCGATCCTCTACTGCATCCTGCCCATGCTCCGCGTCGCATTCCGTCCCGCCGAGACGCCTGACGCGAGCTATGCGAAGCAGCGGCTCATCTACCTCGGGATCTTGGCGGGCTTCGTGCTCGGGTTCCTCGTCAACGCGCTCTGAACCCGGGAACGCGATGGTGCCCCGTTCGGGGGCCGGGTGCTAGGTAGCCTTTGTATGCACAAAGAGCTACACGGGTTCCGAGGTCGCCCCCGCGGGATCCATGGACCGTACCGAGCTCCTTCGATCCCTCGCCCGATTCGGCTTGAACGATCGGGAGGCCCAGCTCTATCTGGCGCTGCTCCAATTGGGTCCGTCGACCGCCCCCGAGGCCGCGCGGGAGGCGGGGTCCGACCGCGTGATCGCGTACCGGACCCTCGACGCTCTCCGAGCCCGCGGCACCGTCACCGTGACCGCCGAACGCCCCCGACGCTACGTCCCCATTCTTCCTCGGGCCCTCTTTGACGAACACTTGGAATCAAAACGATCTGCCGTGGTCGAGGACGAGAAGCTGGCGACCGCCCTGACCGCGTTGCTGCCGACCTTGGGCGAGCGGGGAGATGGCGACGCCCCCCGATTCCAGGTCCTGCCCGGCGCCCCAGGGATCTACCCGCTGCTTCGGGAGATGGTGAAGCGGGCGCGGGCGAGTCTCGCGGTGATGATCACGCACGGTGGCATGCGGCGGTCGATCGAGTACGGGATCCCGGACGAATTCCCCCGCTTCCTCCGCGCGGGAGGGCGGTTCCGGATGATCGTGGAGTCCGACCCACGGATCCGGCTCACCCTCCAGGGGTTTTCCCGGTCGAGCCGACGGTATCCGGCGCTCGAGATCCGCCAACTCTTCCCCCAATCCGCGCGCGTGACGATCGTGGACGATCGGGAGGTGCTCATCTTCCCGGTCCCGAACGGACAGGCGCGGGGGGTCCAGGAAGTGGCGATCTGGACTGATAATCCGGACTTCATTCGAAGTCAGAGCCTCTATTTCGACGGGATGTGGGAACGGGCCGGTCCGGCCACCTGGCGGGCCCCCCGCCCCGGGCCCGGGAAGCGCTCGAAGGGCCCTCCGCGATTCACCGTGCGGTAGTCAGGCGGCGACTTGGCCCGGTTCCTCTCGAGGAAGCGCCGCAAGTTGTAGATGGGCGACACAACATGGACCTATATCCCGGGCCTGCATGTCACGCCTGTCCGCTGAGCGGCGGACCGAGTGAAAACCATGGGATGCGGAAGGATGAAGGTGGAGTGCGAGGACGGATTCGAAGTTGTGACGAAGGACCAGAAGGAGCTCTTGGCGACGGTCCACTGGCACATGCAGCACACGCATCAGAAGGATGTACCCGACGCGGACATCCTGAAGATGTCGAAGCACCCCTAGCGGGGACTCGTATCCTCCCCCGGGCCAACCCTTTCTTTCTTCCCCCTTGGGCTATTCTTCAATAGGCCCGCATCGGTCGGATCCACGCGGTCGGGGCCATCCCGACGACGCGGGCCCGGGCGGTCGCGGCCCGTCGAATCGACTGGACGACCTCCGGGACCGGGAGGTCGCCGATATCGAACATTCCGAGAACCTCGTCGACCCCCAACCGTTCGAACTCCTCGAGTGCGTCCGCCACGGTGTCGGAGGGTCCGAAGACGGAGAAGCCCGACCGGGCGACCGCGGCGGCGGAGAGCGTCGAGGGGCCCCGTCGAACCGCCCCCTCGAAGAACCCCTCCGAGGCGGCGGCCCGACTGGCGAGGTGACGGTCCAAGGCTCGGTGCGCCCGGGCGGAATCCTCCCCCACATACATCGGGAGCGCGATCGAGACCGACCCCGGGACCCCTGGAGGCAAGGCCCGCCGGTACTCCTGAACGGCGGCGCCGAGGTCCGAACGGTCCCGGAAGGTCGCGTACGGGAGGAGGGCCAACCCGAGACCCGCTCGGGCGATCGGGGCGACGCTCTCGCGCCTTTGGGCGGCGACCCAGATCGGCGGATGAGGGACTTGGGGGGAGCGAACGTTTATCCGCACGCACCCGCCGCCTTCGATTTGGATCGGCTCGCCGTAGAATGCCGCCCGAACCTCGGCGAGGTTTCGGTCGAACGCCTCCCGTTTGGCGGACGCCAAAACGCCGAACCCCTCGAGCTCCAGCGGTACATACCCCGAGCCGATCCCGAAGTTGAGGCGCCCATGGAGGAGTACATCGAGAAGGGAGTACTCCTCGGCCACATCGATCGGCCGATGGAACGGCAGCACGCACACGAGCGAGCCGAGTCGGATCCTCGAGGTCCGTTGACCGGCGGCAGCGAGAAGGACGGGCGGTGCGGGACAAAGGCCGCTCGATTGGAAGTGGTGCTCCGCGACCCAGAAGGAGGCGAGACCCGACCGATCGGCGGTCTCGATCAGTCGTAGGAGTTCATCGTACCGTCCATTAGGGTCCGCCCCGTCGATCGCCGGCCGGGACTCTACGACGGAGAACGCGCCGAGACGCATGCACTACAATTCGATCTGGAGGGGTAAATGTCGTTGTGGTCACGCGCGGTTCCTACGAACCGGCACTGCCCCTCGCGGGAGCGCGGGGCGAGGAGGGAGCCTCGTCGTTCGCAGCTCAGGTCGAAGCTCATATACAGAGGCCTCCATGGCCGCGCCGCAGCGGGGTAGGGTAGTCAGGAAAACGTCCGGGAATCCCGGCCGTCCTGAAATCCCGACGGGCTCATAACCCGTAGATCCATGGTTCAAATCCATGCCCCGCTACCTTCTGGCGAGGCGAGGTCCAATCCCGAGTCCGGCTCGACGCGGGTCCTAGGACTCCCCACGGGTGCTCCCGGTGCTTCCCCCCGCGTCGGGGCGAACCGCCGGACCTTCCGATCGAGGGCTGGATTCACCCTCGCCCGCGGAGGCCGGACTCACGCATGGGGAATCGTAGGTGGACCGACTTTCCTTCCCGAACCGTTCGCGCTGTCCACGCAGTGGACGGGGATCTCGTTAGGCTCCCTGGCCGTGGCCCTCGACCGCCCGCCTAGACTTCGTCCGAGGTAGAAACGGTAGGATCCGGACGATGACGTAGAGGACGAACACGATGGTGACGATGAAGAAACTGGTCGGTTCCACTTCGTAGAAGGCGATGAAAATCCCGGCCCAAGTGGCGAACAGCGCCACGAGCACCGAAATGAGGACCGCCACCAGCGGTCGCCTGGACAATCGGATCGCGATGGCCGCCGGGGTGACGGTCAGAGCGAAGATGAGGAGCACGCCGATGATCGTCACCGCGATCGAGATGGCCACGGCCAATGCGAGCATGAAGATCACGCCGAGGACCAGCGTGTGCATCCCTTTCGCTTCGGCCACTTCCTCGTCCAGCGACGCGAAGAGGAGTTGCCGATAGACCACGGCCAGGACCGCCAGGACGGCCAGGCTCGTCTCGACGGTGAACACGACTTGGCTATTGCTGATGCCGACGATCGAGCCGAAGAGGATCGAGTACGCTTCCGTGGCGAACCCATTGTAGAACGAGAGAAAGAGCAGGCCCAGCCCGAGCATGAACGCAAGCACGGTACCGATCTCGACGTCCCGGTGGGAGGCCTTCTGCCCGAGAAGGGCGATACCGCTTCCCGAGGTCGTGGTGAACAGGAGCAACCCGTAGATCGGAGCGACGCCAAAGAGCACAGCCCCGGCCGCCCCGGAAAACCCGACATGCCCGAGCGCATGGGCGGCGAACGAAGATCGACGCAGGACCACCAGGTAGCTCACCACCCCGGCGAGGATCGCGATGACGGTACCGGCCTCGAACGCGTTGCGCACGAACTCGTATTGAAGCATCACTCGGAGGTCGTAGACGATGTTCCATCCCCACCAGACCCACGTGATGTCGGTCATGGTTCCGAGTCCGGATGGGAGTCCTCACCCCCGACGATCACCATGTTGCCACGGGAGTCGTGGAGCACCTCGACCCGTACGCCGTACAGCGCGCTCAGGCTCTCGGTCGTCAGCACTTCGGACGGCAGTCCGGTCGCGACCTGGCCGTTCGCGATGTAGATGACCTTGTCCAGGCAGTGGATAAGCGGGTTGATGTCGTGGGCGACCAGCAGGGTGGCCACGTTCCGGGTCCGGACGAGGCCGTCGACCAGGTCGACCAGCTCCTTCGCCCGTCGGAGGTCGAGGCTCGCAAGCGGTTCGTCCAGCAGGAGGAGCTCGGGCGAGCCCGCGAGGGCCTCGGCGAGGAAGATCCGCTGCAGCTCGCCGCCCGACATGGCGCCGAGGGACTTCTTCGCCAGCTCGGTCGCCCCCACCGACCGGAGGGCTTCGTCGGTCGCGCTTCGCTCCGCCCGGATCCCGCGGGGAGTGATGTTTGGGACCCAGCGGTTCCCCGAGAAGCCCAGCCGAACGAGCTGGACCGCCTCGACGTTCGTGTCCCGGTCCACGGCGTGGCTCTGCGGGACGTAGCCGATCTTCCGGTTGCCCCGGCGCGGTGCCTCCTCGAAGACCCGCAGGTCACCGCGGGAGGGTCGGATCAGCCCGAGGAGCAGTCGGAACAGGGTCGTCTTGCCGGCGCCATTGGGGCCGATGACCGCGACGAGCTCGCCCCGTTGGATTCGGAAGTTGGCGTCGCTCCAGACGACGTGGCCTCCGTACTCGACCTCCAGATGGTCCGCCCGAGCGATCTCACCCGCCACGGAAGGCGTTCCTCCATGCCGGGGGCTGCGTACGGGACCTCATTGGCCGAGTGCGTTCGCGTCCAACGCGACGAAGAGCGCATTCAATTCGCCTCCCATCCATGCCTGAAAGGTCGTGTCCGGGGGCACGATCGTCTCGGTCACGCTCATCACGCTGACGTTACTCTCTTGGGCGATCGCCTTCATGTTGGTCGTGATGGGGGTCACGGTCTGCGCGTTGAAGACTAGTACTTTCACATGCCCGCTCTCGAGTTGGCACTGGAACGTCACGACGCTCGCGTCGGGCGGGTCGTTGGCCTCGGCGACCGCTTCCATGAACGCAGGTGGGGAGACCAGGTTGAGCCCGGTCGCGTTCGCCAGGTAGACGAAGATGCTCTCGGTCGCGGCCACCACCGTGCCGCCGAAGTCGTGCTTGATCACGCCGACCTCGTCGTAGAGGGATGCCAGGGACGAAGTGAGGTTGTGGTACTGGTCGGTAAAGTATCCGGTCAGATTCGACCAACCGTCCGCAGTCGCGATGGTGGTGAGGTTGTCGTACATCCAGGCCACGGTCTGGTTCACATACGTCGGATTGTACCACAGGTGGGGGTTCCCCGTCACGATGCCCCCGGTGACACGGACACCCAGGCTGTCGCCGATGTTCAGAACGGTCTGGCCGGTGGCCCCGTCCCCCGCGACGGCCTCGGTCGCCCACGTATCGTAGCCTACGTTGTTGAGGATGATGTACTGAGCTCTGGAGATCGCGATCGCAACGGAGTCGTTGGACTGGAACTCGTGCGGGTCGGTGTTGGGGTCGGAGATGATGCTCGTCACGTTGACGTGGGTCCCCCCGAGCTGACCCACGAGACTGCCCCAGAAATTCTCCCCGGCGACCACGTTGATGACCAGGCCCGGGCCGGCGACACTCGGGGTGGCGGAAGGGGGCACCGTTCCCTTCGGATCGCCGGGGCCGGGGGAATACGTCGCGGGGGATTGAGGCGTGCTGGCAGAAGAGGTGGGGAGGGGGTGAATCCCGGTGTGGAGGACGGTGACGTTGGGGGTCGGGCCCACCGGCGTCGAAATCCCGACGCACGGCGACGGGGCGGCATTCAGCACGTAGGCCGCATAAATTCCCGCGGCCACGAGGACAATGACCACGGCGACGGCCACTCCCACTCCGACCTTCAGATTCGTTTCCATGACTCCTCCCGGCCCGTACTCCAAACCGCCTACCCGGCCCGGCTTGTGGGATGACACGGCACGATGGGTTCCCCATGGGGACACGTGGATGGGTGCTGCTGCGCCCGGCAAATCTCCCCGACAGTCCTATGGGAAATCGCCAGATCGATCTCACGGGCCGCCGCGCAGGTTTCGGCCGGCCCGAGTCCCAGATTTCCGAAGAGGGTTTCGGCGATACGGTGGTGTCGCTGGTACTCGGCGAGCGTCCGTTGACCCCGGGGTGTAAGTCGTGATTTACCTCGGTGCCGCCCGATAAGCCCCATCTCCTCCAACGTCGTGAGATGCCCGAGCGCGGACGGAGGTCGCACCTTCAGCGACGCGGCGGTGACCTTCAGGGATACACCGCGCTCCGGGGTCTCCCGTGCACCGATGTCCCGCAGAGCGTCGATCTGTCGTCGGGTGAGTTGCTGTAGGGCCTCCACGACCGAACCTATCCTCCGAAGCTATATTATGGCTTATACTAATTATTAGGCCAACAAAAATTTTGATTCACGGGACGTGTGAAGGGACCCGAGGCGGCGCGCGTACCGGCCCCCCTATCTCCCCGTACGCCCAGGTCCGCCCGCCCTTGTCGGTGCTCGGCACGGCCCTCGCGCGATTCGCCGGTGTAGTGCCTCCCGAGGCGACGGGGGGTTTTCCTTTAGGCCGCTCCGGGATTGGGATCGAGGGTGCGTAGTTCCTTGGACGCCATCTCGATTCGACGAATCCGGACCTCTGACCTCGCTGGATTCCGGTCTCTCCGACTCCGATCGCTCACCCAAGACCCGCTGGCCTTCGGAAGCACCCTGGCTCGCGAGATCGCCTATGACGAGGCCACATGGACCTCTCGGCTACAACGCTCGGCGAGCGCCGAAGACGAGTCGATTTGGGTGGCCGAAACCGGCACCGGAACATTGGTGGGAATGATCGGGCTCTTCTCGAAAGATACCACCCCTCAAGTGTACGGGATGTGGGTGGATCCGGAGTTTCGTCGGCGGGGGATCGGGGGAAGGCTCCTCGACACTCTGCTCGCATGGTCGCTCCGTGCGAACTCCGCAAGGCCCGTCTTCCTCTCCGTGAACCCATCTCAACTGGCCGCGGTCGAGCTGTATCTTTCACGAGGCTTTCGACCGACAGGGGTCTCCGAGCCGCTCGGCCACACCCCGGGGGCAGTGGTCCAGGAGATGCAGAGGATACCCTACCCGAACGGAGAGCTCCCCCCTCGATAGGGCGCCGGCGCTCGGCGTGCCCTCCGAGGAGGTCACCGGTTTTCGGACTACCCCCGGATAACTGCCGCCCGAAGGAAGGCCTTGCAAATCGGCCCCTGGCGGGCGCTGCACCGGTCTACAGTCGACCGAGCGTTTCGGGTTATGGCTCGAGGGCTGTTCTCTGGCAGAGCTTGCGCAGTCGCGTTTCGGTCGGCTACGCGCTGTCCGAATCGCTCGTCGTAGCATCGGAGTTTTTCGACTTGGATCGTCGACGGCTGGACCGCCGTCCGCCGCCCCCGTCGCTCGAGGATGTGGATGAGTCGGCAGCCAGGGCGGTCGTGCCTGGTACGTTGCCCATAGGTTCGGACGAGGTCGGCGAGGGCTGTGGCGGGGTCGATTCGAACGTGGGCTGAGGGGCCACGGGAGAAGGTGAGACCGGGGGCGGAGGAGGGGGAGCCGGCGTGGGTGCGGAGGGGGCGGGAACGACTGCCGGTCGTGCCGGAATCGGCACAAACTCGCCCGGTTTCCACGTGTGCGGCATTTTGAGGATCGACGGATCCTTCAGGAAGAGGTCCGCGTGTCCGCACGAGCGGCACAGCCGCGTCCCCATCGACAGCTCACCGCGTGCGCGCAAGGAGAGAGAACCGCCTCCGATCGAGCCGGTCTTGAGTTCGTTCGCCCAGACGAAGTCGGACGCACCGCAATTGGAACAGACCGGGGCCACGAGGTCACCGTCCCCGGCAGTCAGGCGGCCCCTCGGAAAAAGGCTTGGGTTCGTTCGCGCGCACGCCGCACCTACGGAAGGAGGGTGCGCAACCGAGATGTAACTGCCATCTCTCACCCGCTCCGATGGCACCTCCCGAGTTCAAGCGAATCGCCGTGGCGGTCGATGGTTCTCCCCATGGAAGTCTGGCGCTCGATTATGCGATCGACCTCGCCCACCGCTACCAGGGACAATTGTCCGTTCTCGCCGTCGCGCCGATCCAACCCGTCTACGCGCTCCCGAACGAACCGTTCACCACGAGCGCCCTTCCGATGAGCGACCTTCCGCGCTACCAGAAGATCGTCGAGGAGGCCGTCGCCCGGGCGGAGAAGGCGGGCGTGAGCGCGGTGACGGGACTCTGCGAGGACGGAATTGTCGTGGACGAGATTCTAGCCTTCCTGGACCAACACCCGACGGACCTGCTCGTCATCGGATCGCGGGGACTTTCGGCGGCGCGCCGCCTGCTACTCGGAAGTGTATCGACCGCGATGGTGACCCACGCACCGTGCCCGGTGCTCGTGGTGCGGGGCGCGTCTACGACGCGTGCTCCGTGATGATTACCCGGGTTGGAACGGGCAACTTGTGGGAGGCCTTGCGGAGTGCTTCCTTGGCATCCGCTAGGTGCGCCACCGTCGTGTAGATCGTCAACAACTCTCCGCCGATCTCGGTCCGCACGGCGTGGCCGACCGGTTTTCCAAACGCGCGTCGCATTCCGTCCGAGATACGGTCGGCGCCGGCGCCCGTGGCCATCTTGTGCTCTCGGAGGATTTGGTGAGGATATCGGCGAATCTTGAGGTGGTACTGGTTGGGCGCCGTCTTTTCGAGGACCCGGACCGCACTAATGCGCGCCGCCTCCAGGGCGACGTCGCGAACCTGCGCCGCCTCTTCGACCCCCAAGGAGAGCTCGAGGGCGAAGCGGGCCCGTAGGTCTCCGGTGTCGAACTGGGTGACGCGAAGAGCGGGTACCCCTCCCATGTACTCGCGCCGAGTGTAGACCTGGCCCTCGACCTTTCGGTACATCCGGGCCGGTTTTCGTGTCATGGGGGTGGGCCTGACGGCCGACCCGTTAAAATGCTTGCGGCGCGTTCCTCGTGCAGAGGGAGGCCCGAGAGACCCCGAAGCGGTCGAGCCCCGACCGACCCGGCCGACATCTCCACGAATCGGATCCCTCTTCGTTCCAGCTCCGCCAGGATCCGGCCGCGGGCGGCGGAGGTCTTCGGCACGGCAAAGAAGCTCCGCCCAAACATCGCCTGAGCCGCCCAGCCCCCGTGCGACCGGACCGCACGCAACGTTCGGTCGAGCCCGGCAGTCTTTAGCCCCACCACGTCGGTGAATCGTTCGCTTGCCTCGAGGAACTCATTCGGAGTGAATCCAGGTGGGGAGGTCGGGAGCTGTTCCGAGGCGGCGGAGATGCGTCGAAGTGTCGAGCGACTTCGGAGCATTCGAGGAGAGGGGATGGGACGGCCGACCACCCCGACCAGGATCTTCGGGGGAAAAGGGTGGTGGAGGACGCGGCCGAAGGGAGGAACCCCGGCCCGGAGTCGCAGTTCCAACCCACCGCCTAGGATTGCCGCCACACCTCCGAGTCCGCCTCCACCAAACAGGTCGGCCAGGTGGGCCACCTCGAGGGCATGTTGCCGGGGGATGCGGAAGAGGCTCGCGATCGCGAGGCTGGTCGCCACGGCCCCCGCGGCACTCATGCCGAAACCCTGTCCCACCGGGAGTCGGTGCGTGAGACGGACTCGCACGAGCCCGTTCTGGTCCGCCACGAGTCGTCGAGCGACGTCCTCGGAGATGGTCAATGGATCCGAGACGTCGCTCACGAGGAGGATCTTGCTAGGCCCGTCCGGATCCCACCATGCCTCGGCTGTTACTCCGAGCCCGAGCACGATCCCGGCTCCGCGAGATCCGCGAGCTCGTGGATCTCGAGCGGCCAGGTCGGGCGCGAAAACGCCCGTGATGTGGCCCGGCGCGAATGCAGCAGCCCGATGTACTCGGTCGGAAGGATTCGCGCGCGTCACCGACGGTGCGAAGATGGACTACTTATAAGCCGCCACGCTTATTGAAACTCGGGAGTGGACTTGGCCAAGCCGGACCGGGTTAACATGAGCGAGCCGGAAGCGCCTGCAGTCCCGCACGAATCCTTCGACCGCGTGAACTTCCTCGAGCTGCGGAACACGCAGTTGGCGGAAGCGATCAAGCGGGTGGAGAGCGAACGGCACTACATGGAGGCGGAGATCCTCCGACTGCAGCGCGAGGTCAAGCGGCTCAAGACCGAACTCGACCGCCTGCGATATCCTCCCCTCATCGTCGGAAGCGTCCGCGATGTCCTCACGGACGGCCGCGTCATCGTCAAGTCGTCGACCGGGCCCGACTTTGTCGTGAACTCGGCCGAGACGGTGGAGCACGGGAAGGTCACGGTCGGGTCTCGCGTCGCGCTCAACAAGCAGACCCTCGCGGTCATGGGCGTCCTGCCCGCTTCGCTCGACCCGTTGGTCACGGCGAGTGAGATCGTCGACAAGCCCAGCGTCACGTACGCGGATATCGGCGGCCTCAACGATCAGATCCGAGAGATTCGGGAAGCGGTCGAATACCCCTTGCTCCGCTCGGACTTGTACAAGAAAGTGGGCGTCGACCCCCCGAAGGGCGTCCTGCTCATCGGTTCGCCGGGCACGGGCAAGACGATGATCGCGAAGGCGGTCGCCCACCACACTAACGCGACCTTCGTTCGCCTGGTCGGCAGCGAACTCGTCCAGAAGTACATCGGGGAGGGGGCGCGCCTCGTGCGGGAACTATTCCAACTCGCCCGCGAGAAGTCTCCGACCATCATCTTCATTGACGAGCTCGACTCCATCGGGGCGAAGCGCCTCGAGGTGGCCACCAGCGGGGACCGGGAAGTGCAGCGCACCCTCATGCAGCTCCTCGCCGAGATGGACGGGTTCGAACCGCTGGCGAACGTCAAGATCATCGCCGCGACCAACCGACCGGACATCCTCGACGATGCGTTGCTCCGTCCGGGCCGTTTCGACCGGATCATCGAAGTTCCAGTCCCGACCTATCAGGGCCGGGCCGAGATCTTCAAGATCCACTCCCGCGGGATGGCGATCCGGGAGACGATCGATTTTGAACAGCTCGCGAGCCGGTGCGAGGGCGCGACCGGAGCCGACATCCGGGCGATCTGCACCGAGGCCGGTATGTGGGCGATCCGCGAGGAGCGGGACACCGTGACCTTGGCGGACTTCGACCGCGCCGTCGAGAAGGTCATCGGCGAGGAAGAACTCCGCAAGGAGTCCGTCACGATGTTCGCCTAAGTGGGGGACTCTTCCCCGCCCTTTGCGACATCCCGAACCTTCACGCGGCCCATCACTCGAGGGCCTACCGGCACAGACAGGTCGATCAGGATCCCCGCGTCCTCCGGTTGGAACACGACCGGTCGGTCCGTGACCAGCACCGTAGCCTCAGGGCCCATCTCCTCCAGCACGACCGGGACCACTTGCAGACCGAGCGAAAGGTGGAGGTGCGCCCCCACGCCGGCGTCCCCCCGGTAGTACCGGCATTTCTCCACCGGACCGGAGGCCAATCGAACGCCTTCCCGCAAGGAGCCCTCGGGGGCGAGGACTTGCCCTCGGGAGATCTCGTCGGCCTCCACACCCTTCAGCGCAGCGCCCACCCGCTCTCCGCAGGTCGCTTCCTTCCGGTCGGCGTCATGGACCTGGAGCGAACGGACCTCGACTACTTTGGGAGTCGGCCAGAGACGGAGACGATCGTGCGCCCGCAGCGTGCCCCGGCGGACCACGCCCAGCGCGACCGCTCCGACGCCTTTCACCGGGAACGCGTGGTCGAGGGGAACCCGCACCGGTCCGTCGATCTCGGGAGCGGCCCACCCGTCGACCAGGGCCCGTAGGGCCGGCAGGTCGAGTGGGATCCGGGGAGCGGCCTCGAGCCGTCCTCCCTTCAGGAGGCGGGCGATATCCCCACCTCCCACGGCCGGCCCGAGCACGACCGTGGTCGGAACGTCCGAGAGTTCGAGCGTCGCGATCGTCTCCGCCAGGGCCCGGTTGAGCTCCTGGACGACGAGCAAGCACTGGTCGGCCATCGAGAGGCACATCGGGAGGGCGACGAACTTGTCGGGAAATTGCGTGGGCTCGACCAGCGTGACCGCGTGCCCGTCGCGAACCGTGTTGTAGAGGGTCAGGTCGGACGAGGTGCCCTTCTTTCCCAATTCCGTGGCGACCCCGGGGGAGCCGACCACCGCCAAGGTCACTGCATTCGACATGGTACCTACCGGGCCGCGCGGGACCCGGCCACGCGCAGGACCACCGCATCGTCCTTCGCGTCGATGGTCACCTCGCTTCCGTCCTGGATGTCGCCCTCGAGCAGGCGGGCCGAAAGGGGGTCGACCACGGCCCGCTGGATCGCCCGCTTGAGCGGGCGGGCGCCGAAGTGGGGGTCGAATCCCTCGAAGGCGAGCAACTTCTTCGCCTCGGGGGTGGCCTTCAATCGGATGCGTCGGTCGACCAGCCGCGCCGACACCTGAGCGAGTTGGAGGTCCACGATCGTCGCGATCTCGGATTCGGTCAGCGGGTGGAAGACGACTACCTCATCGATCCGATTCAGGAACTCCGGACGGAAGTGGGACCGCAGGACGGGCTCGATCAGCTTGCGGCGTTCGGAGTCGGTGGCGGCGTCGCTGAGCAGTTCCGAACCGAGATTGCTCGTCATGATGACGAGGGTGTTCCGGAAATCGACAGTCCGCCCCTGACCGTCGGTGAGTCGGCCGTCGTCGAACAGTTGGAGGAGCACGTTGACCACATCGGGGTGCGCCTTCTCGACCTCATCGAAGAGGAGGACCGTGTAGGGATGGGTGCGGACCGCCTCGGTGAGTTGACCGCCCTCCTCGTAGCCGACGTACCCGGGGGGCGCGCCGATGAGCCGGGCCACGGTGTGCTTCTCCATGTATTCGCTCATGTCGATCCGGACGAGCGCGCGGTCCGAGTGGAAGAGGAAGGAGGCGATCGCCTTCGCGAGTTCCGTCTTTCCGACCCCAGTCGGTCCGATGAACAAGAATGTCCCCATCGGACGGTTGGGGTCCGCGAGTCCGGACCGGGACCGACGGACCGCGGCGGAGACCGCCCGCACGGCCTCGTCCTGGCCGACGACCCGTTCCGCGAGCGACGTTTCCATGTGCAGGAGACGATCTGCTTCGCCCTCGAGAAGGCGGCGCAGCGGAACGCCGCTCCACTGGGATACGACGAGCGCAATGTCCTCGGCGTCTACTTCTTCTTTGAGGAGGCTGTCGGCGTTCGGGGTTTCGACCACCTTCGTCAGTTCCTCGAGCTTCCGCTGAAGTTCGGGGAGGGTTCCGTACCGCAGGCGGGCGGTCGTTTCGAGGTCGCCGGCCTGCTCCGACTTGGCCTCCTCGACCTTGACCCGGTCGAGCTCGGCTCGAACCTCGCGCACTTTCCCGACCTGTTCCCGCTCTTTCTTCCACCGGGCCGCGAGGGCGGTCTCTCGTTCCTTCAAGTTAGAGAGCTCCTTCTCGAGTTGCTTCAGTCGGTCCCGACTGGGCGAATCCCGTTCTCGGGCGAGGGCGGTCCGTTCGATCTCGAGCTGCCGGATCCGACGTACCAGGACGTCCAGCTCTCCCGGCCGAGAATCGAGCGCGAGTCGGACCATCGAAGCGGCCTCGTCGATCGCGTCGATCGCCTTGTCGGGCAGATGACGGTCGGGCAGGTAGCGGGCGGTGAGGGTCGCCGCCGCGACCAACGCGGCGTCGTGGATGCGGACCCCGTGGTGGAGTTCGTAGCGTTCCTT
This sequence comes from Thermoplasmata archaeon, assembly GCA_022750335.1. Lineage (GTDB taxonomy): Archaea > Thermoplasmatota > Thermoplasmata > Lutacidiplasmatales > UBA184 > Lutacidiplasma. The sequence goes on along the minus strand of JAKIVX010000005.1, from coordinate 9,386 downwards.
CAGCCCCCGGAGGATCGAGACCGTGTCGTCGACCGTCGGCTCCAGGATCGAGACCGGCTGGAACCGGCGTTCCAGGGCCGCGTCTTTTTCGATGTACTTCCGATACTCCTGGGTCGTGGTTGCGCCGATGCAATGGAGCGTACCCCGCGCGAGGGCGGGTTTGAGGAGGTTCGATGCGTCCATCGCCCCACCCTCGGTCGCGCCGGCGTGCACGAGCGTATGGAGCTCGTCGATGAACAGGATGACCTCCCCCGCCGACTGCTCCACCTCCTTCAGTACGGCTTTGAGCCGCTCCTCGAACTCGCCCCGGAACTTCGCCCCCGCTAGCAACCCGCCGAGGTCGAGAGCGACGATCCTCCAGCGGAGACCCACCTCGGGAACATCCTTCGCGGCGACGCGGACGGCCAGGCCCTCGACGACCGCGGTCTTTCCGACCCCCGGATCGCCGACCAGCACGGGGTTGTTCTTCGTTCGGCGGCACAGTATCTGGATGACGCGACGGATCTCGTCATCCCGCCCGATGACGGGGTCCAGTTTCCGTTCTCGCGCGAGCGCCGTCAGGTCCCGCCCGTACTTCGAAAGCGCTTGGTACTGCGCTTCTTGGTTTCGACTCTCGACCGGCCCGGACTTACCGCGGAGCCCTTCGATCGCTTTCTCGACCGCGGCCCGGCGCACGCCCGCCTCCTCCAGCAGGTCCTCGGCCGGAGACGCGACGGAAAGGAGGCCGAGGAACAGTTCGTCCACGGTCGTGTACCGATCCTTGCGCCGCTCGGCTTCCTTCTCCCCGGCTTCGATGACCTGGGTCAAGGTCCGCGAGAGATACTGGTCGGACGACGCGACATGGTCGGCGGTTGGAAGACTCTGTAATCGTTGCTCCAAGCCACTCGCCAGTCGGTCGGTCGAAACGCCGAGCGAGCTCAGGAGGGAAGCCACCGGTCCCTCGGGAGCCGCCACGAGCGCGGCGAGGAGGTGCTCCGGCTCCACGGAAGGGTGTCGGAGTTCTGCGGCCCGGGCGAAGGCCTTCTCGAGCGCCTCCCGGGCCGCGTCGCTCAACCGGTCGAGATGCATCGGGGCGGACCACCGGCCCGAGTCGATTTAAGGCCACCACTGGTCTCGACCGATCGTGGCAGAACTCGGCGTCCGGTTGGCCGGCATCACCCTTCGGGGCCCCTTCCTGCTCGCCTCCGGGATCTGGGGCGAGAGCGGCGAGTCCCTTGCGGGTGCGTGGCGGGCGGGCGCTGGCGGCGTGATCACGAAATCCATCGGCGCGGCGCCTCGGCTGGGGTATCCGAATCCGACCATCGAGGTGTATGACCAGTGGGGGATGTTGAACGCCATGGGGCTTCCCAATCCGGGGATCGACGAGTATCCGAAGGAGATCGAGATCGCCCGTCGTGCGGGAGCGACCGTGATCGGGTCGGTGTTCGCAGGCGATGAGACGGAGTTTGCGAGACTCTCCGAGCGGATCGAGGCCAGTGGCGTCCAGGCCATCGAGCTCAATCTCAGTTGTCCCCATGCCGAGGGATTCGGGACCGAGGTCGGTTCGGAGCCGGCGGATGTCGAGCGGATCGTCCGCGCGGTCGTCCAGCGCGTCCACCTGCCGGTGATCGCGAAGATCACGCCGAACACACCCGATCCCGCCGCGCTCGCCGTCGCCGCCGAACGCGGAGGGGCGGCCGCGATCAGTGCGATCAACACGCTCCGGGCGCTCGCGGTCGATGTGACGCTCCGACGGCCCGTCCTCGCCCACGGCCTCGGAGGCTTGAGCGGGCCGGCGATCAAGCCGATCGGTCTCGCCTGCGTTTGGCAGATCTACGAGAAGGTCCGCATCCCGGTGATCGGGGTGGGGGGGATCCGAACAGGTACGGACGCCCTCGAGTATGTGATGGCCGGTGCCCGGGCCCTCGAGGTCGGGACGGCGATCACGTTCGACGGGATCGGGATCTTCGCGCGCCTGAACCAAGAATTGTCCGAGCGACTCGATGCCCTGGGATACGCGCGCCTCGAGGACGCGGTCGGCGCCGCGCACTCCCCGCCGAGCTGAACCCCGGCGCCGCTATATCTCGAGGACCGTAGCGCCCGCCGTGCGGACGGTCGTTTCGGTTTCGGACACGGTCGTGGAGACCCCTTCCACGATCACGCTCCGCTTTCCGTATGCCCCGTCGGCCGAGCCCGGGCAGTTCGTGATGGTGTGGTTCCCGGGGGACGATGAACTTCCGATGTCCCTCTCCTACACGGACGGCGTCTCGAAGGGAGTGACGGTGAAGGCGATGGGGGACACCAGCCGTCGCGTGCTCGCGCTGGCGCCGGGAGCCACCCTCGGGGTACGGGGACCATACGGGAACCACTTCGACCTCACCCCTCGCCGGGTGTTGGTCGTGGGCGGAGGGTCCGGGACCGCGGTGCTCGCTCCGGCAGCGGAAGGGGCGATCGCTCAAGGCGCCCAGGTCACGGTCGCCCTCGGAGCCACCCGCGCCTCGGAACTACTCTTCAAGGACCGGCTCATCCAGGCCCGGGCGCGCGTCAAGGTGGCCACCGACGACGGTTCCGAAGGGATGGAAGGGTACGTGACCGGATTGGCCGCCTCCCTCCTCGACCAGGAACCGTTCGACGCCGTATGGACCTGCGGCCCCGAAGTGATGATGCGGAAGGTGTGCGCGGCGGCCTCCGAACACGAGGTCCCAGTCTTCTGCTCCGTCGAACGGCACATGAAGTGCGCCCTCGGGATGTGCGATGCTTGCGCCCTCGGGCCCTACCACGTGTGCATTGACGGTCCGGTGTTCCCGGCGGAACGACTCATCAACTCGGAGGATTTTGCACGATTCCATCGGGACCCGTCCGGCCGACGGGTGCCGTTCGGTGGACCTGCGCCCGCCTGAGCCGGAATTCCGGCGCGCGCCCTGCGGCGGTGTCGCTCCCGTCCCGGAGACTTTATGCGAGAGGCCCGCTACGACTGCGGGGGTTCATTTGTGAAGGTTATCGTGGTCAGCGGAGGCGTCATCTCCGGCCTCGGCAAGGGCATCACGACGTCTTCGCTCGGGCGGCTCTTGAAAGCCCGTGGCATTTCGGTGACGATCCTCAAGATCGACCCGTACCTCAACGTCGATGCCGGGACGATGAATCCGTACCAGCACGGGGAGGTCTTCGTGCTGGACGACGGGACCGAGGCCGATCTCGACCTCGGGAACTACGAGCGCTTCCTCGGCCAGAGCGTATCGGGGACCCACAACCTCACGACGGGCAAGATCTACCGGGCGGTCATCGAGAAGGAACGGCGCGGCGATTACCTCGGGAACACCGTGCAGATCATCCCGCACGTGACCGGGGAGATCAAGCGGAATATCCGCGATGTCGCACAGGCCGCCGGCGCCGAAGTCATCCTCGTCGAGGTCGGCGGGACGGTCGGCGACATCGAATCGATGCCGTTCCTCGAGGCGCTACGGGAGCTATCCTATGAGCTGGGCGAGGGCCACATGGCGTTCGTCCACACGACGCTGGTGCCCGTCGTCGGTCCCGTGGGTGAAGCGAAGACCAAGCCGACGCAGCACTCGGTGCGCGAGCTGCGCGCCATCGGGATCCGCCCGAACCTGATCGTCGCGCGGGGCCCCGCCCCTCTCGCCCCCGAGATCAAGGCGAAGATCTCCCTCTTCTGCGATGTCCCACCAGAAGCGGTCATTTCGGTTCCGGACCAGCCGGTCATCTACGAGGTCCCGCTCGTCCTCGAGGCCCAGGGCGTGGGCCAGTTGCTCTCCCGTATCCTGGGTCTCCCGGACCGGGTCCCCGACTACGCCGGCTGGAAGGAGTTCCTCACCAGCTACCGCCGGAACGAGGGCTCGGTCGACGTGGCCATCGTCGGGAAATACACCGAGTTGCGGGATGCCTACCTCTCTCACACGGAGGCGTTCCACCACGTCCAGGGCCACTTTGGCCGGGAGGTCCGCCTCCACTGGTACGACGCCGAGGACATCCCGACGAATCCGGGTCTCCTCACCCGCCTCGAGCACGCCGACGCGCTCCTCGTCCCGGGAGGATTTGGGGCGCGCGGGGTCGAAGGAAAGGTGCTCGCGATCGAGCTCGCGCATCGTCGCGGGATCCCTTTCCTCGGGGTGTGTTATGGATTCCAGATTGCAGCCGTGGAGCGGATCCGGAACGGCGCGCACCTCGCCCGAGCGAACACTTCGGAGGTCGACCCGACCACTCCGGACCCCGTGGTCTGCCTCCTCGAAGGGCAGGCGGGGGTCGCCGACCTCGGCGGGACGATGCGGCTCGGTTCCCAGCGCGTGCTCCTGACCCCCGGGTCGCGTATCGCGGAGGTCTACGGCCGCACCGAGATCTGGGAGCGACACCGCCATCGGTACGAGATCAACCCCGCCTACTTCGACCGCCTCGAGGCGGCGGGACTCCGGATCACCGGACGCTCCGTGGACGGCCGGGTGGAGGTCCTCGAGTCTCCGGACCTGCCCTTCTTCTTGGGCGTCCAGTACCACCCCGAGTTCCTCTCGCGTCCGGAGGCTCCGCACCCTCTCTACGTCGCGCTCATCCAGGCCGCCATCTCCCGCAAGGAGGCACCGAACCCTGTCGGCCCTTCGACGGCTCTCGCGTGAGCTCCCGGCCCTGGACGGGGAGACCGTCCGGGTGGCGGGGAACCTCGAAGACTACCGGGCGCTGGGGGGCGTCGCCTTCGCCCTCGTGCGCGACCGCTCGGGAACGACCCAGGTTACGCTCAAGAAGGGCGTCGCGGACCCCGTCTGGTTCACGCTCTTCGGAGAGCTCCCGCGCGAGTCGATCGTCGAGGTCGACGGGGTCGTCCGGCGCTCGGAGAAGTCGAATCGCGGGGTCGAACTGTTCCCGTCCGCGGTCCGGGTCGTTTCGCGCTCGGAGGTCCCATTACCCCTCGGCGTCGTCGACAAGGTCGGCGCTGACCTCGATACCCGTCTCGACCATCGCGTCCTCGATCTCCGCAAGCCGGCCGTGCGGGCGGTCTTCGAGCTTCGGGGATCGGTGCTGGCAGGTTTCCGTCGGGCGTTCGTCGAGCGGGGTTTCCTCGAGGTCGAAACACCGAAACTTTTGCGCCAGGGTGCGGAGGGCGGGGCGACCCTGTTCGCCGTCGAGTACTTCGACCAACGCGCGTTCCTCGCCCAGAGCCCGCAGCTCTACAAACAGATGCTCATGGGGGCGGGGTTCGAACGCGTCTTCGAGATCGCGCCGGCGTTCCGGGCCGAGCCCTCCGATACGATCCGCCACATCACGGAGTTCACGAGCCTCGACGCGGAGATGGCGTACATCGAGGGGGCGGAGGATTTGCGCGCCACCCTCGACTCGGTCGTCCGGGACGCCCTCGGAAGTGCGAAGAAAGAGCTTACCGAACGAGGACACCCGCTGGCGGAGAAGATCCCCGACCTCCCCCGGCCGTTCCCCCGCATTCCGTTCGAGACGGCCGAGGAGTGGTTGGGCCGCCCCGGCGCCGAACTGGACTTCGGCACCGAGGATGAGAAGACGATCGGCGCGCGGGCGGAGGCGGAGTACGGCTCTCCCTTCTACTTCCTCGTCGACTACCCGACCGCGGTCAAGCTCCACACCTTCTACGCCTGGCGGGATGACGCGAACCCGCGGAAGACCGGATACTTCGACCTCGGTTTTCACGGCATCGAGATCGCGAGCGGGGGTCCCCGGGAACATCGGATCGAAAAGCTCACCGAGAACATGTTGGCCGGAGGGTTCGACCCCAAGAACTTCCCGGGCTATCTCGAAGCGTTCCGATTCGGCATGCCGCCCCACGGAGGATGGGGGCTGGGCATCGATCGCATCGTGTGGATGCTGACAGGGCTCTCCAATATACGGGAGACACGCCTGTTCCCTCGCGACCGCTACCGCCTGGACCCGTAGCGGAGGAACCCCACCATGGTCGCTGCACGGAGGACTCTCCCCGCGCCGCCCGAGCTCCAGAGCCGTTGGGCGGCCGTGCTGGAGGAGGCCGGTCTTCGGCCCGCGATCCTTGCGGTCTCCGACAATTTCCCCCAGACCCGCTCGCTCGAGGTTCCGTTTGGGACCCTCGACGCGGTCGACACTCCGCTTGCCGACCTGCTGCTGGAGCGACCGGACGAGGTCTTGGAAGCGGGTCGCCGGGCCATGCGGGAGCTGCTCCCCGTTTCCGGCCCCGAGGCGGACGCGCTCCGGCTCCGTCCGATTGGGCTACCCCCGACCGCGCACCGCGCCATCCGTGACCTGCGCGAGACCGACCTGAACCGATTCGTCGCGCTCGACGGGATCGTACGCCGGGTGACGGAGGTCCGTCCCCAGATCCGGGACGCCGTGTTCCAGTGCGTGGCCTGTCGCACCGAGTTCCACGAACCCCAGGACGACGCCTCGATGGTCTTTCGGGAGCCCCTCGAGTGCCCGGACTCCCAGGGGGGATGCGGTCGGCCCGCGGGTCGTACCCGGTTCCGACTGCTGCCGGAAAAGTCGACGTACGTCGACGCGCAGCGGATCGAGATGCAGGAGAACCCCGAGAGCCTCCGTCGGGGGGCCCACCCGCAGGGGATCGCGGTCCTCCTGACCGAGGACCTTACGGGACACGTTCTTCCGGGCAACCGGGTCGTCCTCAACGGCGTGCTGAAGAGCTACCAGCGGGGCTCGCCTGGTCGCGGCGGCGCGGTGGTACGGAACACCACGTTCGACCTCCTCGTCCTCGGGGTCTCGGTCGAGTCGAAGGTGATCGAGTACGACGAGATCGAGATCACGCCGGAAGAGGAAGCGCTCATCCTGAGCTTCCGAGGCGACCCCACGGTCGTCGACAAGATCGTCCTCTCCCTTGCCCCCACGATCCGGGGAATGGAGCAGGAAAAGGAGGCGATCGCCCTCCAGATGTTCGGCGGCGTGGCGAAGCGGCACTCGGACGGGATCCGCGTGCGGGGCGACATCCACGCCCTGATCGTGGGCGACCCCGGTACCGCGAAGAGCCAGTTGCTCCGGTATGTGGCCGAGGTCGCGCCGCGTGCGATCTACACGAGCGGAAAGGGCGCCACCGCCGCCGGTCTCACCGCCGCGGCCGTCAAGGACGATTTCGCCGGAGGGCGATGGGTGCTCGAGGCCGGCCTGCTCGTCCTCGCCGACGGCGGGATGGCGGTGATCGATGAACTCGACAAGATGAGCCCCGAGGACCGGTCGGCCATGCACGAGGCCCTAGAGCAGCAGTCTGTGTCGATCTCGAAGGCCGGGATCGTCTCGACCCTCAATGCCCGGTGCCCGGTCCTCGCGGCGGCCAACCCAAAGTGGGGACGGTTCAGTCCCGACCGAACCATCGCAGAGCAGATCGACCTGCCCCCCACCCTCCTGTCCCGTTTCGACGTGATCTTCTCCATCCAGGACCACCCCAATCAGGAGAAGGACCGCCGACTGGCCCATGGGATCCTCGCGTCCCACCGCGAAGGGGAGGTCTCCGGACTCCCCGGCGGTGTGGCGGTCGTTGAGAGCGCCCCCTTCCCGACGGACCTTCTGAAGAAATACATCGCCTACGCCCGACGGACGGTGCGCCCCGTGCTCACTCCGGGTGCGCAGGTCGAGCTCGAGGACTTCTACGTGAGGGTGCGGCGGCAGGGCGAAGAGCCGAACTCTCCCGTTCCCATCACGGCGCGCCAACTCGAGGCTCTCGTCCGCCTGTCCGAGGCGGCCGCGCGTGCGCGCCTCTCCCCCGACGCGGACGTCCAGGACGCCCGACGGGCGATCGGGATCATGGAGAACTTCCTGAAGCGGGTCTCCACTTCCGAGGACGGCAAGTTGGACATCGACCTGGCCCAGTCCGGCGTCAGCCACAGCCAGCGCGAACGACTCGACATCGTCATGCGGGTCATGCGGGAACTCCAGGAGGAGGGTGGCGGCACGTTCACCATGGAGATGTTCCGCGCGGCCACCGAGAAGGCGGGGATCGCGACCTCGAAGGCCGAGGCCCTGCTGCTCTCCCTCCGGAACCAGGGCGAGGTCATCGAACCTCGGGCGAATCAATACCAACTCGTCCGCTTCTAGGCCGCCCGACGAGGCAATCTTCCTATATCCCTGTCCGTGGCCTTTTGTTGGGGAACGTCCTCATGCCGACCGAAATTTCGGACGCCGGGTTCGTGATGCGGGTCCACCGCGTCCGGACCGAGTTCGTCCTGGCCGCGTGTGACGCGGAGCTGATCGGCCGCAAACTCCCGGTGGGCGACGCCGGGCGGACCGTCCAAGTGGACTCCCACTTTTACGGCGAACGCCGCGTCTCCCGGGAAGAGCTTCTCTGGGCCCTCCAGCGGGCGACGATCGCGAATCTCCTCGGCGCACGGGTGACCCGGCTCGCGGAGGAGGAAGGGTACATCGAGCCGGGAGGCACGGGGGAGCTCGGAGGCGTGCCGCACGCCGAGATCATCGCCATGGTCGGCTGAGGCGCGGCATGACCGATTCCGAGTTCTGTGTCGTCTGCGGCGCCACCGGGCGACCGCTGGTGGACGGAGTCTGTTCCGAGTGCGCCGCGAATCGGGCCGTCCTCGTGTCGGCCCCGCAACGCGTCGTGGTGACGATCTGTCCGACGTGCGGAGCCCGACCGGTGGGGGTTCGGTGGGAGGGCTCGGGGTCGAGCACGGTCCTCACCGCGACTGACCTCACCCCCCACGTGAAGGTCCACGCGGAGGCCGGCTTGCGACGGGTCGACTGGGAGGAAAAATCGTACACCCCGACGGTCCGGGAGTACGAAGGACAGGCCCGGGTCGGCTTCCGCGGAGCCGAGCGTACGGTCCGGATCCCGATGTCCGTCCGGATCGAGCACCGGACCTGCCCGGACTGCAGTCACAAGAGTGGGAAATACTTCACCGCGACCCTCCAGCTCCGAGGTCCGGCCGAGGGACCGTTCGAGAAATCCCCGGTCCTTCGGGACCGGCTCGAGACCCAGTGGAACCGGCTGCTCAACGAGGCCCGTCCGGATTGGAAGCGGGCCGTCTCCTGGCTCGAGCCGCTTCCGGAGGGGTTCGATTGCTTCTTCACGGACACCCTCGCCGCGCGGGCGATGGCGCGACTGGCCAAGCAGCGATTTGGAGCCTCGCTAAAGGAGTCTGCGACCCTGTTCGGTCGCAAGGACGGGCACGACGTCTACCGGGTCACCTTCTGCCTTCGGTTCCCCCGCCCTCCCAAGCCGACGGCACCGGTCGTGGAACAGTAGTCTTAAGAGGCGACCCCCACTCGATGCTCCCGGTAGCGGGGCACGCGTCCATGATGAAAAAAAGCGGTATTCTCCGGCGGCACCACGGCTCGGACACACTCGAAGAGGGCAGCTTTCTCGACCTCGGCGCGATGACGTTCGAGGACGAGGCCGGCGCACTGGCCGGGACCAAGGGAACGGTTCGACTGGCCGAGATCCTTCG